>CAYSTN010000006.1:0-41969 GCA_964434135.1 uncultured Oscillospiraceae bacterium
GGCTGCAACTTCAATATCCTCATCGCCGGGATGCCGCGCGTGATGGGTGTGCGCGAGATCATGCAGGAGTGGACGGCCTGGCGCACCGAATGTGTGCGCCGCAGGCTCTATTTCCAGCTCAGCCGCAAAAAGGACAAGCTGCATCTGCTCAAAGGTCTGGGCAAGATCCTGCTCGATATCGACAAGGCCATTTCCATCATCCGTGAAACCGAACTGGACGCGGAGGTCATCCCCAACCTGATGATCGGCTTCGGCATCGATCAGCTGCAAGCGGAATACGTTGCCGAGATTAAGCTGCGCAACATCAATAAAGAGTTTCTGCTCTCGCGCTTACAGGAGACTGAAGCGCTCGAAACGCAGATCGCCGAGTTGGAGTCGACGCTGTCTTCGGAAAAGAAGGTGCGCGCGCTCATCTGCAAGGAGCTGGAACAGGTCGCGCAGAAATACGGTCAGCCGCGCAAAACGACGCTGGTCTACGACCATGAATTGCAGCAGCCGGACGAGGACGAGGCGCTGCCGGACTATCCAGTGACGGTTTTCGTCTCGCGCGAGGGGTACTTCAAGAAGATCACCGCGCAGTCGCTGCGGATGTCGGGCGAACAGAAATTCAAAGAAGGTGACGCGCTGCTGCTCTCCACGGCGGCGCAGAACAACGAAGAAATGCTCGTCTTTACCGACAAATATCAGGTCTACAAGACCCGAATTTCCGACTTTGCCGACGGCAAAGCGTCCACGCTGGGCGATTATCTGCCCGGCAAACTGGGCTTTGACGAGGGCGAGAGTTTCCTGACGGTCGTCTTCCCGAAACAGTATGACGGCGCAGTGCTGTTCGTCTTTGAAAACGGCAAGGCCGCGAAGGTCGATCTGCACTGCTACGATACCAAATCCAACCGCAAGCGCCTGACCGGCGCATACAGCGACAAAGCGCCGCTCAGGGCCGTCATTGCGCTGCCGCAGGAGCAGCAGATCGTCGTGCGCGCCACGGACGGCCGCGCGCTCATCTTCTCGACGGCGCAGCTTTCGGTCAAGACCACGCGCACCACGCAGGGTGTGGCGGTCATGAGTTTAAAGCGTAAAGCACTCGTCGAGACGGCGCAGCCGCTGGAACAGACCCCCATCAGCAACGTCAGCCGCTATGCCGCGCGCACGCTCCCGGCAGCCGGTGCGCTTTTGCGCCCGGAAGATATCGGGCAGACGCAGCTGCGGCTGGATATCTGAGCCATCACGGCATCACAGCCATTACAACAGGAGGCGATCACTTGAAACGCGAAACGTGGAAAACCGTCTGGCAGATGGGCTGGAAGATCACGCTTGGCAGCGCGATTTTTGCGCTGGGCTTTGATCTGTTTCTTGTGCCGAATAACCTGAACGTCGGCGGCATGAGCGGTCTGGCCATGGTGCTGCGGGAGCTGGTCGGGTTTGGCTCGATCGGTTTGTGGACGATGCTGCTGAATATCCCGCTGTTCATTCTGGGCGCAAAGACGCTGGGCAGAGAGTTTCTGTTCGGTTCGCTGGCCGGAATGCTGCTCAGCTCCGGGTTTATTGATCTGTTTGCCGATTTGCGCATCCCGCAGACCGAAGTGCTGCTCGACAGCCTGTATGGCGGCGCACTGTCCGGTCTGGGGCTGGGTCTGGTGTTTTTGTCCGGCGCGACAACGGGCGGCACGGATATTGCCGCCAAGCTCCTGCGCCGCCGCTTCCGTTCGGCCAGTCTGGGCAAGGTGATGCTTGCGGTCGATCTGTGCATCATTTTGCTCACGGGCGTGGTCTTCCGCGATTTTTCCAAGACGCTTTACAGCGCGCTTCCGCTGGCAGCCGTCTCGTTTGTGGTCGACCAGCTGCTCTACGGGCTGGATCACTCCACCGTTGCGCTGGTCATCTCCGAACGCTACGCCGAAGTCTCCGAGACCATCGCCCGGCGGCTCGACCGCGGCGCGACGGTTCTGTCGGCCAGCGGCAGCTACACCGGGCAGCAGCGCCCGGTTCTGATGTCCGCCGTGCGGCAGCGGCAGCTGCCGGAGCTGAAAAGCATCGTCCGCGAGATCGACCCGGACGCGTTCGTGATTCTGCTGCCGGCGCATCAGGTGCTGGGCGAGGGCTTCCGGCGCGCCGGAGACGAACTGTAAGGAGGGGTCTGCGTGAAGTTTCGAATGCGCGCCGCGCTTGCGGCACTGGTGCTGCTCATAATGCTTTTGTGCGGGTGCAGCGCGCTCGTGCCGTCGGATTATACCGTTCTTACGCCGCACGATGCACAGTCGAGCGCGCAGGAGCAGACGGACGTGCTGCTCGTCAGCAACTATAAATCCCTTTGCAGTGCGCTGCGCACACTGGTGCAAAACGGCGTGGAACACGGGGTGCTGCACACCAGCCAGTATGTCGGTGACGTGGAACAGGATCTGCCGCAGGCAGCCTATGAGATCGCGCGGGAAGACCCGACCGGCGCTTACGCCATCGACTACATCACCCACGACTGTACGCTCATCGTCTCATACTACGAGATCAAGGTGGATATCACCTTCCGCGACGTGCTGACGCCGCTGAGTGAGCTGGAATACGTCGGCAGCACCGCCGAGGCCACACGGCTTTTCAATCGCGCGCTGGAAAACTATGATGACCACCTGACCATCTATGCCACCTACGCGGACGAGCCGGACTATGCCGCGCTCATCGACGCGTATTGCAGTGCGCACCTTGACTCGCACGTGGCAAAACCGGAGTTGAGTGTGACGGCCTATCCCGCCGAGGGACGAAACCGGATCGTCGAGCTGGTCTTCACCTATCCGGCCACGAAGCGGGAACTGGAAAATATGCAGCGCGACGTGAATGAGAGCCTGCGCGCAGCAGAAATCTACGTGCGCTACTGTTCGAGCGAAACGGAAAAGGCAGCGCTGCTGTTTACGTATCTGTCCGAGCGCTTTTCCTATCAGTACGGGCAAAGCGCCACGCCGGTCTATTCTGCGCTGTGTCAGGGCCTCGCCGACAGCCAGAGCATGGCCAACAGCTGGCAGTTGCTGTGCGACGAGATCGGCCTGCCGTGCCAGACGATCACCGGAATGCGCGGCGGCGAGCAATACAGCTGGAATATCGTCACGCTTGACGGGGCGCGCTGCCATGTCGATCTGCTGCGCGACCTGCTTGAGAGCGGCGCGCTGACACTGCGCTATGACGAGGAACTGCTGGGTGAATACTATTGGGATCAGCAGAGCATCGAGCCGTGTCCTGCGCCGCTGCCGGAAGAAGACGAGGAAACGATACCGACCGGCTCGGAAGAACCCGCTGACCCGACCGATCCGGCGTTGCCGACCGACCCTTCGTACACTGCGGAACCGACTGCGCCGACCGACCCGCAGCAAACGCCGGGCGAGCCGTCCGCAACCCTGGAACAACCGCCCACAAATCCATAGAAAAAGCCGGGGGTGCCAATTGGCACCCCCGGCTTTTTTCATAAGCACTGCTTTAATTTCCACCGCACCCGGGGCAGCAGGCGGGAAGCCTTCGCTGCCTTACATCTTCAAGACGGCTTCGTAGAGCTGATTTTTCGGCAAACCGGTGCTTTTTGCGACTTCTTTGACTGCGTCTTTGGTCGACGCGCCTGCGGCGATGCGCTCGCGCACCAGCGCCAGTGCGTCTTCCTGCGTCACGCCTGCGGCCTTTACGGCTTCTGCTCCGGCAACGACCAGAACGAACTCGCCGCGCGGCGTGTTTTGCGTGTAATACGTCAAGGCCTCGCCCAACGTCAGCCGCACGACCTGTTCGTGCAGCTTGGTCAGCTCCCGGCAGAGCGTGATCTTGCGCGCAGAGCCGAACGCAGCGCACAGATCGTGCAGCGTGGCCAGCAGCTTGTGCGGCGCTTCATAAAAAATCATAGTGCGCGTCTCATTTTGCAGACTGGCAAGGTGTTCCTGCCGGCTTTTTTTGTTGACGGACAAAAAGCCCTCAAAGGTAAAGCGCCCCGTCGGCAGCGCGGAGATGCTCAACGCGGTGATGAGTGCGCACGGGCCGGGAATGGCGCAGACTGTCACGCCCTGCTGCGCGCACAGGCGCACCAGATCTTCGCCCGGGTCGGAGATGGCGGGCGAACCGGCGTCGGTGACGAGCGCGCAGCTCTCGCCGGCAAGCAGCCGCGCGACGATCTTTTCACCGCTTTCGGCCTTGTTATGCTCGTGGTAGCTGACCAGCGGCTTTTTCAGCTCCAGATGGTTCAAAAGCCGCAGACTCACACGCGTGTCTTCGGCGGCGATGAAATCCGCGTCGGCCAACGTCTGGCGGCAGCGCGGCGAGATATCGTTGAGATTGCCGATGGGAGTCGGCACAAGATAGAGCGTTCCGGGCATGGCAGTTACTCCTGTTGATGATAAATGCGGCGGTACTCGGCGCTTTCGCGCCCATCCGCGTCAAAAAGGATCAGATCCGGTTCGTAGGCAAGCTGCGGCTTGCCGCCCAGCCGCGACTCGATGAGAACGAGGTTTACCGCACTGCGCGCGCAGTGGCGCACAAAGCGGATGCGCTTTGGTTCGAGCCGCGCCTGACGCAGACAGACACACAGGTCGACCAGCCGCTCGGGCTTGTGTACCAGAAAAAAGCGGCCGCCCCACCGCAGTGCCCGCGCCGCAGCGGTGCAAAGCTCCGGCAGCGAACAGCTGGCCTCGCTGCGCGCAAGACGCAGGGTTTCGGCTTCGCAGTCGTAGCCGCTTTGCGGCGGGAAATAGGGGGGATTGGACACGACGCAGTCGAACCCGCCGGGCGCGATGCGCGCATCCGGCTGGCGCAGATCGCCGCAGACGACCGTAAAGCGCCCGTGCAGGGCGTTTTGCGCGGCATTTTCCTGCGCCTGCTGCGCAGCGTCGGGTTGCAGTTCGATGCCCGTGACGCGCAGCTGTGGATGCGCGCCCAGCAAAAGCAGACTCAGCGCGCCGCAGCCGCAGCCAAGATCCAGCACGTGATCGTGCGCGCCGGGACGGCAGAAATCGGCCAGTACCATCGAATCGGTACTCAGGCGAAACTGTGCGTGGCACACGCGAAAGCGCAGCGTGCCGAAGAAAAGCTCGTCCATAGAGCCTCCTGCTTGCAAAAAATGTGGTGCTGCCGGGCAGCAGCACCACACGTGTGTATGTACTTATTCCTCGGAAATCGCGTCGTTCGGGCATTCCGCAGCGCAGGTACCACAGTCCACGCACTGATCGGCGTCGATGACGTACTTGCCTTCGCCCTCGCTGATGCAGCCGACCGGGCAGGCATCGGCGCAGGAGCCGCACATTACACAGTTGTCGTTGATGACGTGTGCCATTTGTTAGCACCTCCATTATTGAGTTGTCTCTATTCTATCATACTTTCCTGAAAAAGCAACGGAAAAGTAAAAAATTATCGCCCGGGTGGAAAAAGATTTTTTCGCGCCGTATAAATCGGTTTTTTCGCGTCGAAACTCCCAAGCACAGGAGGCGATACAGATGAGAAGACCGGCGGATTCCGCCGCTTTGAGCGGCGTTCTGGGACGCGCGCGGGGGCTGGCGCGGGAGCTTGGCCGATCGAGCGCCGGAACGGAGCATTTGCTTTTGGCGCTCGCGCAGGAAAAAAGCTCGATGAGCGGGCGCATTTTGTGCGCGCAGGGCGCGCCGGGACGGCTGCTGCGCTGTATGCTGCTGCGCCCGCAGGAACCGGGCGAACACGGCGGGCGGCGGGGCTTATCGGCTGCGGCGCTGCGGGCGGTGTATGCTGCGCGCCGCGAGGCGCGGCGCCTGGGCGCGCAACAGTGCCAACCGGAGCATCTGCTGCTGGCGCTGACACGCGACGAGGCCTATATGGCCGCACAGGTACTCACGACGCTGGGGGTCGACCTCAACTGTGTGTTTTCGGAAACGTATGACCGGCTGCGCGAGCGCGCGCAGCGGACAGGAGGACAAAGCGAGTTGAAGCTATTGGAGATCTACTGTGAGAATATGCTCGAGCGGGCGGCGCAGACCGACCCCGTTGTCGGACGCGACGCGGAGCTGACGCAGCTGATGCAGGTACTCTCACGGCGCACAAAGAACAATCCCGCGCTCATCGGTGAGCCGGGCGTGGGCAAGACGGCCATCGTCGAAGCGCTGGCGCAGCGGCTGGCGGCGGGCGATGTGCCGCAGGCGCTGCGGGGTAAAAAGCTCTACGGCCTGAATATGGCGAACCTGCTTGCCGGGACAAAGTACCGCGGCGAGTTTGAAGAGCGCGTGCGCGACATTTTGCAGGAGGTGCGCCGCAGCGGCAACGTGATTTTGTTCGTCGACGAGATGCACACCATCGTCGGCGCGGGCAGCGCCGAGGGCGCGATTGACGCGGCGAATCTGTTAAAGCCCGCACTTGGCCGGGGCGAGGTGCAGCTCATCGGTGCGACGACCCTGGAGGAATACCGGAAGTTCATCGAAAAGGATGCCGCGCTTGAACGGCGCTTTCGTCCCATCACGGTGCTGGAGCCGGATGCCGAAAGCGCGCGGCAGATGCTGCGCGCGCTGTGTCCGGGACTTGAGACGCACCACCGGCTGCACATCACCGACGAGGCCATCGACGCGGCGGTGGAACTGTCGACGCGGTATCTGAACGACCGCTTTTTGCCCGACAAGGCGCTTGACCTGCTCGATGAAGGCGCGGCGCGCGTCTGGCTCAGCGGCAATGCGCCTACGGAACAGACCACACGCCAGCAGACACTGGAACAGAAGCTCGAACAGGCCGTGGCGCAGGCCGACTATGAACGCGCCGCACAGCTGCGTGACGCACTGCGCGCGCTGGTGCGCCGGGAATTGCAGCAGCGCCGCGCGCAGCATTCGGTTCGCCTGCGGCGCGAGGACATCGCTGCCGTCATTGCCGAGCGCACGGGCATCCCGGCGGGGCGGTTGGGCGAAAGCGACCGCGAACGGCTTTTGTCTTTGCGGCAGACGCTCTCGAAGCGCATCATCGGCCAGCAGGCAGCCGTCGACGCGGTCTGCACCGCCGTATTGCGCGGCAGAACGGGTCTGGCCGACGGGAAAAGACCGGCGGCTTCGTTTTTGCTCATCGGGCCGACAGGCGTGGGAAAGACGGAATTATGCAAACAGCTCGCGCAGATCGTGTACGGTACGCAGGACGCGCTGGTGCGGGTGGATATGTCGGAGTACCGCGAGCCGTCGAGCCTGTCGCGGCTGCTGGGCGCGCCTCCGGGCTATGTGGGCTACGATGCGGGCGGGACGCTGACGGAGAAGGTGCGGCGCAGACCGTATTGCGTGGTTCTGTTCGATGAGCTGGAAAAGGCGTGTCAGGAGGTGACGGGCATTTTGCTCCAGGTGCTGGGTGACGGCATCCTGACCGACAGCATGGGCAGAACGGTCAGCTTTCAAAATACGCTCGTAGTCATGACCTCGAACCTGACGGCAGCCGAGTGCGGCAAGCCCGGACTGGGTTTCACCCCGGAGGAGGCTGACGCGCGGGCGCAGACGACGCTGCGGCAGGCGTTTTCACCGGAATTTCTGGGGCGAATCGACTGCGTGACGGCATTTTCGCCGCTGCGCGCGCAGCAGCTGGCGCAGATCGCCGCCTTGCAGCTTACGGAACTGGGCGCGCGGCTTCAAAAGCAGGGTGTGAGTCTGGACGTTGACCCTGCGCTGCCGCAGCAGCTTGGCCGCGTGTGCGAGAAAAAGCCCGGCGGTGCGCGCAGCCTTCGGCGCGTCATGCAAACGGACATCGAAGGGCCGGCGGCAGAGCTTTTGCTGCGAGAACCGCAGCTGCACGCCGTGCGCGCGGCATGGCGCGCGGGGGCGGCGGTGGTCGAGGCAGCAGCCGAACCGGGAACAAACGTTTAAAAATTGAGCTTCCGGGGGATTTTGACGAAAAACCCCCGGATTTTTTCGAAAAATTTTTTTCAAAAAGGGGTTGCAATTTATGTAAACAGACCGTATTATATTATTGAAGTGGAGCAAAGTGGAGCGAAGTTTCAGGAAAGTGGAGCGAAAGGAGGCGCAAAGGGATGTTCGGAAAGTATAAGCACTCAGTCGATGAAAAGGGACGTCTGTTTGTGCCGTCGAAGCTGCGCGAGGAACTGGGCGCTACGTTCTATGTGACACTGGGACTGGATCACTGTCTGTCCGTGTATACGGAAGACGGCTGGCAGGCCATTTTGGATAAGTATAACGCCCTGCCGATCGTGCAGGCGCGAAAAATGCGCTTTTTGTTTGCCAATGCCGCAAAGTGTGAGCCGGATAAGCAGGGGCGTTTCCTCATTCCGGCAGAGCTGCGCCAGTATGCGGGACTGTCGGGCGAGGTGACGTTCATCGGCCAGGGCGGTCACGCGGAGATCTGGGACAGTGCGGCCTATGACGAGCTGGAGCGCCAGACGCTTACGCCGGAAAATCTGGCGGCTGTGATGGAGGAGCTTGGCTTCTGATGGAGTTTGCACATCGCTCGGTGCTGCTGAGCGAGTGTATCGACGCGCTGGCCATCAAACCCGACGGGGTGTATCTCGACGGGACGTTGGGCGGTGCGGGGCATTCGCTGCAAATTTGCCGGAATCTCACCACCGGCAGACTCATCGGCGTCGACCGGGATATGGTCGCGCTGCAAGCCGCGAAAAAGCGGCTGTACCAGCACGCGAAAAAGGTGACGCTGGTACACGACAACTTTGAAAATGTAGGCGCGATCTTAACGGCGCTGGAACTCGACCGGATCGACGGGATGCTGTTCGATCTGGGCGTTTCTTCACCACAGCTCGATGACGCGCAGCGCGGCTTTTCCTATATGGCCGACGCGCCGCTGGATATGCGCATGGATCGCGACGCTTCTCTCACGGCCTATGAGGTCGTGAACAACTGGCCGCGCGAGGAACTCAAATCGATCCTGTACGAATACGGCGAAGAGCGCTACGCGCCGCAGATCGCCGCCGCCATCGAGCGTGTGCGCACCGACCGCCCCATCGAGACGACCATGGAGCTGGTGGACATCATCCGCTCGGCCATGCCGGCCAGTGCGCTGCGTGAAAAGCAGCACCCGGCCAAACGGAGCTTTCAGGCCATCCGCATCGCCGTCAACGACGAGCTTGGCGCGGTGAAAAAGGGCATGGAAGCGGCCATCGATCATCTCAAACCCGGCGGGCGGCTGGCGGTCATCACCTTCCATTCGCTCGAAGACCGGATTGTCAAGACCGTCTTTCAGAACGCGGCCAAGGGCTGTACGTGCCCGCCGTCGTTTCCGGTCTGCGTCTGCGGGCGCAGCCCGAAGATCAGGATTCTGACCAAAAAGCCCATCATCGCAACGCGCGAGGAGGTCGAAGAAAACCCCCGTGCGCGCAGCGCGAAACTTCGCGTGGCCGAGCGCGTCTGAGCGCGCAGCCACACATAAAACCGCACGAAAGGAGTATGCCGCATGGCGCAGCCGGAACGAAAAGTCTATACGGATAACGGCTCTGCGGCATACGATCTGTACGCCCGGCAGTCGAACGCCGCGCGGCAGTACGAAACGGCCCGCCTGCGTGAGCAGCCGCGGAAATATGAGCTGCCCGAAGAACTGCCGCAGCAGCAGCCGTACCGGCGCGTCAAAGCGCGCACGGCCATCGCACCGTTTACGCTTGTGGGTATTTTGAGCGTGGCGTGTTTGATGGTGCTGGTAATTTTCGGCTATGTGCAGCTGTTTGAGGCCAGCAGCGATGTATCCAGACTCGAGACGAAGCTGGCCAACCTGACCGAGCAGCAGCGGATGCTGCAAAGCAAATACGACGCGAAGATCGATCTGGATGCAGCAGAGCAATATGCGCAGCAGGCCGGCCTGAGCAAGTGTCAGCCGGAGCAGATCGTCTACGTCAGCTTCTCCGGAACCGATCAGGCAGAGATCTACCAGCAGACCCGAAGCAGCCTCTTTGCCGAGATCGTGGACGCGATGCAGCAAAGTGTGCTTGGACTTATCGAATATCTGCACCCCGCCGCAGCATAAGCTTTTCGTAGAAACCCAGTTGAACTTCCGGCCGAAGGGGCGGTCTTTTGCAGACCGCCCCTTTTTCCATCAGCGCCGCCGCACGGCGCACCGCGCAAGAAAGGCAGTTTCATGGCAAAAAAGATCATCCGCCTGCCCCGCACACGCGAGCAGGCGCAGGCAAACCGCGAACAGAGCCAACGGGCGAACCGGACGATTCTCCGGCGCACGCTGGTTTTGATGGTTCTGTGCGGCATCATTGCGTTTTTGCCGCTCATCGGGACGTTGTACAACCTGATGATAACGCAGCACGACTACTACAACGAGAAAGCCATCAAAAACCAGACCCGCTCGACCAACCTGACGGCTTCGCGCGGGGTCATCTACGACGCGAATATGAACGTGCTGGCCTCGTCGTCGACGGTCGAGACGGTCTTTATTGACCCCAACGAAATCGCCGAGCAGATGAAAAAACCGGAAAACAGCAATCTGCTCGACCAGATCGCGCGCGGTCTTGGCGAGATTCTGGACGTAGAGCCGGGCTTTGTGTACGAACAGGCGGGCTATACGCAGTACCGCTACCGCGTCATCACCCGCAAGATATCCGAGGAGCTGGCCGACGAAGTGCGCGCGTTCATCAACGAGAACAACATCTCCGGCGTCTATCTCGAGACGGACTTAAAGCGCTATTACCCCAATTCTTCGCTGGCGGCGCAGGCGCTGGGCTTTGTGTCCAGTGACAACAACGGTTCGGAAGGGCTCGAGGCGTACTACAACCAGACGCTCTCCGGCACGGCGGGTAAAGTCGTCACCTCAAAGGGCAACTACGGTTCGCAGATGCTCTACACCTACGAAAAATACTACGACGCGACCGACGGCAACAGCCTCGTCACCACCATCGACGCGACCGTACAGGCGTATGTGGAAAAGAACCTGCAAAACGCCATCGACAAGTATGACATCAAAAACGGCGGCTTATGTATCGTGATGGATGTCAACACCGGCGCGATTAAGGCCATGGCGACGCTCGGCTCGTTCGACCCGAACAACTATCTGGAAATTTACGACGATATGGCCTCGCTGCTGCTGGAAAACGAGCGTGACGCGGCGCTGGCGCTGCCGGAAGCTTCCGACGCATACAAAGCCGCCATCGAGCAGTACAACACCAACGTGGCCGCCGCGCGGCTGGCGCAGTGGCGCAACCGCTGCGTCTCCGACGGCTATGAGCCGGGCTCGACGTTCAAGCTCATCACCCTGGCCGCCGCGCTCGACTCCGGCGCGATCACGCTCAACGACAGCTTCTATTGCGCCGGACAGGAGAAGTTTACCGGCCGTGACCAGATCCTCAACTGCTGGAAGAGCGTCGGCCACGGCGCGCAGACGACCGCGCAGGCGCTGCAAAACTCCTGCAACCTCGCCTTCGGCCACATCGGCCTGCGCCTGGGCGGCGAAGATTTTTACGACTATCTCGACGCATTCGGCGTGTTGGAAAAGACGGGCGTTGACCTGCCTGGCGAGGCCAGCGGCCTGTTTTACGACAAAAAGACCCTGACCGACACGGCAAGCTACGGCACGTCGTATCTCATTACCTCTTCTTTCGGCCAGAGCTTCCGCATTACGCCCATGCAGCTTGTGCGCGCCGTTGCGGCCATCGTCAACGGCGGGTATGTGCTGCAACCGTATGTCGTCAGTGAAGTTCTGGACGAAGACGGCAACACCGTGCAGAAGACCCAGACGACCGTTTTGCGCCAGGTCATCAGTGAGCAGACCTCACAGACCATGCGCGAGCTGATGGAGTCGGTCGTGACCGAGGGCACGGCCGGTTCGGCCAAGACGCCCGGCTACCGTGTCGGCGGCAAGACGGGTACGTCGGAAAAACTCGATACCTACGACGAAAACGGCGAACAGGTCAAAGACAAGATCGTCTCGTTCGTGGGCGTTGCGCCCATCGATGACCCGCAGTACGTCGTACTCGTCGCGCTCGATACCCCGGCCTATTCCGAGACAAGCGAAAAATACACCGTCCACGGGATGTACATTTCCGGCGGCCTGATGGCTGCGCCGACGGTGCGCGACATTTTCCTGGACATCCTGCCGTATCTCGGCGTTGAGCCGGATTATGAATCCGATGACATCCGCGGCATCAACTTTACCGTCCCGGACGTGGTCGGCTATGACGAGCAGGAGGCCGGCGAACTGCTGGCCGAGAAGACCATCCGCTACCGTGTGGTGGGCGACGGCCCGGTCGTGACCGACCAGCTGCCGTCTGCCGGCAGTCTGGTTCCGGGCAATTCGGAGATCATTCTGTACAAGGGCGTGGAGAAACAGCAGACCGTGGTCGAAGTCCCGGACTTTATCGGCTGTTCGGTCGCGGATGTGAACTATCTGGCGACGAACGCGGGGCTGTACGTACAGGCAAAGGGCACGGACCGCACGGACGAATACGTCATGGCGGCCTATCAGGACATCGAACCGGGAACAGAGGTTGACAGAGGGACTACAATTACAGTAGAATTTTCTTCTGCGGGCGCATCTGACTAAGGAGGAAACTATGCAGCTGAAAACGCTTTTACAGGGCATCGACGTGCTGGAACTGCACGCGGATGCCGCGCTGGAACTTTCCGGCGTACAATATGATTCCCGGCGTGTGCAGCCGGGTGAGCTGTTCGTTGCCGTCTCCGGTTTTCAGACCGACGGCCACGTCTATATCCCCAGGGCCGTGGAAAACGGCGCGGTGTGTGTGCTGTGCGAGAAAGCGCCGACGGTGCAGATACCGTATGTGCTGGTGCGCGACGCGCGCGCGGCGCTGGCCGCGCTGGGCGCGAACTGGTTCGGCCATCCGGCCGGCAAGCTGTGCATGATCGGCGTGACCGGCACGAACGGCAAAACGACCAGCACGTATCTGCTCAAACACGTACTCGAGCAGACGCTCGGCGCAAAGGTCGGCCTGATCGGTACGATCCAGAACATGATCGGCCAGACGGTACTCGAAACGGAGCGCACGACCCCGGAGTCGTTCGAACTGCAAGCGCTGCTTGCGCAGATGGTGCAGGCCGGGTGTACGCACGTGGTCATGGAAGTTTCGTCCCACGCGCTGCTGCTGCACCGGGTCGACGCGATTGGCTTTGCGGTCGGCGTGTTTACCAACCTGACGGAAGACCATCTGGATTTCCATAAGACCATGGACGCGTACTGCGATGCCAAGGCGCTTTTGTTTGCGCAGTGCAAAACCGGCGCGGTGAACCTGGACGATGCGTATGCCGGGCGGATGCTGCGCGCGGCGCGCTGCCCGATGCTCACCAGCTCCGTACAGGCGCGCGAGGCAGACCTGCGCGCCGAGGCGGTGCAGCTGTCTGCCGAGCGCGTGGAATTTGAGGCCGTTTATCGCGGCGAACGCGTTCCGGTTCGGCTGGGCATCCCCGGTGCGTTCAGCGTGTACAACGCCCTGAGCGTCCTGTCGGCAGGACTGGCGCTGGGCTTGAAGCTGCCCGAAATGGCCGAGGCGCTTGCCACGGCGCAGAGCGTCAAAGGCCGCGTCGAGGTCGTACCGACGCCCGGACAGGACTACACTGTCCTCATCGATTATTCCCACACACCGGACAGTCTGGAAAACGTCCTCAACGCGGTGCGGGGCTTCTGCAAAGGCCGCGTGATCGCGGTGTTCGGCTGCGGCGGTGACCGTGACCCGTTCAAGCGGCCCATCATGGGCGGCATTGCCGCGCGGCTGGCCGACGTGAGTATCGTGACTTCGGACAATCCCCGCACGGAAGACCCCTACGGCATCCTGCGGCAGATCGTGGCCGGGATGCAGGACACCCAAAACCCCTATGAGGTCATCGAAAGCCGCACGGCGGCCATTGGCCGGGCGATGCAGCTGGCGCAAAAGGACGATATCATCGTCCTGTGCGGCAAAGGACACGAGACGTATCAGGAAATCGGACACGAGAAGCGGCATTTGGACG
Source organism: uncultured Oscillospiraceae bacterium (assembly GCA_964434135.1). Classification (GTDB taxonomy): domain Bacteria; phylum Bacillota; class Clostridia; order Oscillospirales; family Oscillospiraceae; genus CAG-170. The sequence continues at coordinate 13,866 of CAYSTN010000006.1, forward strand.
AGCGCGAGGTCGTCGCGGCGTATTTGGAGGGCAGAACATGAAACAGCTGACGCTCAAACAGGTCGCACAGGCCGTCGGCGCGGTGTGCGCGCCGCAGGACGAGGATGTTCTCATCACGGGCGTACAGCTCGACTCGCGAAAGGTCAAACAGGGTGATCTGTTTCTGGCCATCAAAGGCGAAAAAGTGGACGGCCATGATTTTGTGGACATGGCCGCAAGTCTCGGCGCGCGCGCTGCGCTGGTGACAAGACCCGTCAAGGCGGACATCCCGACTTTGCAGGTAGCCGACACCGCGCTGGCGTATGGCGCGCTGGCCGCGTGGTATCGCGAACAGGCCGGCGTGAAGGTCATCGGCATCACCGGCAGCGTCGGCAAGACAACAACCAAAGAAATGACCGCCTGTATGCTCGAGCAGACCTACCATACCGCGCGCACCGAGGGCAACCACAACAACCAGCTGGGTCTTCCGATGACGATTCTGGATATGCCCGCCGACACGCAGGTCGCGGTGCTGGAAATGGGCATGAACCACTTCGGCGAGATGGCCTATCTGACATCCATCGCCAGGCCGGACATTGCCATCATCACCAACATCGGCACGATGCACATTGAGCATCTTGGCACGCGCGAGGGCATTTTACAGGCAAAGCTGGAGATTTTCCGCAGCGTCCCGCACGACGGTGTCGGTGTCATCAACGGTGACGAACCGCTTTTGTGGAACGTGCGCGCCGACAACGGCCATAAGAAGTATTACTTCGGCATCGAAAACCGCGCCTGCGACGTGACGGCCACGGACATTCAGGAGCTGGATGACGGAATGCGCTTCGTGGTCAACGGCTTTGGCCACCGCTTTGAGCTGTTCGTGCCGGTTCTGGGGCGGCACACGGTCTATAACACGCTTGCAGCCGTGACGGCGGCGCTTTTGATGAAAGTTGCGCCGGAGAAGATCCAGACGCGCATCTCCGCGTTCCACAACACCGGAATGCGGCAGAAGATCTACGAGCGCGGCGGTTTTACCATCATCGAAGACTGCTACAACGCAGGGCCGGAGTCGACCGAAGCCGCGCTGGAAATTCTCGCGGGCTTCCGTTCGCGCGGCACGGGGCGGTGCATTGCGGTGCTGGGCGATATGCTCGAGCTTGGCAACCGCTCGGCGGCGGAGCATTACCGCATCGGACGCATCGCCGCAACGAAGGTCGATATGCTCTATACCTACGGTGTCAACTCCGCGCGCATGGTCGCAGGTGCGATCACGGGCGGCATGAAGCAGAAGCTCATCGAGCATTTTGACACGCACGAGGAGCTGGCGCATATGCTCAAACTGCGCGCGCGGCCGGGTGATGTGATCTTGTTCAAGGGCAGCCGCGGAATGCGCATGGAAAAGGTACTGGCGCTGTTTTTGCAGGAAACGGGCGTATAACACAGGGAAAAAGAGAAGTTCACGGAGGAGTTCCGCATGGATATCATGTTTTTTATCGTTTTGGGCGCAACGCTTGCCTCATTTCTGCTGACGTTGTTGTTCGGCAGGTTCGTCATTCCCATGCTGCGCGCGCTGCACGCGGGGCAGTCCATCCGCGAGGTCGGCCCGCAGTGGCACAACACCAAGGCCGGTACGCCCACGATGGGCGGCATCATGTTTATCGCAGCCGTGATCGTCTGTACGCTGGCTTTCGGCTGGAAGTCCATGCATGAAACGGCCGATACGACGCACCTTTATGTGCTGGCGCTGGCGGTGTGCTATGGGCTGGTCGGCTTTGCGGATGATTTCGTCAAAGTCAAACTCAAGCGCAATCTCGGCCTGACGGCCATCCAGAAGTTTTTGCTGCAACTGGCCGTCGCAGTGGCATTTTTGCTGCTGCTGCGCCGCAACGGCGATCTGAGCTGTGATCTGTATATCCCGTTCTGGAATGTAGAGCTGAGCATCCACCCGGTAATCTATCTCATCTTTGCCGCCTTCGTCATCGTCGGCTGCGTTAACGCAGTCAACCTGACCGATGGCATCGACGGACTTTCCAGCAGCGTCACCATCCCGGTAATGGTTTTCTTTGCCGCGACGGCCTTTATCTATGGCCGCACGACGCTCAGTCTGCTGCCTGCGACGCTTGCGGGCGGCCTGGCCGGTTTTTTGTGCTACAATTTCCACCCGGCAAAGGTCTTCATGGGCGACACCGGCTCTTTGTTTTTGGGCGGCGCGGTGTGCGGCCTGGCCTTTGCGCTGGATATGCCGCTTGTCCTGATCTTAGTCGGCATCATCTACATCACCGAGACTGTCTCGGTCATCTTGCAGGTGACGTATTTTAAGCTCACGCACGGCAAGCGCATTTTCAAAATGACGCCCATCCACCACCACTTTGAGCTGTGCGGCTGGAAAGAGGAGAAGATCGTCTTCGTCTTCACGGCCATCACGCTGGTCATGTGTGTGCTGGCATTTTTGGGTGTTCGGTATCGGTATTAAAAGACCTTCTGCGGCGAACGCGCCGCAGAAGCTTCAGAAAGGAGCAGCACGATGACAAACCGCGCAGACGGTGTGACACAACTCTATGACGCGCCGGCAAAGCCCGCCGACGTGCCGCACGAAACGCGGAAAAAAGACCGGGTGCTGCTCGACGAACGCGGCCTGCTTGATCTGCCGTTTCTGGCGCTGACGGTGCTGCTGGTCGTCATCGGCGTGGTGACGGTCTTCTCGGCCTCCTACGCCCGCGCGTATTACGAGACGGGCAACTCGACGTATTACTTCGCCCGACAGGCGATCTTCGCCGTCGTGGGCATCGCGGCCATGCTCTTTGTCAGCCGCATCAACTATCAGCTCTGGCGCAGCGCATCGTTTATCATTCTGGCCGTGGCGCTGGTATTTTTGCTGCTCGTGCCGATCCTCGGCACGTCGGTCAACGGCGCGCGCCGCTGGATCGAAGTCGCGGGCATCCGTTTTCAGCCGTCGGAGCTGGCGAAGATCGCCATCATCATGACCTTCTCGGCCATGATCTCGACCTACCGTGACAAGATGAAGACCTTCCGCTACGGCATTTTACCCTTTGCCGTCGTGATGATCGTGCTGTGTGCGCTCGTTGCGCTGGAGCGGCACTTTTCGTGCATTCTCATCATGCTGCTGCTTGCGGCGGCGATGCTGTTTTTAGGCGGCGTACAGCTCAGATGGTTCATTGTCGGCGGCATCGCGGTGGGGCTTTTCATGTTCATCTACCTCAAAACGCAGGGCTATGCCGGCAGCCGCATCACGGCCTGGCGTGACCCGGCATCCGACCCGACGGACGACGGCTATCAGATTCTGCAATCGCTCTACGCCATCGGCTCGGGCGGGCTGATGGGGCTTGGCCTTGGCCGAAGCCGGCAGAAGTACCTGTACCTGCCGGAGGAACACAACGACTATATTTTCCCGATCTGGTGCGAAGAGATGGGCTTTGTGGGCGCGATGGTGGTCATTTTGCTCTTCATTTTGCTCATCGTGCGCGGGTATTATATCGCCATGCACGCGCGCGACCGCTTTGGCGCGCTGCTTGCCGCGGGCATCTCGACGCACTTTGCGCTGCAAACCTTCCTCAACATCGGCGTCGTGACGAACTTCCTGCCTGCCACGGGCATCTCGCTGCCGTTTTTCTCTTACGGCGGGACGGCGCTGCTGATGCAGCTGTTTGAAGTCGGTATCGTGCTGGCCGTGTCGAGACAAAACGACAATAAACTCCTGTAAAGGGGCGCGTATATGAACGTTGTATTTACCTGCGGCGGAACGGGCGGGCATATCTACCCGGCCATCGCCGTCGCGAAGCTGTTTCAGCAGCGGCAGAAAAACTGCGAAATTCTGTTTATCGGCGCGGAAGACGGCATGGAAAACAAGCTCGTTCCGCGCGAGGGCTTCCGGCTCGAAACGGTCAAGATTTCAAACTTTCAGCGCAGCCTCAGCCCGGCCGGACTGTGGCACAACCTGCGCACGGCGGGCGCGCTTCCGGGCGCGTTCGGCAAAACCGGACGCATTTTAAAGCAGTTTAAGCCCGACGTGATCGTCGGCACGGGCGGCTATGCCAGCTTTCCGGCTTTGTATATGGGCGCGAAGCTGGGCATCCCGACCTGCGTACATGAATCCAACGCCTACCCGGGGCTGACCACGCGCCTGGCCGCGCGCACGGCAAGCCGTATCCTCGTCTCGTTTGCCGACAGCCGGGCATACTATCCCGACCCGCAGCGCGTGAGCATCACCGGCACGCCGGTGCGCAGCGAGTTTTTGTACACGCACCGCGACCAGGCGCGCGCGGCGCTCGGACTCGGTGACGAGCCGTTTGTCGTCTCGTTCTGGGGCAGTCTCGGCGCGCGGGAAATGAACAAGAAGATCGCGGCCTTTATGCGCTGCGAATGTGACGACGGCGCGCCGTTTCGGCACCTGCACGCCACCGGCTCGTTTGGCTGGCGCTGGATGCCGGACTATGTCCGGCAGCAGGGAGTCGGGCTGGAGAACCAGCCGCGTCTGGAGCTGCGCGAGTTCATCTACGATATGCCGCAGGTGCTGGCGGCAGCCGATCTGGTCATCTGCCGCGCGGGCGCGGCAAGCATCGCCGAGCTGTGCGCAAGCGCAGCGCCGTGCATCATGGTACCAAGCCCGAATGTCACCGGCAACCATCAGGAAAAGAACGCGCGGCTGCTGGAAAAGGCGGGCGCAGCGGTCGTGCTGCGCGAGAGCGAGTGCGACGGCAAGACGCTCTACGACACCGCGCGGCAGCTGCTTGCCGACCCCGAACGGCTCAGCGCCATGCGCGCCGCAGCCGGACGCATGGCCATCGTCGACGCGGCAGAGCGTATTTACCAAACCGCCGTGGAACTGACACGATAAGCGCGCAGCGCGCATAGGATGGGCAAAATTCCGATGACCGGGAGGAAGGCCCATGCCCGCGCTGCTCGTTTCGCAATCACCGCCGCTGTACGGCGAAGTGCGCCTGCACGGCGCAAAAAACAGTGTGCTGCCCATCCTGGCGGCAACGCTTTTGTGCCGGACACCGTGTATGCTGCACGGCTGCCCGGATCTGTTGGATGTGGACCATGCGCTTGCCATGCTGCGCGCGCTCGGCTGCGAAGCGCTGCGCACCGGCACGAGCATATACATAGACGCAAGCCGCGCCGTCGGCGGGCACATCGCGCCGCAGCTGGCCGCATCCATGCGCGCGTCGAGCCTGTTTCTGGGCGCGCTGCTGGCCAGAACGGGCGAGGCCTGCCTGACGCTGCCGGGCGGCTGCCCCATTGGCAAAAGGCCGCTTGATTACCACCTGCGGGCTTTTCGGGCGCTCGGCGCGCAGACACAGCTGACGCAGGAGTGCGTACACTGCAAAGCCCGCGCGCTGCACGGCGCGAAGATCGTCCTGCCCGCCCCGAGTGTCGGCGCGACGCAAAACGCCCTGCTTGCCGCTCTGGGCGCGCAGGGAGATACGACGATTGAAAACGCCGCGCGTGAGCCGGAGATCGTCGACCTGGCGTGTTTTCTGCGCGCTTGCGGCGCGCGCATTCGCGGCGACGGTACAAAGACGCTTTTCGTTTCCGGCGGCAGAGCGCTCCATGGCGCGCACTACCGCATCATGCCCGACCGCATGGAGGCGGCAACCTATCTGTGCGCGTGCGCTGCGTGTGGCGGAGAGCTGACGCTGCGCGGCGCGCAGCCGCAGCAGGTGCTGCCTGTTCTCGACGCGCTGCGCCAGAGCGGCTGTGCGATCAAAAGCGCGCAAAGCACCCTGCGCATCCGGCGTGAAGGGGAACTTCGCGTCTGCGCGCCGGTCACAGCGCGGCCCTATCCGGGCTTTGCCACGGACGCAATGCCGCTGCTGCTTGCCGCGCAGCTGACGGCGCACGGCTCGACCAGCTTCACCGAGACGATCTTTGAAAACCGCTTTTTATATGTGCCGCAGCTGCAAAAGCTCGGCGCGGCGCTGCGGATGCAGGGGCAGACGGTCTGGCTCGACGCGCCTTCGCCGCTGCGCGGCACAACGCTCGAAGCGCATGACCTGCGCGGCGGGGCTGCGCTGGTGCTTGCAGCGCTTTGTGCCGAGGGCGAAAGTACCATTTTTGGAGTAAAACATCTCGATCGGGGATATGATAAGCTTGCCCGGACACTGCAAAGTGTGGGTGCGCGGCTGAAAACAGTGGAAATCCCCATCAAAGTGTGCTATACTGGGAAGACCGAACGGTAGATCACTGGCCTGCAAAGGAGATTTGCATCATGCGCACGAAGCAAAGCAGGACGAATAAAGAAGCCCGCGCCGCCGGAAAGGCGCGCCGCGCGCACAGTACGGCGCTGGGTAAGCTGCTGATTATGCTGGCCGTCGTGGCGGCGGTCGTGTTTGGCGTGGCGATCTTTTTCAAGGTCAACACCGTCGAGGTGCAGGGTAACACGGTCTACTCTGCCGAGCAGATCGTCGAAGCATCGCAGCTGCGCAAGGGTGACAATCTGCTCACCGTCAACAAGGCGCTTGCCGTGGGCAACATCAAAGCGGCGCTGCCGTATGTCGAAGAAGTCTCCATCGCGCGCAGCCTGCCCGACGGCATCATCATCCGGGTGCGCGAGAGTACCCTGAGCTTTGCCGTCATGACGGACACGAACGCCGCATGGCTCATAGGACCCGGCGGCAAGGCGCTTGAGCGCATCGAACCGGCGGCTTTCAACGAAGTGCCGCATATCGCCGGCCTTCTGATCTCCAGTCCCACGGCGGGCGCGGAAGTCTCCTCGCCCGAGCCGACGGCGCTGGCCGCAGCCCTGAGCGTCCTCAAAGAACTCGACGGCACGGGACTTTTGGAGCATATCCGCGTCATCGACGTGGAAAAGGAATACGATATCATCCTGCAATACGACCAGCGCTACGAGATCAGGCTCGGCGGCACGGATGACATGGCCTACAAGATCCGCTATCTCGGTTCGATCCTGGACGAACTGAGCGAATTTCAGGCCGGAACGATCGATTTGACCCAGGCAGCACAGAAAAAGGCGACCTTCCAGCCGTCTGCCTGAGAAAACCGCGTAAAATTTCCACGCTTTTTGCTGAAAATTTCCGCGTTTTCTATTGACAGGCATGGTTTTTCGAAATAGAATAAAGTAGACATAATTCTAACGATACAGTTGTGGGCTGTGAGATATACAGGAGGAAGACAAATGACAGGTACGGCAGACAAAGTAGTCAAGATCAAAGTCATTGGTGTCGGCGGCGCCGGCAACAATGTTATCAACCGCATGATCGCGTCCGATGTCAAGGGCGTGGAGTTCGTCGCGGTCAACACGGATAAGCAGGATTTGGAAAAGTCCAAGTGTAAAAATAAAGTTCAGATCGGTGAAAAGCTGACCGGCGGCATGGGCGCAGGCTCCAAGCCGGACATCGGCCAGAAATCCGCAGAAGAATCCAAGGCTGCCATCTCGCAGATGCTCGAGGGCACCGACATGGTCTTCATCACCGCCGGCATGGGCGGCGGCACCGGCACGGGCGCAGCGCCCATCATCGCGCAGGTCGCGCACGACGCGGGCATCCTGACCGTGGCCGTCGTGACCAAGCCCTTCCGCTTCGAAGGCGCGAACCGTATGAAGCAGGCCGAGGCCGGCATCGCCAACCTGACCGACAAGGTCGACTCAATGATTATCATCCCCAACGACCGGCTGAAGTTCGTCACCGACCAGAAGATTACCTTTGCCAACGCGTTCGGCATCGCCGACGATGTTCTCAAACAGGCTGTCAGCTCCATCTCCGAGCTGGTCGGCTACAGCGAAAACGTCATCATCAACCTCGACTTTGCTGACGTTTCGGCCATTATGCGCAACGCCGGTCAGGCACACATGGGTGTCGGCTCTGCCACGGGCCGGGACAAGGCCGAGCAGGCCGCGCAGAGTGCCGTCTCCAGCCCGCTGCTGGAAACTTCCATCAACGGCGCGACGGGCGTTCTCATCAACATCGCCGGTTCGCACGACCTTGGGCTTGACGACGTCGAGACGGCTGCCAATATCGTCATGGAAGCGGCCAACCCCGAGGCCAACATCATCTTCGGCGCTGCGTTCGACGACGAACTGCAAGACGAGATGCGCGTGACCGTCATCGCCACGGGCTTTGCCGAAAAGCGCCAGACCCCGTCGAAACCCATCGGTGCATACTCTGCCGCGCAGGAGCGCGCGAACGCCAGCCGTTCGCAGGCGCAGGAGGACATCGACGACATCGACGAGATCTTCAAAATCTTCAACCGCAGCTGATCTACCGCCTTCAAACGGGAGAGCGCCTTCGGGCCTCTTCCGTTTTTAGCATATTGGGGCGGGCGCTTATACCAGAATTTTACGTCTTTTTTCGTGTAAAGTGCCGAATTTCAAATCGGCTCTTTACTTTCAGAAACTAAAGTGTTACTATTAGGCCAGATGAAACGTACCATTAGAAAAGGAGAACATTCACCTTGAATAACCGCAACAAACGTTCCGACCCCGACAGCCAGCTCTACAGTGCAATTCTAAAATTGCAGACGGTGGAGGAATGCTATGATTTTTTCACGGATCTTTGCACGTTTTCCGAGCTGAAGGCAATGGAGCAGCGCTTTGAGCTGGCCAAGCTTCTCGACGACGGCCTCATCTACAACGACATTCTGGAAAAGACCGGCGCGTCGAGCGCGACCATCAGCCGTGTCAACCGCAGCCTCAATTACGGCATGGGCGCGTACCGCATCCTGTTCGACCGCATGAAAGAAGACGAGAAAAAGCAGCAGGAGAGCCAGCCGTGAGCGCATACGAGACGCTTGCCGCGTCCTATGACGCGCTGACCTACGACGTTGCCTACGAAAAAACGCTGACCTTTTTTGAGCGGCTGTGCGCGCGTGAGCGTGTGCAGCCGCATACCGTTTTGGATCTGGCCTGCGGGACTGGTTCGCTGTCGGTGCTGCTGGCCGAGCGCGGCTATCAGGTGACGGGCGTGGACTGCTCGGAGGATATGCTCAGTCAGGCCGAGCAAAAGGCGCAGCAGTTGGCCGGGGCGCGCCCGTTTTTTGTGTGCCAGCGGATGGAAAAGCTGCACCTGGCAGAGCCGGTCGACGCGGTCATCTGCGCGCTCGACAGCCTGAACTACCTGCAAAAGCCCGCCGACTGCCGCCGAACACTCCGGCGCGTGTACGACGCGCTGCGCCCCGGTGGCCTGTTCGTCTTCGACATCAATACCCCGTATAAGCTGCGCGCGTTAGACGGTCAGGTCTTTCTCGACGAGACGGATGATGTCTACTGCGTCTGGCGCACGGAGTATCACGAAAAAACGCGGCTGTGCTATTACGGCATGGACATTTTCCAAAAACGCGGCGCGCACTGGCAGCGCTCGTTTGAAGAGCATATCGAATACGCCTACACGCCGCAGGAGCTGACCGACTGGCTGGAGCAGACCGGCTTTACCCGCGTGCGCCGGTATGGCGAGCGCGTGCTGCGCGCGCCCAGAGAAACGGAGCAGCGCATTTACTTCACAGCCAGAAAGGAGCAAAGCAAATGAAAGACCAACTCGTGCGCGCAATGACGAAAGACGGCTATGTCAACGCCGTGGCGGTCACTACGACCGCGATCGTTGAGCGCGCCCGTCAGATTCATAAAACCTTCCCAACCGCCACAGCGGCGCTCGGACGGCTTCTGACAGCAGCCAGCATGATGGGCAATATGCAAAAAGTCGACGACGGCTCGATCACCCTGCAAATCAAAGGCGGCGGCCCCATGGGTCGGCTGCTGGCCGTGTCGGATGCACAGGGCAACGTGCGCGGCTGGGTTGAAAACCCGCAGATCTCCATGCTGGAAAAGGCCCCCGGCAAGCTCGACGTCGGCGCGGGTGTCGGCACAGACGGAACGCTGACGGTCATCCGTGACCTTCGCATGAAAGAACCCTACATCGGCATCATCGACCTCGTCTCCGGCGAGATCGCCGAGGACATCACCGCCTACTTTGCCCAGAGCGAACAGATTCCCACGGCCTGTGCGCTGGGTGTGCTGGTAGGCCGCGACCAGAGCGTGAGCGCAGCGGGCGGGTATATCATCCAGCTGCTGCCGGGCGCACCGGACGACTGCATCGACAAGATCGAAGCCGGCATCCAGAATGCCGGTGCGGTCAGCCGTCTGCTGGCCGCCGGGATGGACGCACAGGTGCTGCTTGAGACGGTGCTGCACGGGTTCGAGCTGGAATGCTTTGCGCCGCAGCCGGTCGAATACCGCTGCTATTGTTCGCGAGAGCGCGTTACACGCACGCTCATCAGTCTCGGACGCGAAGAATTGCGTGATATCGTCGCCGAGGGCAAAGATCTGCACATCGACTGCCAGTTCTGCGACCGCATTTATGATTTCACCCCTGCGCAGATCACGCAGCTGCTGCAAGAGCTGGACGCGCCGGAAGATTGACACGAACCAAAACAACGACCCCGCATCCCGGCAAAACCGGGATGCGGGGTCTTGCGATTTTTTTACTGTTTCTTTTTCGGCAGCATCGCCATGCCCAGCAGCATCAAAAGCGGGAACAGCAGCGCCGCCAGAATGCCCGCGCGCAGCTCGCCGCCAAACGCGCTCGAGACGAATCCGGCCAGCGTCGGCCCGGCCGCGCAGCCGAGATCACCCGCCAGCGCCAGCAGCGCGAACAGCGCCGTTCCGCCGCCGCGCAGCGCAGCCGAGGACAGGCTGAACGTGCCCGGCCAGAAGATAGCCACGGAGAACCCGCACACGGCGCAGGCGATGAGACTCACGAGCGCCGACGGCACAAACGCGATGGCCGCATACGACACGATGCACAAAAGCGTACACCCGAGCATATACCGGCTCAAATCCAGCTTATCGCCGCGGATGCCGTAGATCAGCCGCGACACGCCCATCATTGCCGCAAAGGCCATCGGCCCTGCCAGATCGCCCACGGTTTTCGAAACGCCCAGTCCCTGCTCGGCAAAGGTCGAGGCCCACTGGCACACGGCCTGTTCCGCCGCACCCGCGCACAGCATCATCAGTAGAAACACCCAGAAGGTCTTCTTGCGCAGCAGCTCGATGAGCGGCATGGCGCGTTCGCCCTCGGCGTGGATGGGATACAGCGGCACACGCGAGAAAAACAGCCCGTTGACGATCGGCACGATGGCCCAGATGCGCGCCATCGTGCGCCAGTTCTCGATGCCAAACACCGCAAAAAACACCGTCGAGAACAAAACCACAGCCATATGACCCCAGCAGTAGAACGAGTGCAGCAGACTCATGTGCTGCTCCTTGTTTTCCGTCGGGCACGACTCCAGAATCGGGCTGACCAGCACTTCCAGCAGCCCGCCGCCGAGCGCGTAGATGACCACGCACAGCAAAATCCCCACAAACGGGTTGGGCAGTACATCGGGCAAAATACTCAGCAGGATAAACCCGGACGCTTCGAGAAAGTGTGCCAGAACGACCGCCGCGCGGTAGCCGATCTTGTCCAGCAGCGCCGCCGAACACAGATCGACCAGCAGCTGCACACAGAAATTGACCGTGATGAGCAGCGTGATCTGTGACAGCGGCAGCTGATAGCTGCGCTCAAATGTCACGAACAGCAAAGGCAGAAAGTTGTTGACGATCGCCTGTACGACCAGACCGATGTAACAGGCGTAAATGGTTTTTTGACAGGAGTTTTTCATGCGCGTACCTCGTAGAGTATTAAACTTTCCCAGTTATACCATATTCGACCGGGGTTTGCAAGCGCGCCGGGCGCGAAGCAAAAATTTTTCCGCAGTACCGCGAAAAAGTGCTTGACAAATCCGCTGCCGTGCCGTATAGTTTGTCCATCAAAACCGTTGATGCAGACGAGTACGCATCCAGGATTTCTCCCAGAGAGCTGCCGGTTGGTGTGAGTGCAGCAGAAAGCCGTTTGCCGAATGGACTGCGGAGGGCAGGCTGAACGCTTTCGGGCAACTAGGCGCTGACGGATTCCCACCGTTATCCGGGAGAACGCGTGCTGGCGCGTCATGAGCGGACAGGCAACTGTCAATTTGGGTGGCACCGCAGAAGTTTTCAGACTTTTGTCCCAAAAGCAAACCAACCGTTGGTTTCTTTTGTGGACGAGGGTCTTTTTTCTTTCCCGTTCCCAAAAGAACCGGAGCAGGAAAGGAGATTTTTTATGAACACGCAAACCATTCCCTACAAAATCTATCTGAGCGAAGCGGAGCTGCCGAAAAGCTGGTACAATGTCCGCGCGGACATGACAAACAAACCCGAGCCGCTGCGCGACCCCGCCACCGGCCGGCCCCTGTGCTTTGACGATCTGCGCGGGATCTTCTGCGACGCGCTCATCGAACAGGAACTCGACGACCAGACGGCTTACATCCCCATCCCGGACGAAGTTCTGAACTTTTACAAAATGTACCGCCCCTCGCCGCTGGTGCGCGCGTACTGTCTGGAAAAGGCACTGGACACCCCGGCGAAGATCTATTACAAGTTTGAGGGCAACAACACCTCCGGCAGTCACAAGCTCAACTCTGCCATTGCCCAGGCGTATTACGCCAAGCAGCAGGGGCTGCGTGGCCTGACCACCGAGACGGGTGCCGGGCAGTGGGGGACGGCGCTGTCGATGGCCTGTGCCTATCTGGGTCTGGAGCTACAGGTCTTCATGGTCAAATGCTCCTACGAGCAAAAGCCCTTCCGGCGCGAGCTGATGCGCACCTACGGTGCAAGCGTCACGCCCAGCCCGTCCATGACCACGCAGGTCGGCCGCGCGCTGCTCGCGCGCGACCCGCAGACCACAGGTTCGCTCGGCTGCGCCATCAGTGAGGCCGTACAGACCGCGTCGCAGACGCCCGGCTACCGGTACGTACTCGGCAGCGTACTCAATCAGGTCATGCTGCACCAGAGCGTCATCGGTCTGGAAACCAAGGCCGCACTCGACAAATACGGGGTCAAGCCCGATCTCATCATCGGCTGCGCGGGCGGAGGGTCGAATCTGGGCGGACTCATCGCACCGTTTGTGAGGCAGCAGCTGCGCGGCGAAGCACACTACCGCTTCCTTGCGGTCGAACCGGCCTCGTGTCCGAGTTTGACGCGCGGCGTGTTCGCCTATGACTACTGCGACACGGGGCGCGTGTGCCCCTTGGCAAAGATGTATACGCTCGGCAGTGATTTCATCCCCTCGGCCAACCATGCAGGCGGTCTGCGCTACCACGGGATGAGCCCCATTTTGTCGCAGCTGTACCACGACGGGCTGATCGAAGCGCGCAGCGTCGAGCAGACCAGCGTCTTTGAAGCCGCGGAGTATTTTGCCCGCGTCGAGGGCATCCTGCCCGCGCCGGAGTCCAGCCACGCCATCCGCGCAGCGCTCGACGAAGCGCTTGTGTGCAAGCAGACCGGCGAGGAGAAGACCATCGTCTTCGGCCTGACCGGCACGGGCTACTTTGACCTTGCGGCCTACGAACGCTTCCACGACCACACTATGACGGATGTGATCCCCACCGACGCGCAGATTCAGGCAAGTATCGAGCGCTTGCCCAAACTACCGAAATAAAGTTTCCGTTTGCTGTTGACATTTGTCCGCATATCGTGTATAATCACGACGTTCAACTGAATACGGAACTTCCGTCGATCGTCCTCAGAACGGTTTTCTCGGACTGAGGAAAGAAGGAATCTCTGGAGAACTCATTGAATTGAGTGCCGAAGGTGCAAGGCAGCAGCCGAATCTCTCAGGCAAAAGGACAGAGCCGCAGCGACTTGTTGCAATACGGCATTTCAATGGGCAGACCGGAGACGGCCTGCCCATTTTTTCATCACAAAGGAGACACTGACCATGGCAAACGTACTCGACAATGCACTGCAATATTTGCAGCTGCAAGATCCGCAGATCGCCGCTTTCATGACAAAAGAGGCGCAGCGGCAGCAGCAGAACATCGAACTGATCGCTTCGGAGAATATCGCCTCATCGGCGGTCATCGCCGCGATGGGTTCGGTTTTGACGAATAAATACGCCGAAGGCTATCCCGGCAACCGCTATTACGGCGGCTGCGAGTACGTCGACGAGATCGAGCGCATCGCCATCGAGCGCGCCAAGTCGCTCTTTGGCGCAGCCTATGCCAACGTGCAGCCGCACTCCGGCGCACAGGCGAACCTCGAGGTCTACGCCGCGCTGTTACAGCCGGGCGATACGCTCATGGGAATGGATTTGGCCTGCGGCGGTCACCTGACGCACGGCGCGCGGGTCAACCTCTCCGGTAAATACTACAACTCCATCAGCTACGGGGTCGACCCCGTGACCGGCCGCATCGACTACGATCAGGTCGAGACGATGGTCAGGCAGTATCACCCCAGGCTGCTCGTCGCGGGCGCGTCGGCCTATCCGCGCGCGATCGATTTTCAGGCGTTCGCGGACATTGCGCACCGCAACGGCGCGCTGCTGATGGTCGACATGGCGCACATCGCCGGTCTGGTTGCCGGCGGCCAGCACGCCAACCCCGTTCCCTATGCCGATGTGGTCACCACCACCACGCACAAGACGCTGCGCGGCCCGCGCGGCGGCATGATCCTCTCGCGCGACGAGTCGCTCGGCAAACGCCTGAACAGCGCGGTCTTCCCCGGCACACAGGGCGGGCCTTTGATGCACGTCATCGCCGCCAAGGCCATCTGCCTGCAAGAAGCGGCGCAGCCGTCGTTCCGCCGCTATGCCGAGCAGGTCGTGAAAAATGCCAACGCGCTGGCGCAGGCGCTGCTTGCCCGGGGCTTTGACCTCGTCACGGGCGGCACGGATAACCACCTGATGCTGGCTGATCTGCGCAAAAAGAATATCACCGGCAAACAGCTGCAAACCAGACTCGACGCGGTGCATATCACCGTCAACAAAAATGCCATCCCCAACGACCCGCAGAAGCCCGGCATCACCAGCGGCGTGCGCATCGGCACCCCGGCGTGTACCACGCGCGGCTTTACCGAGGAGGATATGCCCATCATCGCCGAATGCATCGACCGCATCGCGCAGGACGAACAGGCCAACCGCGAATTTGTGCTGGCCGCCGTCGAAGCGCTGACCCGAAAGCACCCGATCTATGCCGGCTGAGGCAAAAAAGGCAGCAAAAAAGCCCCAAAAAACGGGGCTTTTTTGCTGCTTTTTCGCTCGTTTTTGCTGCATTTTTGCAGCATTTTTGCGCAGTTTTTGCCTGTTTTTTTCGCTGTTTTTACAGCGAAAGCACACCAAGATGCTCCAGCAGGATTTTCAAACCGATCAAAATGAGAATGATTCCGCCCAATCGCTCGGCTTTTGCCTTGTATCGCGCGCCGAAAACGTTGCCGACTTTCAGCCCGGCGGCAGACAAAACGAACGTGGTCACGCCGATGAGCGCAACGGCCAGCGGCACGTTGACATCCGGCAGCAGGGCAAACGTGATGCCCACGGCCAGCGCGTCGATGCTCGTCGCCAGCGCCAAAAGCAGCATCGTTTTGCACGAAAACGAACTGCTGTTCTCGTCCGTTTCTTTGGAAAAACTCTCTTTTATCATGTTTGCGCCGATGGCCGCAAGCAATATGAACGCGACCCAGTGGTCAAACGAGGTGATGTACTGCTCGAACGTCGCGCCTAGGAAGTAGCCGACGGTCGGCATGAGCGCCTGAAAGCCGCCGAACCACGCGCCGATGATGAGGTAGTGCCGCAGCCGCAGCTTCTGCGTGGACAGTCCCTTGCAGATGGACACCGCGAATGCGTCCATGGACAGGCCGACACCGATCAAAAAAATCTCCAAAATACCCATAAAAAACACAGCTTTCGTTGAAATGTCCTGTCAATATCTCATGTTTTGCGCTGCTTGTCAAGAGACTACCGCCCGTGGATGGACAAAAACCGAAAAAACAAATGCAGACCTGCTTGCAGTCTGCATTTGTTGAACGGTATGCTTACGCTGCGCGCCGCCGCGCCCGGAATGTCTTGTGGTAGAACAGGAAGTACAAGACCACGCACACCGGGATGGCCACGAAAAAGTCCAGAATGGAATGCTGCTTGATGAAGACCGTCGAGACACTGATGAGAAGACCCAGCGGCAGCATGACCCAGTGCAGGTGCCGCCTGCGCAGCGATTCGGCATCGAAGCACGCGAACGTCAGCGCGGCGCAGCCGATGACGTGCATACTCGGCAGGACGTTGGTATTGGTGTCGGTCTGGTAAAGCAGGGCGATGAAGCGCGTGAACACGTCGTCCTGCGCGAACGTCGCCGGGCGCAGATCCTGTCCGTTCGGGAAGATCAGGCAGAAAACGACCGTGCCGATGCACCCGACGCCAAAATACAGCATGAACCGCTTGAATGCGGGGATGTCGTACCACATGAGATACAGCGTCATCACGAACAGCAGCGGATGCCACAGGCAGTAGGGGATGACGAAAAAGCGGCAGAAGGGGATCTTGTCATCGAGCGGCAGGTACGATACCCAATAGTTGTCCGTCACGACCTGCTCGGCCAGATAAAAAAGCCCCAGATACGTCAGCCAGATGAGCAGATACCAGTGGTGGTGGTAGTTCTCAACCGTGGGGATGTTCCATTTTTTGTGCGGATGTTTGCTCATTTGCTTGCGCCTCGTTTTCTGAATCGGAAAGTGTGGGGATGAATGCCTTGGCGATGCGGCCCTGGCCGCGGTGCTTGATATAGAAGTAGCCGAAAATACTGAAGATCAGCGCGCCGATGAAGTTGACGAACAGGTCTTCCATCGTGTCGTACAGGCCGATATCCAGATAGCCGCCGAAGCCCAGCTCCTGGCCGTTGACAACAACGGATGTGATGCCGTCAATGGTGACGGGGATGTTTTTGTTGGTGGGGTCGAGCATGACCGAGGTGATGGAAGAAAGGACGGTGTCTTTTTGCATATCCATGCCGAACAGCCTGTCCATGCCGAACTCAAAAAACTCCCACAGAACACCGATGGTCATGGAAAAGCAGAACGCGACGAGCGCGACGTAGACAGGGGACAGCTCGAATTTGATCTTGTCGCTGCGGTTGAGGATGTCAATGAGCGCAAAGCCGAACGCCGCGCACAAAAACCCGGAAGTCGTGTGCAGGATGGTGTCCCAGTGTGGGAAGTGGATGAAAAAGCAGCCCAGCTCACCCAAAATCTCGGACGCGAAGATGAAGAAGAGAATGATGATCTCCAGCGTGCCCGGCAGCTCGATGCCGAGGTTTTTCTGCACGAACATCGGCAGCAGGAACAAAACCAGCACCAACAGGCAGATGAACGCGCTTTCGTACTCGCCGCGCAAAATGGCCGAGACGAGGATGGCTATGACGATCAGACGCAGTACAACGTAAACACCGAACACGGCCGGGCTTTTTTGAGCCTCGGATTTCAGCCGTGTTCGCAATCGGTTCGGTTTTTCTTTCATGCTGCAACGCTCCTTCAAAATAACAAACAAGATAGTACCGCACCGAACGCAGAAAAACAAGGAAAGGATTGTTAAAGATTTATGAAGATTCTATGACGGAGCGCTCAGGCTTTTTGTGCGTGACGGAAGAACACACGCTCAACACGCTTGTACAAAAAGAAGGTCAAAAGCGAGACAAGCACGCCCTTGAGCAGATTGAACGGCACAACGGCAAACAGCACCAGCGTCGGCAGGCTCGTGATCGCGCCGTTGACCTGCGTGCCCATGGCGATGATCTCGTCAAGCGGCAGGTTGTACATGGCGGCAAAGCGCGGAATCAAAAACCACGCATTGAAGAAGCTGCCAAAGACGGTCATGACGAGCGTCCCCAGCACGAGCGAGGCCAGCGCACCTTTTTTGCTCAGAACCTTCTGGTACACGATCGCCGCCGGCAGCACGAACGAACAGCCGACGAGGAAGTTGGCCAGATCGCCGACGAAGGCGGTCGACGTGCCTTTGAGCAGCAGTTTGATGACGACCTTTAAAAACTCGCACACCACGCCGCTGACAGGCCCGAGGTAAAACGCGCAGATCATGACCGGCAGTTCACTCAGGTCGAGCTTATAAAATGACGGTGCGAAGAAAAGCGGCAGCTCAATGGTCATCAAAACGCCGGAGATGGCGGCGAACATCGCAATCGAGGTGATGGTGCGCGCAGCGCTCAGCGCGTGGCGGCGGCGCATGACGAGCCGTTCGCCGCCCCAGGCCAACAGCACCACCACTGCGGTGATGAACAGGCACAGCAGGACGAATTGCAGATTTTCCGAGATCGAGGACAAAAGTGTATGCATGGCGGTTCTCCTATAAAATAAAAATGCACCTGAGACGATCCTCAGGCGCACACAGATACAGCTACTTCGGCTGCATGAAACTCTTCTTCCATCCAGACTATACTGTCGGTACCGGAATCACACCGGTTCAGCTTGCGCTCGCGGACTTTACCGCCGGTCGGGAATCACACCCTGCCCTGAAGATCTTCTGTTTGATTGTGGGGCTATGATACCACGGCCATGGGCGCTTGTAAAGAGGGAGTTTTTCTGGTATACTGAGAAAAACGAAAAGGAGGGCTGCGGCGATGATCTGCGCCTTTACCGGCCACAGGCCGGAGCGCCTGCCGTGGGGCACGGACGAGACAGACCCGCGCTGCCGCGCGCTGCGGGTGCTGCTGCAAAAAAGCGTGGAACTGGCCTATGCGCGCGGCTTCCGGACGTTTTTGTGCGGCATGGCGCGCGGCTGCGACTGGTATTTTGCCGAGACGGTGCTGGCTTTGCAGCGCGCCGGGCGCGCGCCGCAGGCAGAGCTTGTGGCCATGGTGCCGTGTCCGTCGCAGTCCGGGAGCTGGACGGCGGCAGAGCGGGCGCGCTACGGCGCGCTGTTGCGCGCGTGCAGCCGCGTCGAGGTGCTTGAGCCGGTCTATTCGCCCGGCTGTATGCTCCGGCGCAACCGGCAGATGGTGCAGCGGGCAAGCCTTCTCATCTCCGTGTTTGACGGAGGCCGCGGCGGCACGGCTGCAACGGTGCGCTACGCCAGAGAGCTTGGCGTGGCGGTGCTGCCGGTGTGGCTGTGAGCTACGACTGCGGATACTGTAGGCCGTGCATGACCCCGTCTTTTGCACTCGAGGCCACGTCCGCGCCGACGATCTTCCCGTCCAGCAGCAAAAGCGTCGCGTAATACGTCCCCGGCTGCGGATAGTTCGTGATCCGGTAGACGCAGCGCGTCAGCTCCTGCCCCTTGTATGCCAGCAGATCATAGCCCTGTGCGCGCTGCAATTCGTTGTAGCGCAAAAAGACCTCGCCCGGTTCGTCCGGGACGCGCACTTGCTGCTGCTGAACCGGTTCCGGCTCGACCTGCCAGCCAAAGCCGGAGAGAAATTCAATGCGCGCGTCGTTGGTGTCCGCCGTCTCGGACTGCTGCGGGGTGCCGCTTTGCGTGTGCGCGCCGCGCAGACACAGCGTGAGTACCACCACCGCCAGCACGCACAGCGCAACGATCAGCAGTGTCCTGCGTTTGGGGAGCTTCGCAGTCAGGATAACCATGTGACGATTCCTCCGATCTTTCCATATTCCAGACAGTACAACCTATGCGCCGCCGCGCGCAATATGACAGGAGAAACATCATGCAGAGACTGGATAAAATACTCAGTGACGCGGGCACGGCCAGCCGCCGCCAGCTGCGCGCCATCATCCGCGCCGGACGCGTACAGGTCGACGGGCAGTGCATCACCGACGAGAGCCGGAAATTTGACGAAGGGGCGGTCTGCATCACCCTGGACGGCGCAGCGGTGCGGCTGCGTGAGCCGGTTCTGGTGATGCTGCACAAGCCGGCGGGCTTTTTGACTGCCGCCGACGACCCCAAGGCCAGAACGGTGATGGAGCTGCTGCCGCAGGCCATCCGAAAGCTGGGCGTGATGCCCGTGGGACGGCTGGACAAGGACACCGAGGGGCTGCTGCTGTTTACCAACGACGGCGAACTTGCCCACCGGCTGCTCTCGCCGCGCCACGGCGTATGGAAGCGCTACTATGCCGAACACGACGGCCAGACCGACGAGCGGGACGTCGAGGCGTTTGCGCGCGGGCTGACGCTTGCCGACGGGCTGCAATGTATGCCGGCCAGGCTCACGCCGCTTGGCCTTGGGCGCTCGGTCGTGCAGGTGCAGGAAGGAAAGTATCATCAGGTGCGCCGGATGCTCGCAAGCGTGGGAAAGCCTGTGCGGTATCTGCGGCGCGAGGCCGAAGGCGGACTGGAGCTTGGAACGCTGCCGCTGGGGCAGTGGGTCGAGCTGCCGCTGCCGCAGACCGAACAGCTGCTGTTACAGTCCTTGTGATTTTGACGGACAGCTTTTTTGGCCGCTTTGGGCGGCACAAGCACCTAAATTTTGGAGCATATGACGAAAAACTATGAAAATGCCACAAAAAAAGATGGTCGTTTTCAAATAAAATGTCAAAAAGACCTTGCGCTCTTGCCGAAAACGTAGTATTATGTCAATGGTTGTTTGTGTAAAAAGTACGGGCGGCGCGCTGCGCCTATGCCCGAGTTCAAGGAGGGCGAATTATGTCCAGCCGTGTTTTTCAGAGCGTGATCGTGCAAATGAAAGAGGCTACCGACCGCATGATCGGTGTCATTGATGCTGACAGCAACGTGATCTCTTGCAGCGACACTTCGCTGATCGGCGAAAAATGGCCGGAGGCCGTCATCAAGATCAACGGCGCTTCGGACGGTGTCGTTGTCGTTGACAAAAAGACCTTCAAGCCGCTTGTTTCCTGGAGCGCGTATTTCGACTACGCGGTCTTCGCCGAGGGCGACGACGAGACGGCAAAAAGCCTGTGCGTGATGGCCTACGTCGCGCTCAACGGCGCAAAGACCTATTACGAGGAAAAGCATGACAAAGGTACGTTTGTCAAGAATATCATCACCGACAACATCCTTCCGGGCGATATCTATATCCGCGCGAAGGAGCTGCACTTCGTCACCGACGCGCCGCGCGCGGTGTTCCTCGTGCGGCAGGTCGGCCGGGCAGACGTGGCTTCGGTCGATGTGCTGTCCGGGATGTTCCCCGACAAGCAGCAGGATTTTGTCCTGTCCATCAACGAGACGGACATCGCCATCGTCAAACAGCTGCCGCCCGGCACGGAAAAAGCCGAGCTGTTGCAGACGGCGCAGACCATCGAGCAGACGCTGCGCGCAGAGCTGTTCGTCAAGACCGTCATCGGTATCTCTACGGTGGCCGGACATCTGCGCGAACTGGCCGACGCATACAAAGAAGCGCAGGTCGCAATCGAAGTCGGCAAGGTCTTTGAGACGGAGAAGACGATCATCAACTATGAAAATCTGGGCATTGGCCGCCTGATCTACCAGCTGCCGACGACGCTGTGCGAGATCTTCCTGTCCGAGGTCTTCAAGAAGAACTCCATCGACACGCTCGACCAGGAGACGCTCTTTACGATCAACAAATTCTTCGAGAACAACCTCAACGTCTCCGAGACGTCGCGGAAGCTGTTCGTCCACCGCAATACGCTGGTCTACCGGCTGGAGAAGATCAAAAAACTGACCGGCCTTGACCTGCGCGAATTTGACGATGCCATCATCTTCAAAGTTGCGCTGATGGTCAAGAAATACCTTGTTTCGCGCGAGAACCGCCTCATCTGAGGCCGCGCGGAGCGTCAGGATCGGAGAAAAACCATGATCGAATTACTGGATGTGCATAAAACCTACGACACCGGCACCAAGGCGCTCAACGGCGTGTCCATGAAGATCGACGACGGCGAATTTGTCTTTCTGGTCGGCCCGTCCGGCTCAGGCAAGTCCACCATCATCAAGATCTTAACGGCCGAGCTGCGCCCGACTTCCGGCAGCGCGCTGGTCAACGGCTTCGCCGTGGAAAAGCTGCGCGGCCGCGCGGTGCCGTATCTGCGCCGGACACTGGGCGTCATCTTTCAGGATTTCCGCCTGATCGAGGATAAGAGCGTCTACGAAAACGTGGCGTTCGCCATGCGTGTCATCGGCGCACCGGAAAAGGAAATTCAAAAGCGCGTGCCTTACGTGCTGGATCTGGTCGGCCTGGAAACCAAGGGCCGCCGTCTGCCGAATGAGCTTTCCGGCGGCGAACAGCAGCGTGTGGCCATCGCCCGCGCACTGGTCAACAACCCCAGCGTCATCATTGCCGACGAGCCGACGGGCAATCTGGACACGGCGCGTTCGCTGGAAATCATGATGCTGCTCCAACAGATCAACGCCCTCGGCACGACCGTCATGGTCGTTACGCACGAGCGCGAACTGGTCAACCGCTTTACCAAGCGCGTGGTCGCCATCAACGAAGGGCGTATCATCAGCGACGGAATGGATGGGTACTATCTCAATGAAGAAGAATAACATCGGATACTTATTGCGCGAGGGCTTCCGTGGGGTGTTCCTGCACGGGTTCATGTCCTTCGCGGCCATCTGCGTGACGGTGGCGTGCCTGATTATCATGGGCTCGTTCTGCCTGATTCTGCTCAACACCAGCTCCATGGTCAAAGAGCTGGAACAGGAAAACGAGATGCTCGTCTACATCGACGAGGATTACTCCGAGGCCAAGGCGCGCTCGGTCGGTTCGCAGATCAATCTCATCACCAACGTTCACACCGCGACGTTCGTCACGCGCGAACAGGCGTTGCAGGACTTCGTCGACGAACAGAGCGACGCGTCTTTGTTCGCAGGACTTGACCCCGACACGCTGCGTGACCGCTATGTCGTGACGGTGGAAGACAGTTCGCTGCTCAAGCAGACCTACGAAAAGCTGCTGGAGATCGACGGCGTGGCCGAGGTCACGGCGCATTTTGAGGTCGCAGAGGGCTTCCAGACGGTGCAGAACGTTTTGAACATCGCTTCACTCGTCATTGTGACCGTTTTGTTCGTGGTGTCTTTGTTCATCATTTCCAACACGGTCAAACTCGCGATGTACTCGCGCAGCGAGGAGATCGCCATCATGAAGATGGTCGGCGCGACCAACGCGTTCATCCGGCTGCCGTTCGTGGTCGAGGGCTTTATCATCGGCATCCTCGCCGCGGCCATTGCGTTCTTCCTGGAGTGGGGTCTGTATGACTTCATCCTCATCAAGATCACCCAGCTTGATACGCTCAAGCTGTTCTCGCTCATTCCCTTCACCGAGGTCATCGAGTTTGTCGCCGTCGCCTATGCCATCACGGGCTTTTTGGTCGGCGTGTTCGGCAGCTTGCTGTCCATCCGCAAATTCCTGAAGGTCTGAGCCTGCCTACCCAACGGAGGGACTCTACATGAAGCAAAAAAAGACCGGCGCGATGCGCCGTATCGTCTGTGTGGTGCTGGTGGCCATTTTGGTGCTGGGGCTGTTCTCCAGTGCGCTCATCCTCATGGCCAACGCCGCGACCAGTGCAGAGATCAAAAAAGAACTGAGCGGTCTGCGCGATCAGCAGGCAGAACTCAAAAAAGAGCGCGAGGCACTGCAAGCGCGCATCAACGAAAACAAATCCAAGACGCAGACGCTCGTCGACAAGAAATCCGACATCGACCAGCAGATCAGCATGACCCAGGCATCCATCGACAACCTCAACGAGCAGGTGCAGCAATACAGTCTGCTCATTGCCAACAAGCAGGCCGAGTTGGAAGCTTCCGAGGCCGAAGAAGCGCGCCTGAATGCGCAGTATAAGACCCGCATCCGCTCCATGGAGGAGACGGGCAGCATCTCGTACTGGGCAATTCTGTTCGGCGCGAACAGCTTCTCCGATCTGCTCGACAAGATCGACGTCATTCAGGAGATCGCCAAGGCCGACCAGCTGATGCTGGAAAAAATGCGCGATGTGTCGCAGAAGATCGCCGCCGAGCGCGAAGAACTCGAACAGCAGCTTTCCGCGCTGGACGTGACCCGGCAGGAGCTTGCCCAGCAGGAACAGGAGCTGGAACAGCAGCGCACCGAGGCTGACGGGCTGCTCATTGAAATGCTGGCTGCATATGAGCAGATGAACGCCGACTACGAGACGAACCTCGCAAACGAGGCCGAGCTTTCCGACGAGATCGCCAAGTCCGAAGCCGCGTACTACGCAGCTTTGTCCAAAGAAGAGGCCGAGCGCATTGCCGCGCTCAACCGCCAGAACAACACCGCCTCGAGCGGCAGCACTTCCGGCGCAACGAATACCGGCGGCTGGCTGTATCCGCTGCCGTACCAGTGTCCGGTCACGGATACCTACGGCTACCGTACCCACCCGCTGACGAAGAAATACAGCTGGCACAACGGTGTGGACTTTGGCGCGGGCGCCGGGACGGCGATCCTTGCCACCAAGTCCGGCACGGTCACGACGGCGGCCTATGCCGACGCGTGGGGCTATTATGTGGTCATCAACCATGGTGACGGCTATTCCAGCCTCTATGCCCACCAGCCGGGACTGTCCGTGTCCGTGGGAGACTACGTCACGCAGGGTCAGACCATTGGCTACGTCGGCTCGACCGGCTGGTCGACCGGCCCGCACCTGCACTTCACCATCTACTACAACGGTGCGGATGTCAACCCCTTTAACTACATCGGCTGAGTAGCAAATATCCTCGCTCCCACAGCTCCTGCGCGGGCTGTGGGGGTGCTTTTTACCGGTTCTTCGCGCAGAAAAACTCCAAAAAGGCTGGACTGTTGCATGAAAAAATGGCTGAAGATCCTTCTGCTGGTGCTGGCGTTCTGCGCGACGTTTCTGGGCGCGACGGTGCTGACGCTCTACCGCGTCGATGCGCAGCTTACCCCGGCAGAACTGAAATCCACCGAGATCGCCCAGTATCTGGACGCGTATTTCATCGATGACTATGATGAGGACGCGATGGCCGATGCCGTTGCCGATGCCATGGTCGCGGCAACCGGTGACCGGTGGAGCTATTATCTGCCCGCGTCGGAAAAGGTCAAGTACGACGAGCAGATGCAAAACGCCTACGTCGGCATCGGCGTGACCATCACGCTCGATGAAGAAGCGGGCGGAATGCGGATCATGTCTGTCACCGACGGCGGCCCGGCGGCTGAGGCCGGCATACAGCCGGACGATGTGGTCATCGAGGTCGAGGGCGAAAGCACGCTGACGCTTGGCATGGAAGGCACACGCACCAGCGTGCGCGGCGAAGCGGGGACGTTCGTCACGCTCACCATGCTGCGAGCAGACGAGCGCTTTACCGTTTCGGTCGAGCGGCGCAGCATCGAAACGCCCGTCGCGACGTATGAAATGCTGGACGGGCAGATCGGCTATATCAGCATCGAAAACTTTGACAGCCGCTGCGCGCAGGAGACGAACGCCGCCATTGACACGCTGGTGCAGGACGGCGCGGTGGGTCTGATCTTCGACGTTCGCTTCAACGGCGGCGGATACAAAGACGAGCTGGTCGAAGTACTCGATAAGTTGCTGCCGGAAGGGGAGCTGTTCCGGGCGGAGGACTACGCCGGACGGGTCGAGACAGATGTGTCCGACGCGGCCTGTCTGGAGCTGCCGATGGTCGTGCTGGTCAACGAAGACAGCTACTCCGCAGCGGAGTTTTTTGCTGCTGCGTTGCAGGAGTACGGCTGGGCAAGCGTCGTGGGCACGAAGACCGTCGGCAAGGGCAATTTCCAGACTGCATTCGAGCTGTCGGACGGTTCACTTTTGAATCTGTCCATCGGAAAATACTACACCCCGCAGGGGCGCAGTCTGACGGATGTAGGCGTTACACCGGATATCGAGGTCACGCTCGGCGACGAAGAACTGACGCAGCTGTACTATGACCGGCTGCCGCCGGACGAGGATGCACAATTGCAGGCCGCAATTCGGGAAATTCGCCGCAAAATCACTTGACAGACGTATCTTTGACCGATATAATGTCTGCTGAATCCCTATCGGATCGCGCGGGCGGTTCGACGAACAAGCATGGAAGGAACGAATCAACATGGCAAAAGAATTTAAGATCAGCGCACTGCGCCTGAAAGAACTGGAGCAGGAGCTTTTTTATCTGAAGACGACGCGCGAGAAAGAAGTCGCAGAGCAGATCAAAGAGGCACGTTCGTTTGGTGACCTCTCGGAAAACAGTGAATACGACGAGGCGAAAAACGAACAGGCCAAGCTCTATGGCCGCATTGCCGAGGTCGAAAACATCCTCGCCCACGCGGTCATCATCGACGAGACTGAGGACACCGAGGGTAAGATCAGCCTGGGCTGCACCATCAAGGTCGAAGACCTGGAAACCGGCGACGAGGAACTCTATGCCATCGTCGGTTCGCAGGAGGCCAACCCCATGGAGTGCCGCATTTCCGACGATTCTCCGTTCGGCAAGGCGCTGCTGGGTCACAAGATCGGCGATGTGGTCGAGGTCGACGCGCCCATCGGCGTTCTGAAATACAAGATTTTGACGATCGAAAAGTAACAAATACAGAAAAGAAGAGGTTGCATATGGAACAGGAAAACAGGAATCCGCAGACTGCTGCGTCCCAGCAGCCCATCGGTGACCAGATCAAGGTTCGCCGCGAAAAGCTCGCGCAGCTGCAAGCCGAGGGCTTAGACCCGTTTGCCATCACGCGCTTTGTCAGCAGCGTCACCACGCAACAAATCAAAGATCAGTTCGACGCGCTTGAAGGTACGCCCGTGTCCATCGCCGGCCGTCTGATGTCCAAGCGCGGCATGGGCAAAGTCTCGTTCTGCGACCTGCAAGACAGCGTTGGCCGCATCCAGCTTTACGCCCGGAAGGACGAAATGGACGAGGCCGAGTACAACCGCTTCAAGAAATACGACATCGGCGATATCGTCGGCGTTGAGGGCGAGGTCTTCCGCACCCAGCGCGGCGAGATGAGTGTGCGCGCCCGGTCGATCACGCTGCTGAGTAAGTCCCTGCTGCCGCTGCCGGAGAAGTTCCACGGTCTGACCGACAAGGAAACGCGCTATCGGCAGCGCTACGTTGACCTGCTGGTCAACCCCGAGGTCAAGCGCAATTTCCGTCTGCGCGCGCAGTTTATCAAGCATCTGCGCGACTATCTGGACGATCTGGGCTATATCGAGGTCGAAACGCCGGTTCTCAATACCATTGCCGGCGGCGCAGCCGCCCGCCCGTTCATCACGCACCACAACACGCTCGACATCGATATGTATATGCGCATCGCAACCGAGCTGCCGCTCAAGCGGTTGATCGTCGGCGGCATGGATCGCGTGTACGAGGTCGGGCGCATCTTCCGCAACGAGGGCATGGACCCCAAGCACAACCCGGAGTTTACCACGGTCGAGCTGTATCAGGCGTATGCCGACTTCCACGACATGATGGACATCGCCGAGGGGCTGTTTACCAGCTTCGCGCAGAAATTCCTTGGCACGTATACGCTGCAATGGATGGGCGAGACGGTCGATCTGACCCCCGGCTGGCCGAGACTGACTATGATCGAGGCCGTCAAGCAGTACGTGGGTGTGGACTTTGGCGCGATCAGCGATGACGCCGAGGCTGTCGCTGCGGCGAAGAACGTGGGTGTTGAGCTGCCCGAGGCGGCCGAAAAGACCTGGGGCAATGCGCTGTATGCCTGCTTCGACCAGAAGGTCGAGGAGCATCTGGTGCAGCCGACGTTCATCACCATGTACCCCGTCGAGGTCAGCCCGCTGACCAAGCGCTCACCGTCTGACCCGCGCCTGACCGAGCGGTTCGAGTTCTTCATCTGCCGTTCGGAGATGGGCAACGCCTATTCCGAGCTGAACGACCCAATCGACCAGCGCGCGCGCTTTATGAAGCAGGTCGAGCAGCGCGAACGCGGCGATGACGAGACGGAAATGCTCGATGAGGATTTCCTCACCGCGCTGGAATACGGTATGCCGCCCACGGGTGGCATGGGCATCGGCATCGACCGCGCCGTTATGCTCTTCACCGGCGCAGATACCATCCGCGATGTGATTTTGTTCCCCACGATGAAGCCGCTCTCGGAGTAAAAACCGACAGAAAACAGGTTTTGATAGCGATTGCGGTGTCTGGTTAACCTGAAAAGCAACTCATAATCGAGGATTACACAGATTTACAGACTGCATATTCTATTTGACGCAGACATAAACTGCAATGACATAATCGCGACCACATCATTGGGTCGCAGGCTGGGGTCTATCCATTTTGTTGCTGATCCTTTCCACCCCACGACCATTTCATTGGGTCGTGGGGTGGCTTTTGTTTTTGCGTATTATCTCCGTACCCGGCGCGGCTTCGCCGCGCAAAATCCGCAAATCACCGCTGCACCGATTCAGCCATCACCAACAATGGCGGGCGGCGCGTAGTG
>CAYSTN010000007.1:0-22946 GCA_964434135.1 uncultured Oscillospiraceae bacterium
AAAGGAGTAAGGCTCGTCGTAGACTATGACGTTGATAGGTCAGGGGTGGAAGCACAGTAATGTGTGTAGCTGACTGATACTAATAAGCCGAGGGCTTGACCTACAATTGGTAGTTAGCAGGCTCTTAAATGTGCAGCCTCTCACTTTTGCAACTTTTCTTCTGGTGTTCGGTTTTCAGGGTGTATCTTTCATAGTTGGTGCTGATTGGTGTGAGGGTCCACCTGTTCCCATACCGAACACAGAAGTTAAGCTCACATTCGCCGAAGATACTTGTCGGGTGACTGACCGGGAAAATAGGTAGTGCCAACACAAAGAAACCTGATTTCGATCAGGTTTCTTTTTATAAGTCGGTGTTGATTGGCGTGAGGGTCCACCTGTTCCCATACCGAACACAGAAGTTAAGCTCGCGATCGCCGAAAATACTTGCCGGGTGACTGGCCGGGAAAATAGGGAATGCCGACACAAAAACGCTCCATCTTAAAAGATGGAGCGTTTTTTGTATTTTAGATACTTAATCTATAAATGAATATTGATAAAATTGTAGACAGCACAGCATGAATATCCTAAGCCTATAGAAAGCCAGCAGCCCGGAGCAAAGGGTTCAGAAGTGCTTCCTAGCCCAGTCACCAGACTGCCAGCTCGGAAACAATAGCAGATTTGTTTGTTTTTGTCAAGTTTTTTGAAATAGACCCGTCTAGCTTTCTACAGATGAAACAAGAACCGTCCCGTTACTTAGAACAATAGGCTTCCGAATACCTATCACTCTGCAACGTTCAGGTTCTATTGGCAGTATAATATACAAGGGGGAAAAAGTCAACCTGCAAGGAGAAAAGTTTTCTGATGTAGTACAACTGGGAGAACAGCAAAGAGAAAATAACAGGGAAACAGTTTTTTCGGCAGCGGAGCAGGACGGGCAGGAGCAGGGGCGTGCCTTACATGGTACGGAAAACCGATACTCATAATGATCGCGCCCAGTCAATCTCCCGCAATGGATGCTGCGGCTATTCGCCATAGACGATCAAGACCGTTTTCCCGTCAGAATCCAGATAAACGCTCTGGTCAGCGCCGGGCATTCCCTCGGTGAAGAAGACGACTTTCCAGATACATTCGCCTGCATCCAGGTATGTTGTACAGCGATCCCATTTGATGGTGCATTCGTTTTCCGCAATCTCTGCAACGTTGCTGCAATCAGCCTCTGCGGCTGTTATATTCACAAAGCCGGATGTTTTTACGCCGGGTTTGCCTGCAGCATAGACGGCACAATCTTCGGCATAGGAAAAATCAAGGATTGGGATGTCTGCTTCAGGCATTTCGGGTTCGAAAGACGGTGTGCTTGCGGGTGCAGGAAGCGATTCGTTTTCCAGAGCCGCAGTTATGGATTGGCTCGGCTGGCTTTGTGAAGCACAGCCAATGAAAGATACCACACAGAGCAGGAATAAGACCAAAGCAATCAACTTTTTCATACGATCGCGCTCCTTTGTCCAATTCGACGTTGTTTCCCGTTCTTTTTAAAAAGTATAGCAGAAGCGCAGGAAGAAGTCCACCCGCAACGCACAAACCGCCCGGACAGGACTGTCTGGGCGGTAGGCTTTTGGTCGGGTATGCACCGGGAAGCGGCTGCGGCAAGTTAATACCCGGTCGGGTTCTTGCTCTGCCAGTTCCAGCTGTCGCGGCACATATCGGCAAGCGTCTTTTTTGCCTGCCAGCCGAGGATCGATTCGGCCTTGGCCGGGTCGGCGTAGACCGTGGCGAGGTCGCCCGCGCGGCGCGCGCCGATGACGTGCGGGACTGAAACGTTGTTGACGGCGGAGAAAGTGTTGACCATCTCCAGCACGCTGACACCGTGGCCGGTGCCGAGGTTGAAGACCTCGCAGCCGGAATGCTGCTCGGCGTAGCGCAGGGCGCACAGATGCCCCTCAGCCAGATCGACCACGTGGATGTAGTCGCGCACACCCGTGCCGTCGGGCGTGTCATAGTCATTGCCGAAGACGGTCAGCTTTTCGCGGCGGCCAATGGCAACCTGGGTGATATACGGCATGAGGTTGTTGGGGATGCCGTTGGGATTTTCGCCGATGAGGCCGGACGGATGTGCGCCGATGGGATTGAAGTAGCGCAGCAGCACGACGGAAAGCTCCGGGTCGGCTGCGGCAGCGGATTTCAGAATCTCCTCGATCATGAATTTTGTCCAGCCGTAGGGGTTGGAACAGCCGCCGGTCTGAGCCGTCTCATAAAGAGGTGCGGGCTGATCACCGTAGACAGTGGCCGAGGACGAGAAGACGAAGCGGTGGCAGCCGTGTTCGCGCATGACCTCGAGGACGGTGAGCGCCGAGTCGAGGTTATTGCGGTAGTAGAGCAGGGGCTTTTGCACGGATTCTCCGACGGCTTTCAGTCCGGCAAAGTGGATGACACCGGTGATGTCGTGGGCAGAGAAGACGCGCTGCATCGCGGCGCGGTCGCAGCAATCGGCCTCGATAAGCGGCGGGCGCTTGCCGGTGATGGCCTCGATGCGATCAAGCACCTTGGGCGAGCTGTTGTCGAAGTTGTCGACGATCACGATATCCAAGCCTGCGTCCAGCAGGGTAACGGCGGTATGACTGCCGATAAAACCGGCGCCGCCAGTCAAAAGAATCGCCATAGAATAGCCTCCAAATGATAGATTTTCTATAAAAAGTATAGCACGTGCGCGCCAAACGGTCAAGGCAGACCTGCATTTGCATGAAAAAAGTGGAACAAGGCGGCGTGATGCACAAAATACCCCTTTCAAAATCGCGGGAAATCCGGTATAATGAAAAGTACCCCAAACAGAAGGGATGAGGATATGGCAAAGCTGTATTTTAAGTATGGCGCGATGGGCTCGAGCAAGACGGCTACGGCGCTCATCACCAAGTATAACTACGAAGAACGCGGGATGCGCGTCTGGCTCATCAAGCCTGCGGCCGACCACCGCGACGGGGCGTTTACGCTGCGCTCACGCATTGGCCTGACGGCCGAGTGTGAGGCCATCGCGCCGGAGTGCGACATCCGCAAACGCTACACCGAGCAGGGGCGCGCGGACGTTATCATCGTTGACGAGTGCCAGTTTTTGACCGCAGAGCAGATCGACCAGCTGCGCGAGCTGGTCGACCGGGAAAATTTGCCGGTGCTGTGCTTCGGCCTGCGGACGGACTTCCAGACGAAGCTGTTCCCCGGCAGCCGGAGACTGTTCGAGCTGGCAGACTCGATCACCGAGATCAAGACCATCTGTGACTGCGGGCGCAAGGCCACGACCAACGCGCGCATCAGCCCCGAGGGTTATGTCATCACCGAGGGCGATCAGGTCTTTTTGGGCGGCAATGACAGCTACATTGCCATGTGCCACAAATGCTATCAGGATTATATCAAAGAACACAGAAAGGTGGAGCTTTTACATGGAACGGAACGAAATTCTGAGTAAGGTCGACCATACGCTGCTGTCGCAGACGGCAACGTGGGACGAGATCCGCGCCATCTGCGACGATGGAATGCGGTATCACACGGCGTCGGTTTGCATCCCGGCTTCCTATGTCAGGCAGGCAAAGGAATATGTTGGGGACAAACTGGTCATCTGTACGGTCATCGGCTTTCCAAACGGCTACAGCACCACGCCGGTCAAGTGCTTTGAGGCGCACGACGCGGTGGAAAACGGTGCAGATGAGATCGATATGGTCATCAATCTGGGCTGGGTCAAGGACAGCAAGTGGGACGCGCTGCTCGATGAGATCAAGGCTGTCAAGGCGCACTGCGGCGGCAAGCTTTTGAAGGTCATCATCGAGACGTGTCTGCTGACGGACGAGGAAAAGATCGAACTGTGCCGGATCGTTTCGGACTCCGGTGCGGAATATATCAAAACTTCGACCGGTTTTTCGACCGGCGGCGCGACGCTGCACGATGTGGAGCTGTTTGCAAAGCACGTCAAGCCCGGCGTGAAGATCAAGGCGGCGGGCGGTATCTCCTCGCTGGAAGACGCGGAAGCGTTCATCGCGCTGGGCGCGTCGCGGCTGGGAACGAGCCGCGTGGTCAAGCTCGTCAAGAAGCTGGAAGCAGAAGAAGGCTGAGTTTTTCTCAATTTACATATGAAAGGAGCCACTGACATGGCAAACTATCCGACCCCGCACATCAACGCCAAACCCGGCGATTTTGGACAGACGGTGCTGATGCCCGGCGACCCGCTGCGCTCGAAGTACATTGCGGAAAACTTTTTGGAGAATGCCGTTCTCGTCAACAATGTGCGCGGCGTTCACGGCTATACCGGCACATACCAGGGGACGAAAGTTTCGGTGATGGCCTCCGGCATGGGTATGCCGTCGATCGGTATCTATTCGTGGGAGCTGTATACCATTTTCGGCGTGGAGAACATCATGCGCATCGGCTCGGCCGGCGCGATGCAGGAGAACATCAACCTGCGCGACATCGTCATCGGACAGGGTGCGTGTACGGACTCCAACTGGGTGGGTCAGTACCATCTGGCGGGGACGTTCGCGCCGATTGCAAGCTATGAGATGCTGGCGGCGTGTGTGGAAACAGCCAAAGAGCTGGCGCTGCCGTACCATGTGGGCAACATTCTCTCCTCTGACCGGTTCTACGGCGATGACGGCGATATGCCCGAGGGCTGGAACGCCAACCACGGCTGGGCCAAAATGGGCGTGATGGCCGTGGAGATGGAAGCGGCGGCGCTGTATATGAACGCGGCGCGTGCAGGCAAGCGCGCTCTGGCGGTATGCACGGTGTCGGACCATCTGCTGCGCGCAGAATTTTGCACCGCCGAAGAGCGGCAAAACGGCTTTACGAACATGATGAAGCTTGCGCTGGAGACGGCGGTCAAGCTGGAGAAATAAGCGATGAAGCGGGTATTTTTGATCGTTCTGGACTCCTGCGGCATTGGCTATGAGCCGGACGCGGCGGACTTTGGCGACGTTGGCGCAGATACGCTGCGCTCGTGCAGCCGCTCGGCAGCGTTTGCCATGCCGAATCTCATTTCGATGGGGCTGGGCGAGGTGGACGGCGTGGATTATCTGCCGCGCTGCGACAAACCCCGCGCGGCGCGCGCAAGATTGCAGGAGCTTTCACGCGGCAAGGATACGACCATCGGCCACTGGGAGCTGGCGGGGCTTGTCTCGCCGCAGCCGCTGCCGACGTTCCCCAACGGCTTCCCGGAGGAGCTGCTTACGCCGTTTCGCGCGCAGACCGGACGGGGTGTGCTGTGCAACCTGCCGTATTCCGGGACGGATGTCATCCGCGATTATGGCCGCGAACACGTTGAGACGGGCGATTTGATCGTCTACACGTCGGCAGACTCGGTGTTTCAGATCGCGGCGCATGAGTCCGTTGTCCCGCCGGCGGAGCTGTACGCATATTGCCGCATTGCGCGCTCGCTGCTGGTAGGCAAATACGGCGTAGGCCGTGTGATCGCGCGCCCGTTTGAGGGCGAATGGCCGTTCCGGCGCACGTCGCGCCGCCATGATTTCTCGCTCGAACCGCCTGCACAGACGATGCTCGACGCAATCGTGGACGCAGGGCTGGATATGATCGCCGTGGGCAAAATCCACGACATCTTCGCCGGGCGCGGCATGACGGAATTTACCTACACGTCGGGCAACACGGACGGCCTGGAAAAGACGATGGCGCTGGCCGTGCGGGATTTTACCGGGCTGTGCTTCGTGAATCTGGTCGATTTCGATATGCTCTATGGTCACCGGCGCGACATCGACGGCTATGCGCGCGCGCTGAGTGAGTTTGACACGTGGCTGCCGAAGTTTTTGGATAAGCTGTCGGACGAGGACTGCGTCATCATTACCGCAGACCACGGCTGCGACCCGGGCTATTGCAAGCACACCGACCACACGCGCGAGTATATCCCGATGCTGGCACTGGGCAAGCGCATCCGGCCGGTGCAGCTCGGTACGCGCGCGGGCTTCTGCGACGTTGCCGCGACGGTGACGGAGCTGCTGGGCGTGACATACCAGACCCCGGGCAGGAGCTTTGCCGCGCAGCTGCTGGGCGCTGAGGAGAACGCACTATGACCCCGGAACAGCTGGTACAAGAGGCGTTGCAGGCGCTGCGCTTTGCCTATGCGCCGTACTCCGGGTTTCAGGTCGGCGCGGCGCTGCTGGGAAAGAGCGGGCGCATCTATCGCGGCTGCAACGTGGAAAACGCGGCCTTTGGCCCGTCAAACTGCGCAGAGCGCACTGCAATTTTCAAGGCTGTTTCCGAGGGCGAGCGGGCGTTTACCGCCATCGCCGTTGTCGGCGGCAAAGACGGCGTTGTGACGGAGATCTTTCCGCCGTGCGGCGTATGCCGGCAGGTGATGCAGGAGTTCTGCGAGCCGGACTTCATGATCTACATGGGACGCGGTGACGGCAGCTTTGTTGCCGCGCGGCTCGACGAGCTGCTGCCCTACGGCTTCACGGCAAAGGAATATATGCAATAAAAACTGTCCCCGGTCGGTGCGATAGCGCCGACCGGGGACAGGAGCGTTTTATCAGGGTTTTGAAAGTGCTTTTTGCACGAGGGGCGCGACAACGCAGGCCAGCGCGCCGCCGATGAGCGCGGTGATAAGCTGCGGCCAGGTAAAGGCGGCGGTGACGGTGGTGAGCTTGGCTGCGGGGACGATCATCGGCGCGACGAGCTGCACCAGAACGAGCCACAGCGCGGCAAACTTGGCAACTGCCGCAAGCAGCATACAACCGAGCGCCGCGAGGCGATGCCCGCCGAGGCGCGGGCGCAGCAGCAGCGCGAAGAAAAGCACATAGACCGCGTTGCCAAGACTGACGCAGGGAACGAGCTGCAAAAAGGCCGGGCCGATGCCCAGCGCGTAGGCACAAAACGGCGACAGGACGGCCACGGCCAGCCCCGACCAGACCCCGCCGATGAGCGCGGCGACAGCCAGCAGTAGATTGACACACGAGCCGGTGACGAACTGTCCCAGCGGCTTGGTCACAAACTGCAAGACGAGTAAAAGTGCAAGGCAGATGGCCGTGCGCGCGAGCAAACGAGCCTGTTTCATGGGGTAGGTTCCTGCTTTCGGCAGCCGGAACAGCCCGCACACGCGCCGCAGCTGCCGCACGTGCGTCCGGCTTTGCGCTGCCGGTGCAGACGTGCCAGCGCCAGCACGACAAGCGCCGCCAGAACCAGACACACCACAATGGTCACAACATTCATAGCCGCCGAACCTTTCTCAAATTTCTGCTGACAGTATACCAGCCGAAACCGGACGCGTCAAGAAAAACGGCAAGAGAAAAAACCGGGTAGATTTCCCGTGGCCGGATGTGGTATACTGAAATCAAGAGCAACAGGAGGCGAGGCTATGTATCGCAAACAAAAGCCCAAGACGGATCGGGAGCGATTCTACGAGGCGTTTGGCAAGAAGGTCGGCTGCAAGCCGGAGGAGTATCTGCGCAGAAAGCTGGCCGGTGGAATGCCGCAGGAGCAGCTGAAGCGGCTGTATGATCTGCTGGCCGTTGAGATCGCGATGAAAGCGCGCTGCACCGCGCTGCGTTACGACCAGCTGCAACAAGAGGGCGCGGCGCAGACCGCCGCGCAGCGGCATATCCGGCGCGCGGCCACGCATACCGTGCCGGTGTGTGCGCGCTGCGGCGCGCAGATGGTGCTGCGCACCGGGCAAAGCGGCGCGCGCAAGGGGCAAAAATTCTGGGGCTGCTCGAATTTCCCGGCCTGCCGGTATACCAAAACGATGGATGACGAGACATGAACAACTATAAATTTCTGCTCAGTTATGACGGCACACGCTATTACGGCTGGGAGCGGCAGCCGGGGCGCGAGACGATTCAGGGCAAGCTGGAAGCGGTGTTGAGCCGGATGTGTGATAGCGACGTGCAGGTAATCGGCGCGGGACGCACCGACGCGGGCGTTCACGCAAAGGCGATGGTTGCAAACGCCTATTTTAATACCGAGCGCAGCCCGGAGGAGATCTGCGCGTACATGAACCACTATCTGCCGGAGGACATCTGCGTACAGCAGGTCAAGCTTGCGGCAGACCGGTTTCACGCGCGCTATCGCGCGGTTGGCAAGCTCTATACCTATACCTGCTACGTCGGGCAGACCAAGCCGGTGTTCGACCGGAAATTTGTCACCGCGCTCGAGACGATGCCCGACCTTGCCGCCATGCAGCGCGCGGCGGCGTATCTGGTGGGCGAACATGATTTTAAGAGCTTTTGCACCAATCCCCAGATGAAAAAATCCACCGTGCGCCTGGTCGACTCCATCGAGATCGTGCGGCGAAAGGACTATCTGTATTTTAACTTCCATGGCACGGGCTTTTTACAGAACATGGTGCGCATTCTGACTGGGACGCTGCTGGAAGTCGGCATGGGCAAGCGCAGCGCGGAAAGTATGCCTGCGCTTCTGGCCGCGAAAGACCGCAAACAGGCGGGTTACACCGCGCCCGCGCAGGGCTTGTGCCTGATGCGGGTGGATTATTGAGAAAAGTGCTTGCAACGGCGAGAATAACAGCGTATAATCAAAGAAAACGGGGTATCCCGTTTGTACTGCACACCGCGCAGTACAAGGTTTTCTCTAAGGAGGAGAGCGGATGAAAAAACGGATTTTGAGCTTGCTTCTGGCTGTGTGCCTGTGTGTGGCGCTGCTGCCGGTGGCCGCGCTGGCAGAGACGGACTATGGTGTCTGGGTTAAAGGTACGCCTGTCTCGTCTGGTTACTTAAATGACGTTCTGCTAGATGGAAATAATCGGGCACAATACGATCCGGCCAGCAACACTCTGACGCTGAAAGGTGCAACGATCGTCGGCCGAAACAACTTGGGCGGTATCCATGCCACGACTGGCGATACGTTTACCATCCGGCTCGAAGGACAGAACAAGATCAAGCTGGAGGGAGACGCTGCGTTCTGCGGGATTTCAGTAAATCCGGTAGATAGCCGTGGCGGCAATCTGAAGATCACCGGCGACGGCTCTTTGACCATTGAGTTTGATACAGCGCAAAGAGATACCTCTTTCGCTCTGGGCGCATATGGCAGCTGTACCATCGACTCCGGTGTGAGCGTGACGGCCACTGCTCCGGCGGTAACAAAGGGGCGCTACCAGGACAGTAGGGGCGCTTTGATTGGCGGCGATCTTGTCATCAGCGGCGAGTTGACGGCTACCGGCGGCAGCGTGACGAATGTGCCCGGAGGAATGACCAGCTATGGCGTTAGCTGCAGCGGAAATGTGATCGTGAATGTCGGCGGCGAACTGACGGCTACCGGCGGCGCGGCGGGTGATACGGTAAAAGAGGCAAACGCGCTGAGCTGCGGTGTGTGGATCGGGGAAAACCTCACCGTCAACGGTACGGTGAAGGCCACCGGTGGCAGCGCAACGAGCCAGACCAACGTGGCGGAAAGCTATGGCGTAAAAGCTGACGGTAACATCGCCGTCAACGGCACGCTGACGGCCAACGGCGGCCAGGCATATACACAGTCCGACTCCATGGGGCACAGGGCAGAGAGTTATGGTGTGCTGGCAAACGAAATCACGGTGGCTGCGGGCGGCGAGCTGACCGGCAACGGCGGCAGCGCGAAGAGCCAGAGTTCCCAAGCCGGCGCATACTGCTATGGCGTTTACGCCAACGGCGATGCAATCGTCAACGGTACGCTGAAGGGTAACGGCGGCGCGGCAGAGAATACCGGCAGCGCGACCAGCTGTGGCGTGGTCTGCCAGGAGACTCTGACGGTCAGCGGCGCGACGGCTACTCTGACGGCCAAGAGTCCCGACCCGGTAGGCGGCGTGGCAGCAAAGACCAATACCGGCAGCGCTGCTTCTTACGGCCTTCGGGTAAACGAACTCTTTACGGCCAGCAATGGCGCGACCGTCACCGCGGAAGCCGGTACGGCGCAGCATACAAACAACTACGGCGAGAGCGATAGCATTGCCTTCTCTGAGGACCTCAAGATCGTTGTCCAGGATCCCGGAACACGGCTATACGCCAAGGGTGGCACAGCCGGTGACAGCAGTGTGGGGATCTCTGTGTATCATAATGCAATGACAATCACCGGCGGCGAGGTGGAAGGCATTGGCGGCGCAGCAGAGACGAGCCACGGCATCTATCTGTCCAGTCATGACGTACAGGCAAAGGAAGCCATCATCCTCAATGGCGGCAAATTGATCGCAAACGGTGAAGCCGCGACGCAGGACGGCTGTGGCTTGTACGGCATGGTAGCGGCAAACATCAACGCCGGGACAGTGGCGTGTACCGGGAAAACGTACGCAGTATTGATGCAGGAGCTGAACATCGGTTCGGACGGAAAGCACGTCGACTTCACGGCCAAGGCTACCGGTGCGTCTGCGGTGGCGGCAATCTACCTGATTCGCCCCTCTGGCGAGCCCGAGCTGACGCTGACGAATGCGCAGATTGTGACCCCCACAGCCGGCAAGATCAGTGTTGCGAGCATTGAGGAAACCCCCATTCGGACGATTTTGGATGCAAATAACGAAATCGCAATGGACGTGCATATCGTCTCCGAGGATGCGACGGACGAACCGGAAGATACGGGCAACACCGATGTAGAAGACGAGACGCTGCCCGGCTGGCTGACTCCGGTCATCGGCGCGGTGAATGCACCTGTGTTTGGTGACGTAAACGTCGGCGATTGGTTCTACGACGCAGTACGGTACGTAAGCGAATACGGCCTCATGACAGGCACGGCTGACAATCGGTTCAGCCCGAATGCGCCCGTCACCCGCGGGATGGTCATGACGATTTTGGCAAGATGTGAGGGCATACGCACTGACCGCTATTCCCCGTGGTACGCAGCCGGTGTGGAATGGGCAAAGTCGGTTGGTATCTCCGACGGCACGAACCCGGAAGAAGCGATTACAAGAGAACAGCTGGCCGTTATGCTGTATCGCTACGCGGCATATAAGGGTTATAATATGAACCGGCTGGCGGAATTGGCGTTCACGGACGCAGCTGAGATTTCGGACTACGCGACCATCGGCCTGCGCTGGGCGGTCGGCGCTGGTCTGATGTCCGGCGCAGCGGGACTGGACGCGGGCAAGCTCCTGCCGCAGTCTACCGCCACCCGCGCCCAACTGGCTGCGATGCTGCAACGGTTCTTCGGCTAACCCGAACCCCAACCCAACGATCATTCGACCCAACAAAAAACGAACCACCAAGAGGTGGTTCGTTTTTTTGTTGCATCCTGCAATTTTTCTCCGCACCCCACCTTGACTCTCTCTGGGAGAGCTGGCGGTGCAGCCGCCTGAGAGAGCTTGCCGCACTCACCAAATTGCTGATAATGGGCACTCGTTCGGGCGGACAGAGTCGTCCGCCCCTACAACGAACCACCGAAAATCTGTAGGGGCGGGCGACTCTGCCCGCCTACAAGCGCTGTGCGAATTTAAAAGAAGTCCTCTCAGTCACCTTCGGTGACAGCTCTGGCAGAGGGAGAGCCGGGGTAGGAGTACGAAGCAAAGCCACGGGTTCAGGGTCACAAGATCACGATTTCGACCACAGTCAGCGTGCGCCCGTCGATGCAAAAGCGCACGTCGAAGCCCGCAAAGTTGAACCCATAGCGCCGCGTGGGGTCGTGCTGATAGCCCGGTATCGGCCCACAGGCAAGCGCCTGCCGCAGCGCGGCGCGTTTCTCTTCCGGGATCAGCTGCTCGAGTTCGGGCGGAAAGACAATGGCCAGCGGCTTATCGTCGCGCTTGCCGTCGAACCCGTCGACCGCCTCGGGGTGCGCGTCGGCATAGGGCAGATACGGCTTGATGTCATAGATGGGTGTGCCGCTGACCAGATCTGCCCCGGCTACGGTCAGCACAGGCCCCTGTTTGGTGTGCAGATCGACGGCGAGCAGCTGCACACACGAAAGTCCCAGCGGGTTTGGCCGGAACGGCGAACGCGTGGCAAACACGCCCACGCGCGTTTTGCCGCCGAGCTTGGGCGGCAGCACAGTCGGTGACCAGCCTGCGTCCGCGACCTTGTCAAATTCCCAGATGAGCCACAGGTGGGAGAAGTCCGCAAGACCGCGCAGACAGTCCGGGTTGCGGTACGGCGGCGTAAAGACGATGCGCGCGCGCAGCGCCGGGGCAAGCCCAGACTGGCGCGGAACGCCAAACTTTGTCGGAAAATCCGTCTCAATGTGCGCAATCGGTTCGATCAGCATAACAAAACTCCTGTCGCAATCACTCTTACGGATATCATATCACAGTTTCGGCAAAAAGCAAAATTCGTTTTACTTTTTGCGCCGAAGCGTGTAAAATGAGAGCATACAGGAGGCGATACATCATGTATGACGAGCTGACAGCAGTCGACATTCAGAAGATGGAAGAGGAGATCACCTACCGGCGGCTCACGCTGCGGCCAAAGCTGATCGAGGACGTGAAAACGGCGCGGGAGTTTGGTGATCTGAGCGAGAATTTTGAATACAAGGCGGCCAAACGCGAAAAAAACCGCAACGACAGCCGCATCCGGTACTTAGAGCGGATGATAAAAACGGCGAAAGTCATCGACGCGGCCTCCGAGCCTGACGAGATCGGCCTGTTTGACCGGGTGACGATCTATATAGAAGAAGACGACGAGGAGCAGACCATCCAGCTGGTCACGACGCTGCGGCAAAATGCGCTCAAGGGGCTTATCAGCAAGGAATCACCCGTCGGCAAGGCCGTTATGGGGCACAAAACCGGTGAGCGCGTTACGGTGTAGGTCAACGAAAGCTACAGCTACGACATTGTCATCCGCGCCGTGCAAAAGGGAACGGACGATGAGAGCTTGCCCATCAGCAGCTATTAAAATGTCGTAAAAAAGAGCAAAAGCTCTTGACGAACAGGCGGCAGATATGGTTAAATATACAATGGATAAAAGGGAGTAGCAGGCAGGGCAAGCCCTGTGTTTCGGGGCGTCATTCCCGGCGGATTCCGCCCGCCCGTGACTGAAACTGTGAGACTTTTGCCGAGGCTTTTCCACACGCTTTGGTAGAGGTCTTCTTCTTTTTTCCGAACAGAAATAAGGAGGAAGTATTTGTGGCAGAACTTTTCAACAACGTGGGAAACCTGACGTGGCAGCAGCTTGTCATGTGGGTCATCGGCGGGATTCTCATCTATTTGGCGATTAAGAAGGATATGGAGCCTTCGCTGTTGTTGCCGATGGGCTTCGGCGCGATTTTGGTCAACCTGCCGATGTCCGGCGCGGTGACGCAGCTCATCGACGGCGTGGAGGAGATCGGCGTTCTGAACGTCCTGTTTGACGCAGGTATTGCGAACGAGCTGTTCCCGCTGTTGCTGTTCGTCGGCATCGGCGCGATGATCGACTTTGAACCGCTGCTCAACGACCCGAAGCTCATGATCTTCGGTGCGGCGGCGCAGTTTGGTATTTTCTTTACATTCAGCCTTGCGGCGCTGCTGGGCTTCCCGATCAAGGATGCGGCAGCCATCGGCATCATCGGCGCGGCAGACGGCCCGACGGCCATCTTTATGGCGAACTTCCTGAACTCGAATTATCTGGGCGCGATCATGGTCGCGGCATATTCGTACATGGCACTGGTGCCCATCGTGCAGCCGCCGGTCATCAAGGCGCTCACGACCAAGCACGAGCGTACCATCCGGATGGCGTATCATCAGCATACCGTCTCCAAGCGCACGAAGATTCTGTTCCCCATCATCATCACCGCGATCTGCGGCATTGTCTCGCCGCGCAGCGTGGCGCTGGTCGGTTTCTTGATGTTCGGCAACCTCATCCGCGTTTGCGGTGTGCTGGATTCTCTGTCTGAGACGGCGCAGAAGACGCTCGCCAACCTCATCACGCTGTTCCTGGGCATCACCATTGCCGTGCGGATGCAGGCCGAGTATTTCCTGACGACGCAGACGCTGCTCATCATGCTGCTGGGTCTGGTGGCGTTCATTTTCGATACCGCCGGTGGCGTTATGGTGGCAAAGCTCATCAACCTCTTCCTGCCGAAGGACAAGAAGCTCAATCCGATGATCGGCGCCTGCGGCATTTCCGCGTTCCCGATGTCGGCGCGTGTGGTCTATAAGATGGCCATCAAGGAAGACCCGCAGAACTATCTGCTCATGCAGTGCGTGGGTGTCAACGTATCCGGTCAGGTCGCTTCCGTTATCGCGGGCGGTCTGCTGCTGAATCTTCTGGTGTGAGGTGTAGAATATGAATGTCGAAGCTTTGATGACAACGTTGCCGATCATGGCCAAGGGTATGGCCGGTATTTTCATCGTGACCGGTGCGATTATTCTGTGTGTGCTGGTTTTGCGGGCTGTGTCTCGTAAAATCGATCAAAAAACAGAAAAATAAAACGAAACGCTCTTGAATCAACATTAGAATACAGATATAATAGGAGTACACTTCAGGAAAGAGGGTACTCCTATTATGTCTGTTGATATGAGCAAATGGTGTCAAATCGCAAAGGCCAACATGGGCAAACGTCCGGCTGGCGAAGGCCGTCTGGGCGGCAAGATCTGCATCGTGACCGGTGCGGCACAGGGCTTCGGCAAGGGCATTGCGGAAGAGCTGTACAAAGAGGGCGCGACGATCGTCATCGCCGATATGAACGAGCCGCTGGCGCAGCAGGTCGCCGGGGAAATGGGCGAGCGCGCAATCGCCATCGCCGTGAACGTCAGCGACGAGGAATCCGTCGCGAACATGGTCGCGCAGACGGTCGAGCGCTTCGGCGGTTTGGATCTGATGCTTTCCAATGCGGGTGTTGTCCGCTCCGGCCCGATCGCGCAGATGGAGCGCAAGGATTTTGACTTCGTCACCAACATCAACTATACCGGCTACTTCCTGTGCGCCAAGTACGCCGCCATCATCATGCAGGCGCAGCACGAAGCCGACCCCGAGGCGATGTTCGACATCGTCACGCTCAACTCCAAGTCCGGTCTGGAAGGCTCGAACAAGAACTTCGCGTATGCGGGTTCGAAGTTTGGCGGCATCGGCCTGACGCAGTCGTTCGCGCTGGAACTGTGCGCGTATAACATCAAGGTCAACGCCATCTGCCCGGGCAACTTCCTCGACGGCCCGCTGTGGTCCGACCCGGAGCGCGGCCTGTTTGTGCAGTATTTGCAGGCCGGTAAAGTCCCCGGCGCGAAGACGGTTGCCGATGTGCGCCGCTATTACGAGGCAAAAGTTCCGATGAACCGTGGCTGCCTGCCGCTGGACGTGGCGCGCGCGGTCATGTACTGCGTCGAGCAGAAATACGAGACTGGCCAGGCTATTCCGGTCACCGGCGGTCAGGTCATGCTGAACTGAGCCAAAGGAGAACGCGATGATCGACATTGCCATTCTGGAAAAACTGAATGCGCCGAGCGCGGCGCAGCGGCTGGAAAATCTCGGTCAGATTCTGAAAACTGCCGAGTTCCCGCCGATGATCCCGCAGTATATCAACAACCACATTCACACGAGCTATTCTTTCTCCCCGTATTCTCCGACGGCGGCGGTGTATGCCGCGCGGATGGAGGGGCTTTGCACCGCCGGGATCATTGACCATGATTCCATCGGCGGCGCGCGGGAGTTTTTGGCTGCGGCGCAGCTGGTCGGAATGCCCGTGACGGTCGGCATGGAGTGCCGCGTCTCGATGGACGGCACGATCTTGCAGGGCAAACGCACCAACAACCCCGATCAGGTCGGTGTCAGCTATATGACCATTCAGTCTGTGCCGCACGACA
The DNA here is from genome assembly GCA_964434135.1 of uncultured Oscillospiraceae bacterium. GTDB lineage: Bacteria > Bacillota > Clostridia > Oscillospirales > Oscillospiraceae > CAG-170. The sequence goes on from CAYSTN010000007.1 coordinate 15,644, forward strand.
AGATCGAAGCGCTCAACGCGTGGTTCGCGCCCTATCGCGAAGCCAGAGGCCGCCGCAACCGCGATATGGTCGCGCGCATCAATGCGCTGCTGGACGGCATCGCGCTGGATTATGCGCGTGATGTACTGCCGTTGTCGCAGGCGCACGATGGCGGCGGCGTGACCGAGCGGCATATCATGTATGCGCTGGCCAGAGCCATGGTCAACAAGGCCGGCAAGGGGCAGTCGATGATCGACTATCTGACCGGCATCGGTCTGACACTTTCGGACAAGCAGCGCGCGCAGATGCTTGACACGGCCTATCCGTTCTACGAATATGACCTGCTGGGGCTGCTGAAATCCGCGTTCGTGCCGCGCGTATATATTGACGCCACGGACGAATGCCCGAATGTGCGTGAGGTAGCCGCGCTGTGCGACGAAATGGACGCGCTTTTGTGCTATGCGTATCTTGGCGACGTGACAGCTTCCGTCACCGGCGACAAGAAGGCACAGAAATTCGAAGACGATTATCTCGAAGATGTCATCCGCTGCATCAAAGACTGCGGCATCCGTGCCGTGACCTATATGCCGACGCGAAACACACCCGAACAGCTGACGCGGCTGCGCGCGCTGTGCGAAGAAAACGGCCTGTTCCAGGTTTCGGGCGAGGACATCAACTCTCCGCGGCAGTCGTTTGTCATCCGCGCGATGGAAGACCCGCAGTTTGCAAACCTCATCGACGCAACGTGGCGCATGATCGAGCATGAAAAGACCGGCGCAGCCATCTGCTGAGCCGGAAAGGAGGACCGCACGATGAAAAACCTACTGGCGTTCGACCTCGGCGCGAGCAATGGCCGCGCGATCTTGGGGCAGTTTGACGGCGAGAAGATCACCATGCGTGAGCTGCACCGCTTTGAAAACAACTATATTGAAATGAACGGCGTGTACTACTGGGACTTGCCGTATCTGTACAACCAGCTCAAACAGGGTCTGCTGGCGTTCAAAAATGCGAACGTAGGTGAGCTGGACTGCTTTGGCATCGATACGTGGGGCGTGGACTATGGTCTGCTCGACGGCAACGGCCAGCTGCTGTCGAACCCGCGTTCGTACCGCTATGCGGAAGACGCGGATATGCAGGCCGTATGGCAGACGGTCGACTTCCCGACGCTCTTTGCCCGCACGGGCATCGCGACGATGAACTTCAATACCGTCTATCAGCTCTACCGCCGCAAGCTGCAAAACGATCCTGCACTGGAAAGCGCGCAGACGATGCTGATGCTGCCGGATCTACTGGGCTTCTTCCTGACCGGTGCGTGTAAGACGGAATACACCAACGCGACGACCTCGATGCTCTACAATCCCACCACAAAGGATTGGGACTGGCAGACCATCGACGCGCTGGGACTGCCGCGCCGCATCTTTACGGAGCTTGACCGCGCCGGACAGCTGCGCGGAACGCTTCGCCCGGAGCTGGCGCAGGAGCTTGGACTGAATGAGGCGCGCTTTGCCGCCGTCGGTACGCACGACACGGCTTCCGCCGTAGCGGCCATCCCCGGCAGCGGGAGCTTTGCGTTCTGTTCGAGCGGGACGTGGTCTTTGTTCGGCGTAGAGACGGACGAGCCGATTTTGTCCGACGCAGTGCGCGAGGCAAATTTCTCCAACGAGGGCACGATCCAGGGCGGTTTCCGTCCGCTCAAGAACATTATGGGTCTGTGGCTCATCCAGGAGTGCCGCCGCGATTGGCAGAAGGCCGGGCAGAAGCTGAGCTGGGACGAGATCGTCGAACTGGCCAAGCAGGCCGAGCCGCTGCGCTCGATCATCGACCCGGACTACGGCGAGTTCTTCGCCGGTGGGCAGATGGTGCAGAAGATTCAGAACTTTTGCCGCGAGACGAACCAGCCCGTTCCCGAGACGGTCGGGCAGGTTGCACGGTGTATCTATGAATCGCTGGCGCTCAAGTACCGCTGGGCGCTCGAACGGCTCGAACAGATCAAGGGCGCGCGTATCGATACGCTGAATATTGTCGGCGGCGGCATCCAGAACAAGCTGCTTGACCAGTTCGCGGCCGACTCCATTGACCGCCCGGTCATCACCGGCCCGGTCGAGGGCGCGGCCATCGGCAACCTGCTGACGCAGGCGATGGCGCTGGGCGAGATCAAGACCATGGACGAGCTGCGCGCCGTCGTGCGCCGTTCCGAGGCCGTTTCTGTCTACGAGCCGCACCACACCGACGCGTGGGAAGCAGCGTATACCAAGCTGCTGCGTCTCATTCATTAACGCAATACGAAATGCAAACGACCGGAAGCTGTGCTTCCGGTCGTTTGAAAAAGGAGAGAACGATGCAAATTGACGCATTGATCCGTGAACAGCGGGCATATTTTCAAACCGGGCAGACCAGATCGGTGGACTTTCGCCTGGAGCAGCTGCGGCGTTTGCAGCGGGCGCTGCAAACGAACGGTGCGCTTTTGGAGCAGGCGATGGAGCAGGATCTGCGCAAAGCACCGACTGAGGTCTATATGTGTGAAACCGGGATGGTGCTGGAAGAGATCCGCTATCAGCTGAAACATCTGCGCAGCTGGGCGCGCGAGCGCCGTGTGCCTACGCCGCTGGCGCAGTTTCCGGCCAAAAGCTTCCTATCGCCTGAGCCGTATGGCGTGGCGCTCATCATTGCGCCGTGGAACTACCCGGTGCAGCTGTGCCTGTCACCGCTGGTGGGGGCGATCTGCGGCGGCAACTGCGCCGTACTCAAGCCGTCGGCCTATGCGTCGGCGACCAGCGCAGCACTGGCAAAGCTTTTGCGCGAGACGTTTGACGAGCGGTATATTGCCGTGGTCGAAGGCGGGCGCGCGGAAAACAGCGCACTGCTGGCACAGCGCTTTGACACGATCTTCTTTACCGGAAGCGTGGCCGTCGGCAAGCTGGTGATGCAGGCTGCTGCGCAGCATTTGACACCGGTGACGCTGGAACTGGGCGGCAAAAGCCCGGTCATTGTGGACAAGACCGCCGATTTAAAGCTGGCTGCGCGGCGTATTGCCTTTGGCAAGGTACTAAACGCCGGGCAGACCTGCGTCGAGCCGGACTATCTGCTCATCGAAACGGGCATCAAGGCAGAATTTGTCGAGGCATATCGTGCGGCGCTGCGCGAGTTTTTCCCCACCGGCAGCATGGAGCAGATGCCCGTGATCGTCTCACAGAAGCATTTTTCGCGGCTGACGCGGCTGTTAGATGGGCAAAAGATCGCCCTCGGCGGCCAGACGGACGAAAGCACCCGCTTTATTGCGCCGACGCTGCTCGATGCGGTCGACCCGTCCAGCCCGATCATGCAGGAGGAGATCTTCGGGCCGATTTTGCCGATGCTGGAATACCGAACGCTGGACGAGGCGATCGACTTTATCCGCAGCCGGGAAAAGCCTTTGGCGCTGTATCTGTTTACGAACGACAAGCAGACTGAGCGCCGCGTGTTGGAGCGCTGCTCGTTTGGCGGCGGCTGCATCAACGATACCATCATCCATCTGGCAACTACGCGGATGCCCTTTGGCGGCGTGGGCTACAGCGGCATGGGCAGCTATCACGGCAAAAGAAGCTTTGAGGCGTTCACGCACACGCGCAGCATCGTCAAAAAAGCGACGTGGCTCGATCTGCCGATGCGCTACCATCCGTATTCGGAGAAAAAGAAGCGCCTCATCCAGAAATTCATGCGATGAGAAAACGGCGAAAAACTGCACCGGATTGGTGCAGTTTTTTGCGTGTTTTTTGCAACTTTTCATTGACAATTTAAAGTGTTGTGGCTATAATGACATCAGAAATCAGGAGAGGAGTCGACGTATGCGTTGCTTTGGCTGTATCACTATGATGATGCCGATGCTCATGTGCAGCATGAGCATGACTTGTTATACGCAAAAATCGACTTGCTTTGTTTCATAAAAGGCTGTCATTGGTGAGAAAAAACCGATCAAAAGCTGAGAAACGATGTAAGTTTCTCGGCTTATTTTATTGCAAAACGAGAAAAGAACTGTGGAAGGGGATCCGCTATGATCGAGCTGAAGCATCTCGGAAAAATCTATTCCTCGGCCTCCGGCAGCGTGGAAGCGCTAAAGGACATCAACCTTACGATCTCTGACGGTGAGATTTTCGGTATCATTGGCCTGTCCGGCGCGGGAAAATCGACGCTGGTGCGCTGCATCAATTTGCTGGAGCGTCCGACCAGCGGCGAGGTCTGGGTCGACGGACAGAATCTGATGGAGCTGGAGCGCAAGCAGCTGCTGACGCTGCGAAGACAGATCGGCATGATCTTCCAGGGGTTCAACCTGCTGGAACAGCGCACGGTTCTGCGCAATGTCTGCTTCCCGCTGGAAATCGCGGGCACGCCCAAAGCCGAGGCCAGACAGCGCGCGCAGGAATTGCTGCAAATCGTGGGTCTGGCCGACAAAGCGGCAAGTTACCCTTCGCAGCTGTCCGGCGGCCAGAAACAGCGCGTGGCGATCGCCCGTGCGCTGGCGACGAACCCGCGGTATCTGCTGTGCGACGAGGCAACCAGCGCGCTCGACCCGAACACGACGCGCTCGATTTTGGAGCTGCTGCGCGAGATCAACAAGACGCTCGGCGTGACCATCATTGTCATCACCCACGAGATGAAGGTCATCGACCAGATCTGTGACCGCGTAGCCGTGATTGACCAGAGCTGCATCGCAGAAGAGGGTCGCGTGGCAGACGTGTTCACCAGCCCGAAGTCCGACATCGCGCGGGAACTGGTTCTGCCGCAGGAGCGGCCGCTATTGGACGCGACGGCCGGCGGGCGCAAACTCCGGCTGATCTTCAACGGCGAATACACGCAAAAGCCCGTGATCTCCGAGATGATTCTGGCCTGCCGCGTTCCGGTCGTTGTGCTGTTCGCGGATACCAAGTCGGTCGACGGCGCGGATTACGGACACATGATCCTCGAACTGCCGAACGACGAGCATGACGCGGAAAAGGTCATCAGCTGGCTGAAAAACAGCGGGCTGACGTGGAAGGAGGAAGCGTAAATGGCAAGCGAATTTTTCCTGAAACTCTGGGACAACCACATCATCCAGCTGGGCATCTGGCAGACGGTATATATGACGGCGCTGTCGACCGTTTTTGCCTATCTCATCGGCTTGCCGCTGGGCGTGGTGCTGCACATCACGGACAAAGACGGCCTGCATCCGGTCGGTTGGCTCAGTTCGGTGCTGGGCTTTGTGGTGAATTTCTTCCGGTCGATCCCGTGCGTGATTCTGATGGTTGCGATGATTCCGGCAGCGCGGCTGCTGCTTGGCTCGTCAACGGGTAACGGCGCGGTCATCGTCACGCTGATTATCGCTGCCGCGCCGTATGTGGCGCGCATGGTCGAATCGTCTTTGAAAGAAGTTCCCGCCGGGGTCATCGAGGCCGCACAGGCCATGGGCTGCACCAATATGCAGATCGTCTGGCGCGTACTTCTGCCGGAGGCGAAGCCTTCGCTCATCTCGGGCGCGATCATCTCCACGGTCACCATTTTGGGCTACACCGCGCTGGCCGCGACGCTCGGCGGCACGGGTCTGGGACAGGTCGCCATCATCTACGGCCACCAGCGCAGCCAAAAACTCGTCACGTGGGTATGCGTGTTCCTGATCTATTTCATCGTGCAGGCCATCCAGATCGTCGGCACACGCATTATGCGCCGCACGGACAAGCGCGCGCGCTGAAAGGAGCGCCATGAACCGGATATTTGAGCGCTTATTGCGCAGCAACTGGCGCTGCGGGCGAATGTGACCGCCGCCGAACGTCCACCCATCCACCCATTCAAACTGAAAAAGGAGATATACTTATGAAAAAGCTGATTGCTGTCATTCTGTCCGTTTTGGTTCTGGCTGCCGCACTGAGCGGCTGCGCCGCAAAGACCGACTCCACCGCGTCCGGCGGGCTTGAGCCGCTGAAAGTCGGCGCATCGTCCACACCGCACGCCGAAATTCTCGAGCAGGTCAAATCCGCGCTGGCCGCTGAGGGCTACGACCTGCAAATCACCATCTACGATGACTATGTCCTGCCCAACCAGTCGCTCGATGATGGCTCGCTCGACGCGAACTACTTCCAGCACACGCCGTACCTCAACAGCTTCAACGCATCCAACGGCACGAAGCTCGTCGCAGCGGCCAAGATTCACTATGAGCCGTTCGGCCTGTACGGCAACGGCGTTGCGTCCGTGGCCGAGCTTCCTGCCGGTACGACGATCTTTGTCCCGGCTGATGACTCCAACGAGACGCGCGCACTGCTGCTGCTGGCGCAGGAAGGGCTGATCGAGCTGCCCGCGGACGCTTCGGCGGAAAAGGGCGTGACCACGCTCGACATTGTCGACGATAAGGGCTACGACATCCAGGCGCTGCAAGCCGATACCGTCCCGGCGCAGCTGGCCAATGCCAACGCGGGCACGGTGGCTGTCATCAATGGCAACTACGCCCTGCAAGCCGGGCTTCACGCCTCGGACGCGCTGGCCATTGAGGATGCGTCCGGCGATGCCGCGCAGACTTATGCCAACATCATTGCCTGCCGCGAGGGCGAGCAGGACAGCGCCAAGATTCAGGCGCTCATCAAAGCGCTGCAATCCGATACCGTGAAGACGTACATTGACGGGACTTACAACGGGGCTGTCGTGGCGATTTTCTAAACAAAGAAAGACCGGGGGTCGGCGCAAGCCGACCCCCGGTTGATAATATTGACAAAATGTTTTAATCATGATAAAATAACAACGGTTCGCAAGAACCCCAAGACCCTGAGATGCTGAAAAGCGCGCGTAGGCGGTTGTACTCCCCGAAAGGGGGGAAATGTAGATGCCGATTACAATCACATTCCATATTTTAGGAATCACTGTGTCGATCCGCATATACAGCAGAAACCGCCACTCTGCCAAGTGACGGTTTCAAGACACTTTTTTGTTCTTTTGACCTGAACGTTCCGGAGTCCAACCGCTGATCGCAGTCGAGGGGTCTTCGGTTATCTTTATTATATCAGACAAACTACGGTTGTCAAGTGCTATAAGAAATGACCGCCCCAGCCCGGGCGGTCATTTCACTTTTGAAATTACCAAACCAGGCTAACCGCTTGCCGCAGCGCCTTTACGTTACCTATTATATCAGAATCTCAGCGATTGTCAAGAGCGGCAGAAACCGCCACTCTGGCAAGTGACGGTTTCTAATTATTTAGCAAACCAAATCTAATTCCGGGACGCCGCTTGTCGTGGTGTCCTTGCGGTTATTATAGCACACTCGGCGCGGATGTCAAGCATTCCACGCCGACAATTATTGACAAACAAATGACCGTATGATAAAATG
>CAYSTN010000007.1:23046-38812 GCA_964434135.1 uncultured Oscillospiraceae bacterium
CGGGACGCCGCTTGTCGTGGTGTCCTTGTGGTTATTATAGCACACTCGGCGCGGAAGTCAAGCATTCCACGCCGACAATTATTGACAAACAAATGACCGTATGATAAAATGAACGCGGTCGAAAGACCCCCAAGGACATCAAAACAACGGCAGGCGGTTTCCCGAGACCCTCTTAGAAAGGGGGGATTGATATGCCTATCACAGTTACGTTCCATATTTTTGGATTGACTGTTACGATACGTATCAAAGGCAGAAACCGCCACTCTGGCAAGTGACGGTTTCTAATTATTTAGCAAACCCAATCTAATTCCGGGACGCCGCTTGTCGTGGTGTCCTTGTGGTTATTATAGCACACTCGGCGCGGAAGTCAAGCATTCCACGCCGACAATTATTGACAAACAAATGACCGTATGATAAAATGAACGCGGTCGAAAGACCCCCAAGGACATCAAAACAACGGCAGGCGGTTTCCCGAAACCCTCTTAGAAAGGGGGGATTGATATGCCTATCACAGTGACGTTCCATATTTTTGGATTGACTGTTACGATGCGTATCAAAGGCAGAAACCGCCACTCCGGCAAGTGACGGTTTCTAAAAATTTTTTAACCTCGCAAAACCGGGACGCCGCTTGTCGTGGTGTCCTTGTGGTCATTATAGCACAAACTGCGCGATTGTCAAGAGCAGCAGAAACCGCCACTCTGGCAAGTGACGGTTTCTTTGTAAAATAGAAATCTTCATATAATTCCGGGACGCCGCTTGTCGTGGTGTCCTTGTGGTTATTATAGCACACTCGGCGCGGATGTCAAGCCCAAGCGCGTTGAGCAGCGCGAATGTTACGTCGAATGTTACAAGTAAATTACAAAGCGGGCGAAGCGCTTGACGAAACGCAAAAGATGCGGTAAGATGCAAGTACAAATTACATGGGGCGAATTTCGCTGCGTGTAAAAATTTAAACAGGAGGAAATCCAAATGAAGAATCTGAAGAAGGTTCTTGCTCTGGTTCTGGCCGTCGTCATGGTTATGGGCGCCGTCGTCACCACCAGCGCAGCCTACAAGGATGTCAAGGACACTGACACGTATGCCAATGCCATTGACGTTCTGTCCAACATCGGTATTCTTGATGGTTTCGAAGACGGAACCTTTAAGGCCGATGGCACTCTCACCCGCGCACAGGCAGCGAAGATCGTTGCTATCGTGCATAATGCAAAGACCAACGGCTGGATCGATACCGATATCGACGAGCTGTACGCCAATGCACAGAACCCGTTCGTTGACTGCAACAACAGCTGGGCTCTGCCGTACATCAACTACTGCCGCATCACGGGTCTGGCTGACGGCATGACCGCCACCACCTACGAGCCGAACCGCGTCCTCACCGGCGTTCAGTTCCTCAAGCTGATGCTCACCACCCTCGGCTTCGACACCGCCAAGGAAGGCTACACCGGCACCGGCTGGGACATCAACGTCCTGAACCGCGCGAACGAGATCGGCCTGCTTGCGGGTCTGGCTACCGGCTGGAAGGCCATCGCGCCTGTCACCCGTGGCGAAGCTGCCCAGATCCTGTACAACGCTCTGAGCAACTACGTTGTTGAGTATGGCCAGAAGGTCACCAACACCTATGTTGACGACACCACCCTCGGCAAGTACTACAAGGCTTCCTTCATCTCCAACGAAGTCGTGAAGTACGGCGATGCCGCTCTTGCTGAACTGATGGGTGTTGGCTACACCAACGCTTACGACGTCTTCATGCGCCCGGGCATCATGTGGAGCTACGGCACTTGGTCCGCATTCTATGCAAAGGCTGCTACCAAGACCTACACCGGCAAGGTTTCTGCTTGTGACGTTCTGGTCGACCTTGGCGTTGCCAAGACCAGCAACTCCACGCTGAAGGCTCTCTTCTTCCGCAATGGCCGCCTCGAGTACTCCGATGGCTATGTGACCATGAACCACACCGCAGATCATGTTGCTGGCAGCTGCGATACCACGCCTGTTGGCGAAACCGGCGCTCTGACCCAGATTTTCAAGATGAAGAACAAGGCTGGCGAGACTGTCTACTTCATCAACGTGATCGACACCTTCCTGGCTAAGGTCACTAATGTTACCACGTCCCTGCACCACAGCGACAACGTGGCAACCGCGACGCTGGATGTTTATGCTCCCAACGTCTTTGCCGACCCGACTGAGCATAACAAGTTCACCAACACGACCTTTACGGTTGACGTTCCCAAGCTGACCACCTATGCTAAGGGCGATTACATCCTGACGCACGTTTCTGCATTCTATGATGCAGCTGGCGTTCAGAACTGGATCAAGACCAACATTGGTGACTACACGCTGTATGCGGATGACACCAAGGCTTACGACAACTCGACTGTTGCTGTTTATGGCGTAAACGAAAACGGCTCTGTTCAGGTCGGCAACCAGGCTAATGATTTCACTGCTTCGGCTGACCTCGTTGTTGTTCCGTTCGCCAAGGCTGGCACGATCGACAGCGCTGTCTTCTCCGGCCAGAACTCTGACCGCAGCATTGTTACCGTCAACGGCACGAAGACTCCTGTCAACTGCACCTACACGCTGACCGGCATCTTCCTCAACAACAACTATGTTGCTGACGATATCCTGCTCGGCAAAAAGGCTACCAACTTCTTCGTTGACCAGTACGGCAATGTCATCGGCGACAGCAATGTCTTCGCTGCCAACTACGGCATCGTTGACGCTGCGAAGTGGGTCAACGACGGCGATCTGACCGCTACTGAGTACGCACAGTTCGCACTCGTCGATCTCGACGCTAAGACCAGCTATGTTAAGGTCGGCGCTTGGGGCGGCAAGGTTACTTCTGGCGTTTCCACGACTGGCATGGGTATCCCGGGCGAGGCAACTGTTTCCCAGAACAAGGCCAACAACGCTTACTACAACAATCCTGACAAGAACTACGGTCTCGTTAGCTACACTGTCTCTGACGGCGTGTACTCTCTGACCAAGGTTGGCACGACCTTTGCTATCAACACCATCGGTGCTGGCCAGGTCAAGCTGGCTGACGGTGTCTATGCAAATGCTGACACCAAGTTCATCGTCCGCACGCTCGACGCTGCTGGCAACCATGTCTTCAAGGCTTACAACGGCATCAACGAAGTCCCGACTATGAGCAACATCACTGCGGGTGTCTATGTTGACGGCGTTGGCTCTTACAAGGCTCTGGTTTACCTCATTGCTGACAACGCGATCTACGCCGGTTCTTCTGTCGTGGCTTACGTTGTGGACACTGGCTATGAGTACGCTGAGTTCGGCGATGTCTACACCTACAATGTTTACATTGACGGCGTGAAGACCCCGATCACTGTCGTCGGCAAGACCGGTGAAAACACCAACGAGAGCATCTTTACTGCCGTTGGCCTGTACAAGATCAACTTCCTGACTGGCGATGCGAAGGTTTCCTCCGTCACTCCGATCACGGATGCTTCTTGGGTCACTGCTACTATTCAGAACGGTACTGAAGGCGACGGTGCTTTCGTTACCACCACCGACGGCAAGGGTCTGAACGTCACCAACGCGAAGATCTACGCAGTCAACTACCACGACATGACTGTTGCCGAGACTGATGCTAAGGCTCTGGCCGCTACTGCGGGCATTGTCTACAAGCTCGTCGCTGGCTCTGAGTGGATGGTCGAGACGATTTACGTCACTGTTGGCTAATTAAACTCGACGCACTCCACACATGATTCGCTTGCCCCACCTTCAAGCATACAACCCCAGCGAGAAAGGACCCCCGAAAGGGGGCCCTTTTTCGCACCATATTTCCCTCGCACCCCACCTTGGCTCTGCCTTTGTCTTGCTTCGTACCTCACCTTGGCTCTCCCAAAGGGAGAGCCAAGGCGCGCACCGCACCCCTTGACAAACACACGCAATGTGCTATAATAAAACAAACCAAGGCTTCTCGACAAGCGGTTTGCCTCGGTTTAGATTATGATTTCAGGAAATACTGAACCGTCACTTGGCCGAGTGGCGGTTTCTGCCTTTTATGCGGATTGTAACTGTAAATCCAAAAATATGGAAAGTCAGTGTAATCGGCATAGGAACACCCCCTTTCGAGGGGATTCCGAGGTAAACCGCCCGTCGCTGTTTTGAAGCCTTGGGGTTCAAAAGAACCGGAATTATCTTACCACGAACGGAACATTTTGTCAATGTTCGTCGAAGCACGACCCTTGACAAAAGGCTGTGATATGGTATAATAAAAGAAACCAAGGCTTCTCGACAAGCGGTTTGCCTCGGTTATGTTACAGTGTTTCTATATTTAACAGAAACCGTCACTTAGCCGAGTGGCGGTTTCTACCTTTAATGCGGATTGTTACTGTAAATCCAAAAATATGGAAAGTCAGTGTAATCGGCATGGGAACACCCCCTTTCGAGGGGATTCCGAGGTAAACCGCCCGTCGCTGTGTTGAAGCCTTGGGGTTCAAAAGAACCGGAATTATCTTACCACGAACGGAACATTTTGTCAATGTTCGTCGAAGCACGACCCTTGACAAAAGGCTGTGATATGGTATAATAAAAGAAACCAAGGCTTCTCGACAAGCGGTTTGCCTCGGTTAAATTAGATTTCTATTGTTTCGATAGAAACCGTCACTTTGCCGAGTGGCAGTTTCTGCCTTTCATGCGGATTGTAACTGTGTTCCCAAACAGAAACGGCCGCCCGGGTCAGGGCGGCCGTTCCTGCTGCATGGGTGAAAGAATGGCCACTCGGGGCAGGAGCAGCCATCGGTGTTTGAAGGGCACAGGATACACGAAGGAGCGCATATCGAAATGCCTTTTATATCCTTATTATAGCAAATATGTCCTGTTTGTCAAGTACGAATTGTAGATATTTTCCATCGGAGAGCCGACTTGCGTCGGCTCTCCGCGTTTTTTACAGGCTGCCCGGATGCCGGGGAATATAGACTCCGATGGGGTCGATCTGAATCTCGCCGTGGTCGACGGCCAATGTGCCGCGCAGATAGACCTGATCGATCGCGCCGACGGTCTGCACACCCTCAAAGGGCGTATATCCGGCGGCGGAGTGCTGCGTCTCGGCGGTGATGGTACTGGATGCGGCGGGGTCATAGACCACGATATCTGCGTCACTGCCGACGGCCAGCACACCCTTGCGCGGGTACGCGCCGTACAGGCGGGCGGGATTTTCGGCCAGCAGGGCACAGAATTGTTCCTTGGTAATGCGTCCGGTGGCGACGCCAAAGGTGTACAGCAGCGCGGCGCGCGTCTCTACGCCCGGCAAACCGCCGGGAATTTTGGTGAAATCGCCCCGCCCCGCGTCCTTTTGCGCGAGAGTGAAGCTGCAATGGTCGGTGGAGATCGTCTGCACTGTCCCGTTGGCCAGCGCGCGCCAGAGCGCGTCCTGATCGTCTGCCTTGCGCAGCGGTGGCGCGCAGACGTAGCGCGCGGAGTCGGAATAATCCGGCTGGCGGTAGCGGCTGTCATCGAGCAGCAGATAGTGCGGGCACGTCTCGACATAGACCTGCTGCCCGCGCGCGCGGGCGCGCGCGACTTCTTCGAGCGCTTCTTTGGTGCTGAGATGGACAATGACGATGGGCACGTCCGCAACCTGCGCAATGCGCAGCAGATGCGCGACGGCCTCGGCTTCCAGCGCATTCGGACGGCAGTCCGGGTGCGACGAGGGCTCGGTCAGCCCGGCGGCTTTGTGCTGGGCGATGAGTGCGTCGATCACGCCCGCGTTTTCGCAGTGTACGCCCGCGATGCCGCCGTACTGTTTCAGCTCCAGCAGCGCGGAAAACAGATCTTCGTCCCCGATCATCATAGCCGGGTAGGTCATGTACATTTTGAACGACGGAATGCCCGCGCCAAACATGGCAGGAATCTCGTTTCGGATGCCCTCGTTCCAGTCGTCGATGGTCATGTGGAACGCGTAGTCGCAGCTGGAGCGCCCGTCGGCCTTTTTGTGCCACAGGTCAAGTCCATAGGCGAGCGTTTCGCCCTTATTCGGGCAGGCGAAGTCAATGACCAGCGTCGTGCCGTCATGCAGGGCGCTGCGTGTGCCGGTGGCGAAATCGTCAGCGGTCGTGGTGTTGCAGACATCGAGGTCAAAGTGCGTGTGCGCGTCGATAAAGCCCGGGAAGAGGAGCTTTCCGCCGACATCCACGACCTTTGCGCCGTCCGGCGAGAGGTTTTCGCCGATCTGGACGATGGTTTCGCCGTCGATCAGCACGTCTGCGACGCGCGAATACGCAGCCGAGACAACAGTACCGCCTTTGAGCAGGGTTTTCATAAACGTACTTCCTTTCTGCGTGATTATTTGACTCCGGTCGAGCCGAAGCCGCCGCGCGCCGTCTCGCTAAGCGTGGCGCATTCTTCAAATTCGATGGGAGGCTGCACCGCATAAATGCGGAACTGGCAGATGCGGTCACCCTTTTCGATGACTGTCTCGCGCGTGGCGTAGACCGGGAGCTTCCATTCGTCACTCGTGCCGCAGTAACTGTTGTCGATGACCCCGATGGAGTTGGCTTGCAGGATGCCCCAGCGCTTAAATGTCGACGAGCGCGGCGCGGTGCGCGCCTCATACCCCGCAGGCAGCTGCATCGAAACGCCCAGCGGGATGAGCGCGAAATCTCCTGCTTGCAGGTGCATGGTTTCGGCGCAGTAGAGGTCGATCCAGTCACCCTTGTCAGTCTTTTTCAGACGGGGCAGGTCGTCGGAAAAATAGTGAATTTTGATGGTTTCCATGTGGCCTCCTATTGCCGCTCGTCCCAGAGGACGACGGTTCCGGTTTTTAAGCTTGCGGGAACGTCGATCAGCCGCTGGTTCGACGAGCCACGAAAGCGCAGGTTGAGATTTTTGAGACTGGCGATAAACGGCCCGTCGACGAGTACGTCGAGGTGGGACAAAAGCGCGTGTGTGGTGTCCCATGGGCCGAGATTCTGCGCCAGAATATCGCGCTCAAAATCGTATCCGGTGAACGACCAGATGGATTTTTGCGGGTAGCGCGCCTTGATGCGCTGCGAAAGGTCAAGCAGCGTGGGCTGATTCTCCGGTTCAAAAGGCTCACCGCCGAGATACGTGATGCCGCGAATGTGATCGGGCGCGAGCAGCGCGAGCAGTCGCTCGATTGCGGCATCATCAAAGGGCTGACCGTAGGCGAAGTCCCATGTTTCGGGGTTGAAACAGTCCTTGCAATGGTGGCGGCAGCCGGAGACGAACAGGCTCACGCGCACACCCGGGCCGTTGGCAATGTCGCAGTCTTTGATCGCGGCGTAATTCATAGCAGCGCCTCCTTTTTTCTTATCGTACCACGCAGCGCGCCGTTTTGCAAGAAAAAGGCGTTGTACAGGTCGGTTTTGCGATAAAAAAATGCCGCGCCAGAGGCGCGGCAGAAAATGCGCAAGCTTACAGCGCGGCGTTTTTCTTTTCCAGCTCGGCGAGGAAACCAATGAGCGTGGCTTCGTCTTCACGACGGTCGGCAAACAGCTCGAGGTTGTCACCCTGTTCGCTGAGCAGCTGGCCAAGGGCGATATACTCGCTCAGTGCGCTCTTGAGATTGAACACGTCGCCGTCCTGGCTTTTGAGATAAACGTCACCTTCGCAGGTGCGGATGACCTTGCGAAATTCTTCGACTTCCTGAATGTTTCTGAGTTTCATAATCATTGCCTCCCATGCAATTACTGTTGTTGATTTCTGTTTACACTAGCGAGTATACGCGCAAAACGGAAAAAAATCAAGGGCGGACTTGGACGAATTAAACAATAAACAAGATTAAAAATTGTGCAAATCAACCAAAATAGGAAGACAACTGCACCAGTGCAGCGCGGCGATGCGCGGCGCTGGGCGCGAAGAAGTGCGCCGTGGCTGCGTCAAAGCCCGAGGCAGGACAAAGCGTGATGACCAGATCGTCAAAGTGCTTTCCGGCGTTGATCTCATGTAGGCCGGACGGGACATCGGATGCCCAGTGCCAGCGGGCATCTTCACGGATGAGATAGACGGAAACGGGCTGCTCCATCCCGTCAAGACCCGAAATGGTGAGCGTTCCGGAGAACGTGGAATTGGAGAACGCACCACTGGTGAGTGTTCCGTCGAGCGTCAGGGTATGTTCCTGCGCGAATGCTTCGTCATCCGCGGCATATTGGGTGACAGTCTGATCGAGGTGGATTGCCGTTTGCGTGGGGACAACGATGAGCAGCACGACATTTAAGATCAGCACGGCTACAGCGATGCCAAATACCGTCGTGCGGTGACGGGCGAACCAGTTGTTGTTTTCTTGTCTCATAGGGCGGCCTTTCTGTGCGTTTACAAAGAGTTTGCAATTGTGGGCTTGAATATATTACAAAATGGTGTATAATAGTTACAAAATGATATTAAATTATCAAATCCAATCCAAAGGGGGGCTGCGATCGGAAAAGACGTCTTTTTACACAACCAACCATTTGGGCGCGCTGCGAACCATCACAGCGCGCCCAAATCTATTATAGCGGATAGAAAGGATTTGTGCAAGCGAAAGCTTACGCGTAAGGAACCAGCGTAAAGAAACTCAACTCCGGCTCGCCGTCAATGTACCACTGCCAGTCGCCCGCAGGCTGTTCGACTGCGATGCGGCCGCTTGTGCCGTCGTCCGTAATGACATCGACGAAGCTCTTGCCGTCGGTGCCGGTGACTTGCAGGATCGTACCGGCTTCAAAGACACCGTCCGTACCGTCGGCCAATGTGACGGGCAGCTCCCGCACAAGGGTCATGCGTGAATAACTGGTGTTCTCCGGGACGATCTGCCACGCGTCACCCAGCGGTTCAAATGCCCCGCTTTGCAGCGTATAGGCGCGCACGGCAGTATAAGAGCCGAGAACTTCCTGCGTGCTTTCCAGCTGAAGGCTGTTATCCGCGATGGTCAGAATCATCGCCTCTAAGAAAACCTGGTTTTCAAAGGTGAGCAGCTCCGGTGCGCCGGTCTTCATCGACCAGACATTCAGGACGAAGCGGTCACTGTTCATGTTGCCGTTGAAATAGACTTCCGGATAGCCGTCGGAATCCAGGTCAGCGAGCCAGATGTGCGCATTGAAGCTGACAGGATAGGCAAGCTCGTTTTCCCAAATGCACGTGTCAAAGATCTCGCTTCCGCGCTGCAGACGCAGGATAAAAGACTGCTGGTCGTATTGATCCCAGATGCGCAGCAGTTGGATGGATTCGTCGCTGCCGTCACCGTCGAGATCGGCATTGCCGCTGCGGACGATCTCAGTGCGAATACTTGGGAAACCGTAGAGCGTCAGACCGTCATAGGGAATCTCAGCGACAACGGGCTCATGTGCAGGAAGCTCCTGCGTGACGAAGGGTTCACGCTCCGGTTCGGCCGGAATCTCCGGCTGAGTCGGCGTGAGGTCGGCCGGTTCGTCTGAGGGAATGTCTTCATCCGGAACGACGCGCAGCGCGACGGCGATCACGCGCGCCGGATCACCGGGAAGCGAGTCACCAAGATATGTGACATCGAGCAGCTGGTCGGCTGCCAGCTCGGAAACGGAGATGGGCCAGCCGTCTGCGCCGACGGGAACCAGGCCCCGCGCCAGCTCGACCTCGACAGCACTTTTTGAGCTGAACTCAATGGGGCGAACGGTCAAAAACCGCTCGCCGGTAGTCAGTACCACCGCCGTCATGGTTGTGACAGAAACCTCGTCAGCCGCGGGGGCTTGCGGCTCGGTATTTGGCTGCGTGACAGGCTGCTGGGCTTCCGGTTGCGTGGCCGGAACGTCTGCCGGAGTGCAGCCGCACAAAAGCGCCAGTACCAGCACAGCGGCCAGCACGATGGGTAGCTTTTTCATACGTTCTCCTTCCTGTTTTACAGCAAGCGGGCGCACAGTACGCCGCAAAGAGTGATTTCGTGGAAAATACATCCGGCGCGGATGGCGCGTCTGATGCTTACCATCATAGCGGATTTGTGCCAATTCGTCAATGGACAGATTCGCTTATTTTGGGCGAAATTTACGCAAATTGTTCTATAATCTGTAGAAAGTCGACACTTGTCTGGATGAAAAGTCCGAAAACTGCAAAATCTTACGAAAATCGACCGCGCCCCGAATGATACCGGGGCGCGGGAAATGGAAGAAAAAATGTTACTCGATGTCGTGGTTGACCACGGCGGCGGGCTTATCCAGAAGATCGGGTCGGGACAAGAGCCGCTTGAGATGCTTGAGCGCTGCTGCGTAATAGAACCCGTCGCAGATCCGCTCGTCCGTGTTGACTGCATAGTCGATGTACTTGCGGCGCACGACAGAGCCGTCGTCGAGAACCTCGTTTTTATGGTACTTGCAGCCGAAGGAGACGAACACCGGCATATTGCCGAAGTCGTACAGATGGTGGACAATGGGCGGGATGCCCAGCGAACCCATCGAGGTGAAGAAAATCGACGCGTGGAACGGGCTGACTTCCAGCAGGAAGCCGGGCAGCAGACCAAAGTAATCCAGCGTTTTCAAGAACCAGACGGCGAATTTGAACAACACACCCGGGATGAGCGAGAATGCCTTGGCGGTCTTGTCGAAGTTGCTGCCGCCGATGGCCTGCCCCTGAATGGCGGCAATGCCCTTGTTGAGCTTTTCGTAGATGTCTTCGATGGTATCGGTGGGCCGCAGATGCAGCTTCATGATCGACTCCGGTGCGGCGGTGTCCATCTCGGTTTTGACGACCATACAGAACTGGATGTCGTCATCGCGGCTGTAGACCTGCTGGCCGGAGAGGAAGCGGTTGAGCCCCGGATATTTGGCCACGCACTGCACATAGGCCGCGAGGAACACGTGCGTAATGCCCATACTGGTGAAGCCCTGCTTGCGTTTTTCACGGATGAAACGCTCCATCGCGCTGATCTCGACTGTTTCATGGATGCAGTTAGACGAGCCAACGCGGGTGGGCATGATGTAGCTGGCAACGACGGCCATCGGATCACGGGTACGGAGCTTGCGGCCGTCGGAACGGTCACCCCAGGTGGGATGATAGGCCGAGTCGAGATAGACCTTTGTGCCGAGCAGCGTCAGAATGCCGCCGAGCAGGAACAGAAGATCGGGCAGGATCTGCCGGTAGACCGGCCAGCCGCCTGCGGTAAACTCGTGCCGGTGCATGGCAATCAGCGCAGCAAACAGACCAAGCAAAAGCAACAGCAGGGGAATGGTGGTCTTGACGTGACCGGAAACCGTCACCGCGTAGAATGTGGCAATGGCGATATACGCAATCCAGAACATGAGCGCCATCCACAACGAGGTGTTCAGAGAAAGCGTGATCTTGACACCATAGTAGATAGCCAGCAAAAATGCGGGAAAAGCGGAACGGTAAAAACGGTTTTTACCACTGAGCAGAATATTCAGCACATAGAGCAAACAGCCCGTGACCGGCAGCACGACCAGAAACCACACCGTCGTTGCGTCTGCGCCTTTCCCACAGACATTTGCGATGCGGAGCGCCGCCGAGGCTATCAGCGCCAGCGCAGCCAGCCAGATGAGCGGGTTTTTCCGGCTGACATAATAGGCAACTCTCTTTTTCATGCTGTTATCATACCAGCCATGGGCAGAAAATGCAAGAAAAAGTCGCACCGGGCAGCGTTTTGATAAAAATCTCGCGGCCAAACACACCTCTGGCCGCGAGAAAAATGCTTATTCTACGCTGACAAGACCGTCCGGCTGAACCGTGATGGTCATACCGTCCTGAACGTAGGCGAGAAATTCTTCGCCCAGCGAGTCCACGACCGGCATCTTGCCGGGTTCGAGCCACACGTCGGCGAGAATGGCACCGGCAGCGGCCAGAGAATCGATGGGATTGGCGAAGAGCATACACGCCGGTTGGCGCTCCATCGCGCACGCGCAGTACAAGACCAGACCGCCCGTGGTCGAGCCGATGGTCTGCGGCAGGCACAGCGCCTTGCCGGCCATGGGCTTGCCGTAGAGGTCGGGGTTGTTCTGGTCACCGCATTTGGCGGTCTTGTCGCCAAATTGCAGCGATTTCTGGAACGAAGCGAGTGTATTCAGGCCGCCATGCGAGACGAGCGCGGGCGCTTGTGCCTGGCCGGGCGTTACAACGCGACCTTGAAAGGTTTTCATACAGACGCGCCTCCTTTCGTGATCTGAACAAGGATCTCATCATCGGTATAATACCGCGCGGTGGTGTAGGTGCGCAGCTTGTTCGACGATGTGATGACGGGCATTTTGCCGCACAGGGGGTTGTTCATGTACATGAGCGGGCAGATATACGACGTGATAACGCCGGTTTTCTTCAGCCGGTCGGCATAGGGCGTCTGCGCAAATTCCTTCAAAACAGCCGGTGCGGCGGTGAAGACCGTGGGGATGCAGACCTTGCTGCGTCCGGCTTCGCGCAGAGCTGTCTCGACGCGGTCGGTCCACGTTTTGAGCTGTTCCAGCGACATATGCGGGCAGCCCATGAAGCACAGCTTCGGCTTGGCGGCTTTGTCTTTCCAGACGACGGGATAGCTGTTTTTGACGCGCAGCAGCTCGGCGTCATCGATGACGTAGACCTGTGCGTTTTCGGCGAGCAGCCCTTCGCCCTGCGCTTTGGCCTCGGGTGTGAGATTCGCAATGTGATACAGGCCCACCGCGCCGTTCGACGCGGTTGCCGCACCGAAGTCTTTCAAATAAGTGCAGGCGGCATCATCCAGCTCCGTGCCGAGCCATTTGTCCAGCCCGACAACGTAGGGAACAGCTTCCATGACCTTCATGCCGATGGCCGAGCCAAGCAGCTGCGCTTCGGGCTTTTGCGTCGTTTCGACCTTGACGAGCCAGGTGGCCTTGCGCCCTTCGTCGGTCAGAAGGCCAAAATACGGGACGTAGCCCACGATCGAGCCCATAATGTCCAGAATACCGGAGTTGCGGTTGCAGCGCGCGCCCAATACGGAGTTGGCGTAGACGACGGCAGAGGACTCGGACCAGGACAGCACATCGCCCTCAGCGGGCTTGTTGCCGACCTCGGACATATAGCAGGTGCAGGTGAACGCATCGTGGTCGACAAGACCGAGCTTTTGCAGCTGCCCTTCGTAGAAGTCCTGCTTGTTGTACATAAAGTGGTTGAAAATGAGCTTTTGCAGCAGGTTGGCCGGGACGTTCGCGTCGAGCGGACGCGGGTCGGCGGTAAACTGCTGGCCGGAGACTGCCCCGGCGTCGATGAGCTGCTGCATGAGATCATACACCGGCTGCAAAACGCCAAGGCCGAAGGATGTGACAAGATGGTTATACTTGCTGGTGACCGGGACCATCTTCTCTGCGTGGAATGCTTCGCCGAACATGACAAGCGTCTTCATGACTTTGGCAAGCGTTTCGCCCTTGCTGCCGTTTAGAATGGCCTGTTGTTCGTCAGTCAGGATCATGCCCATGATGGATCTGCCTCCTTTGTTCTTCTTTTTGCGGTATGCTTTCTCTTATCTTACCATGCGCGCGGCGCGTTGACAAGGCTTGTCAATACGAAAGCCCATCTGTCGTGCGGCGCAGGGTTTTGCTGTAGTAGGCGCACATTGCGCGGCCAAGTGCGTCCAGGTCGTGCGCGCCGCCGGTTTCCACGCACGAATGCATAGCCAGCTGCGCAAGGCCGATGTCCACACTGGGGATGGAGACTTTGGTTGTTGCGATAGAGCCAAGCGTCGAGCCGCCTGCGAGATCCGACCGGTTGGCGTAGACCTGCACGGCAACGTCGGCTTCGCGGCAGACGGCGGCGAACAGCGCGCACGAAACGCCATCCGTTGTGTATCGCTGGTTGGCGTTGAACTTGATGACCACACCGCCGTTGAGCTTCGGCGCGTTCGCTGCGTCGGCGTATTCCGGATGGTTGGGGTGCAGCGCGTGGGCGTTGTCAGCCGAGACGAGGAAACTCTGCGCCAGCAGCCGCGCGTGATCTTCTTCGCCCAGACCCAGCGCCAGCGCAATGCGCCGCAGCGTATCGGCAAGGAAACTCGACGCAGCGCCCTGTTTCGTCTCGCTGCCGACTTCTTCGTTGTCAAACGCGCAGAACACCGGCACGCTGCCGCTGCTCCCGGCGCTTAAAAAGCCCTCTAACAGCCCGTACACACAGGCCAGATCGTCCAGCCGCGGCGCAAGCAGAAATTCATCCTGCGCGCCGAACGTGCAGCCACGTGTGCGCACATACAAGCTCAGATCGTCGCCCAACAGCTCGTCTTCGCGGACTCCGGCGGCCTCGGCTACGATAGAGCGGAAGCTCTGCGCGCCCTGCATTGCATACAGCGGCAGCGTGTCCACGTTGGCCAGCAGCTTAAACCCGTCGTTTGCCGCGCGGTTCATGTGGATGGCAACGGACGGAATGACGAGCAGGTCACGGTCGATCTTCACGAGCCGGGACGTGAGTTTGCCGTCTTTTGCCGTGACCACGCGGCCGGCGACGGACAAAGGCCGGTCAAACCACGTGCCCATGAGCATCCCGCCGTATTTTTCCGTGCTGAGCTGAACATACGGGCCGGAAGCCTTGTCCGCGTTGTATTTGATCTTGAACGTGGGCGAGTCCGTGTGCGCAGCAGCCAACAAAAACCCCTCGGGGCGCGTCTGCGGCAGACGGAAAGCCAGCAGCGACGAGTCATTGCGCGTCACGAAATATTTCCCGCCCGGCACAAGCGTCCAGGGCTGCTGTTCATACAACGGCGTGTAGCCCTGTGCGCACAGGCGGCGGCGCAGCGCGTCGACCGCGTGATACGCGCTGGGGCACTCGTCCAGAAAATCAAAAAGCTGGTTGGTATCCATGATGGTCCTCCGTGTCCGTTTTCTTTCAGTATACCGCGCAAAGCGCCGTCCCGCAAGCCGATTTTTCACAAATCCCTTTTCAGAAGCAGCCTTTTGTGATAGACTATAGAAAACGAGAACCACAGGAGGAACTTTTGATGAAAAAAACCGTATTGCGCGCCTATGCCAGGCTCATCGCCGAGGTCGGCGCGAACGTGCAAAAAGGGCAGGAGGTCTTCATCACTGCCGAACTCGATCAGCCGGAGTTTGTGGCGATGGTGGTCGAGGCGTGTTACAAGCGCAAGGCCAAAAAAGTCGTGGTCGACTGGAACTATCAGCCGCTGACCAAGCTGCACCTGCGCCACCGCAGTCTCAAGACGCTCTCGACGCTGGAAAATTATGAGACGGCTCGCTGGCAGCACTACGTCGACACGATTCCCTGCCGCATCTACCTCATCAGCGAAGACCCGGACGGGCTGCGCGGCGTAAACATGGAGAAGATGGCCAAATCGCAGCAGGCCAAATACCCCATCATCAAGGGCTACCGCGACCAGATCGAGAACAAATACCAGTGGTGCATCGCGGCAGTGCCGGGCGAAAAGTGGGCGAAGAAGCTCTTCCCGCAGCTGCGCGCGTCGCAGGCCGTGGAAAAGCTCTGGCAGGCCATTTTACAGACCGCCCGCGTCAACGATGATCCCATTGCCGCCTGGGACGCGCACAACCGCGATCTCAAGGCGCGCTGCGACTATCTCAACAGCCTGCACATCCGCGAGCTGCGCTACAAGAGCGCGAACGGCACGGACTTTACCGTCGGCATGATCCCCGAGGCGCAGTTCTGCGGCGGTGGCGAGACGAGCTTGCAGGGCATCTTCTTTAACCCCAATATCCCCACGGAGGAGTGCTTCATCTCGCCCATGCGCGGCGTGGCCGAGGGCATCGTCTACGCGACCAAGCCCCTTTCGTATCAGGGGCAGCTGATCGACGGTTTCTGGATTCGCTTCCACGAGGGCAAGGCCGTGGAGTGGCACGCGCAGACGAACAACGAGCTTTTGACCAAGCTCATC
>CAYSTN010000008.1:0-38037 GCA_964434135.1 uncultured Oscillospiraceae bacterium
AAGCACTCTTTTCTTCCATATCTTTTCTCTTGCGAGAGAAAAGATATGGCCTGCGGAGACGCGTCGCAGCAAACTCCACATCCCTCGCCCTGCCGTGCGTCGAAACCGACCTTGCTGGAACGAATCCTCGCAAGCGAGGCATCGTTCCTCTAAGCTCGGTTTCTCCTTTCCAGCCTGCGACGCGGGCACTGACCCCTACGGGTGCAGAGCAAATTAGAAAGCGCGCTGCAAAGCAACAAGTGCAGTGCGAAGGGAAAGACTTCGGGCGGACAGAGGCGTCCGCCCCTACGGGTGCGGTGGAGATTTGGAGCAAGCCCTCTCAGTCACCTGCGGTGACAGCTCTGGCAGAGGGAGAGCCAAGGGCGCGGTGAGCCGCGGCGGGTGCAGGGGTTTTATATGAGCGGAAGTGGGGCAAAAGCATGAGCAAATCACATCAAAACCTGATCGGAAGCGAGAAAAAAACGACCATCTGCGCAGCTTCCGCTCATCGCCTTGCGCGGCGAAACAAACGATGCTATGTTGGTCTTGCAAACGGAGGGAGGCGAAATACAGATCCCCGCCGACCGGGCGGCTGCCGCGAACAGGCGGCGCGCGGCGATCGGGTGGGAACAGAAATTCCGGAAAGCTGAAAGCAAGGCTCATTGCACAGACAATCAATGCGTAAAGGAGAACTAGAAATGGAATTCACACAAGTACTTTGGGATGTTATCCGGACAGAGCTGGAAGATGTAGTCGGTGTGGAGAACGTTCGGCTCGATCAGGCTGACCTCATCACGCACGGAAACGATACCTTCTGGCTGACGCAGCAGTATGCCACCAAGGGGCAGGCGCTTACGCTGCCGAAGATGGTCGTGCTGCCGGGCAGCACGGAGGAAGTGTCCCGTGTTTTGCAGATCTGCAATTATTACAAAATCCCCGTGACGCCGTTCGGCGGCTGCTCGGGCGGTCAGGGCGGTTCGACGGCCTATGCCGGCGGCGTGTCGCTGGATATGAAGCGGATGAACAAGGTCATCGAGATCGACGAATACTCCCGCACGGTCACGGTCGAGGCCGGCGTGGTGTTCCAGCAGCTCGAGTGGCGCGTCAATGAACTGGGTTACTCCACGATGCACATTCCCAGCTCCATCACCTGCTCGACCGTGGGCGGCTTCCTGGCGCACAACGGCATCGGCGTGCTGTCGACCAAGTACGGCAAGATCGATGATATGTGCATCTGGCTGGAAGTGGTCATCCCGGACGGCACAGTGCTGGAGACTTCGATCGTGCCCAAGCACTCCTCCGGTCCGTATCTCAAGGACATCTTCATCGGCTCGGAAGGCACGTTCGGCGTGATCACCAAGGCCAAGTTCCGTCTGTTCCAGACTCCGGAGCGCCGGATGTTCCACGCATTCCTGTTCAAAGATCTCTCGTCGGCGCTGAAAGCCGGGCGGGATCTTGTCCACGAGTGCAAGCCGTCGATCCTGCGTCTGTACGACGAGAACGAGACGAAGTCGGTCATCAAGAGCGTTGTCGGCGTGGAAAAGCCGGGCGTATTCATGAACATTGCAGTCGAGGGTATGGAGAAGATCGCCGAGATCGAACACGAACACGCGCAGGAGATCTGCATTGGCCGCTATGGCGCAGAGGACATGGGCGAAGAATACGGCAACAAGTGGTGGGATCGCCGCGTGACGTTCTTCTATCCGGGTCACGTGTTCCAGTACCCGACGATGTACGGCACGATGGACACCATCAGCACATATGACAAGATCGAAGACATCTACTGGTCGATGAAGCAGGCCATTGAGACGAACTTCCCGCAGGCAAAGTTCCTGGCGCACTTCTCGCACTGGTACGACTGGGGCTGCATGATGTACGACCGCTTTATCCTCGACCCGTCGCCGGAAGACCCCATGGAAGCCACGCGGCTGCACAACCAGATCTGGCGCTGCGGCGTGCGCACGGCGCTGGCGCACGGCGGTATGCTCAACGACCATCACGGCATCGGCATCAAGCTCGGCGGCCTCATGAAAGAGCAGTACGGCAACAGCATGATGATCTACCGTGGGCTGAAAAAGCTCTTTGACCCGAACGGCATCATGAATCCGTTCAAGATGGGCGTTTGACGCGCGGCGCAGGCATGGCGTGATCGAACATTGGACAACGCAGGGTATCAACAAGATAGAAAGGAAGATCGATTTATGTTTTCTCAGGAAGCGGTCAGACAGATCAACAACTGCTATATGTGCTGGATGTGCCGCCACGTTTGCCCGATCGGCTTGAACTCGGGACGTGAGCTGCACACACCGAGAGGAAAGGGACTGCTGCTGAAATTCTCGCTGCACGATACGCAGGTGCTGAAAGAAACTGCGGAAGCAATGTATTCCTGCTTCCTTTGCAATAACTGCTCGGCCTGGTGCGAAACGGGCTTCAACCCGACACTCTTTATCCGCGAGGCGCGCAGAGAGCTGGCGGCCTCCGGCCAGCTGCCGGAGAATATCCAGTCCGTCATTGACAAGACGCTGGACACGACGCTCTACGGCGAAAAGAAGCTGACGGGCGAGCTGAAAGCGGCCGTCGAGGCGCTGCCGGAAAAAGCACCGGTACTGCTGGTGCTGGGTGACGCGGTCGTTGTGCGCAACCCGGAGATCGGCCTTGCGGCGATGCATCTTTTGAAGAAGGCCGGTGTGGCGTTTACCGTTTTGCGTGACGAGCCGACCCCGGCGGCAGACCTCTATGACCTCATCGGCGATCTGGCCGAGGTGCAGGAGCGTGCGAAGGACTTTGCCGCAGCGGTGCAGAAGACCGGGTGCCAGACACTCATCGCGCTCGACCCGTTTACCGCGCGCGTATTGGTACAGGAGTATCCGCGCTGGGGCGCGCAGCTGCCTCTCGTGCGCACGGCAACGTCGTATTTTGCAGAGCTTTTGGAGCAGGAGAAGCTGCACATCACCAAGCCGCTGGACATCCCCGTGACTTATCACGACTCGGAGCGCCTGGCAAGAGATCTCGAAGAGACGGAGCCGCCCAGAGCGCTGGTCAGCGCGATGGCCGGAGCGTGGAAGGAAATCTTCCTCAACCGCAAGAACACCAGATGCTGCGGCAACGACGTGGTTGCGGCCTATTATCCGAATATCATCGAGAAGACGGCGCGGATGCGGATGGACGACGCGCTGCGCACGGGCGCAAAGCTGATCGTCACGGCCAGCCCGTCGGACAAGGCCATCTTGTCCGCAGTCGAGGGCGAACGTCTGGCGGTCGAGGACATCTTTGTGCTGCTTGACGCGTGCTGCTAAGAGGAGGAGCGTATGCGATATCTTTTGGGTGTTGACCATGGCGGCTCGTCGGTCAAAGCGACGCTTCTGAACGAAGCGGGTCAGACCGTCGTCACGGCAACCGAGGAATACAAGACTCTCTATCCGCGTGAACGCTGGGCAGAGCATGACCCGGACGCACTCTATGCTGCGTTCTGCACGGTCACGAAGCGCCTGCTGGCCACGTGCGGCGTTCCGGCAGACCAGATCACGGCACTGGCCATCTCGGCTGCGTCGCAGTCGGGTATCTATCTCGATGAGAATGACAAGGTCATCCGCAACGCCATCTACTGGGCCGATATGCGCGGCATGGAGTATGCGCGCAGCTTCGAGCCGCAGTGGGACTACTTCCTCGACACGACGGCCAACCAGCCGTCACCGTCGAGAACGCTCATCCACATCATGTGGCTGCGCGACCACGAGCCGGAAAACTACAAGCGCATTCGCAAGATCATGTTCACCAAGGATTATATCCGCTACCGGCTGACGGGCGATTTCGTGACGGACTACATCGACGCAATGGGCTCGCACTTTATGGACGTGCCGAACGACTGCTGGTCCGAGACGCTGTGCGGCTACGCGGGCATCACACCCGATGTGCTGCCGAAGATCGTCAGCCCGCTGGACGAAGTTTCTCCGATCTGCGAAAAGGCCGCAGCCGAGACGGGACTGTCGCGCAAGACGCGCGTGTATGTCGGTTCGACCGACACAGTGATGGAGACATATGCCAACGGCGCGATCCATGAGGGCGATATGGTCATCAAGCTTGCCACGGCGGGGCGTATCATCTCGGTGACGCGCGGGCCGCTGCGCCAGCGCGGGTTCGTCAGCTACAAGCACGTCGTACCGGGGCTGTGGTATCCGGGCGCGGCGACACGCTATTGCGCGACGACCTACCGCTGGTTCCGTGACGTGCTGGGCGACAAGGAAATGGCCGACGCGCAGCAGCTGGGCGTGGATGCGTATGAGCTGCTCGACGCGTTGGCTGAAAAAGCGCCGGCGGGCAGCGACGGGATGCTGTTTATGCCGTTTTTGGGCGGCGTGAACGATGCGCCGAGCCGCAAGGCTGCGTTTTTGGGCGTTCGCGCCGACCACAACAAATCGCACTTCACGCGCGCAGCGCTCGAAGGCGTGGGCTATTCGATGAAGGCCGAGTTCGAGACGATCAAGAAGCTACAGCTCAAGGTCGAGAAGCCGACACTCATCGGCGGCGGCGCGAAAGGCCCGATCTGGCGGCAGATCATGGCCGATATGCTCAATGTGCCGCTCATGCTGACGCAAAACAGCGACTCGTCGCTGGGTACGGCGATGCTCGCGGGCGTTGCGTCCGGGGTGTTTGCGTCGTTTGACGAGAGCGTGCAGAAGTGCGTCCACGTCAGCGGCTGCGTCGAGCCGAACCCCGAGGCGGTCAAGCTGTATGACGAGGGCTTCCGGGCGTATCAGGCGTTTATCGCGGCGCTCGACCCGGTCTATGCGGCGTTCGATCAGGTGAAGTAAGCTTCTGCTTGTGGAGGAGACAGTATGAAACAGGAAAAACAGATCCCCGTATTTTTTTCACCCATGACCTGCACCACGCGCGCGTTCGCCGCGCCGTGGAACTATATCCAGGGACCGGGTGAGTTCGACAATCTGTATACGTACACGCAGCGCTACAGCCCGCGCGTGTTTGCGCTGGTTGACGGCTTTTTGTACGACAGCCTCGGCGCGCGGCTCAAAGAGCAGTTCGCCGGAACGGATGCAACGCTCGTTCTCGAGCGCTTCGGCGGCGAATGCTGCCAGAAGGAGATCGACCGCGTCGCGGCAGAGCTGAAGGCGAATGAGATCGGCTGCGCCGTTGCCATCGGCGGCGGCAAGACGCTCGACACGGTCAAGGCAGCTGCCATCGGGATGGATCTGCACGTCATCATCGTGCCGACCTCGGCCTCGAACGACGCACCGGTGTCGTCGCTGTCCGTCGTGTACACGGAAGAAGGCGTTCACGACCACAGCATCAACTTCCACCGCGGCAGCGATCTTGTCCTCATCGACAGCGAGATCATCCTGCACGCGCCCAAGCGGCTGTTCGTGGCCGGAATGGGTGACGCGCTCTCGACGTTCTTTGAAGCGCGCGCGTGTGCGCGCAGCCAGATCAAAAACGGCGTCGGCAAGGGCTATCTGCCGTGCAAGGCCGGTATGGCCATCGCGGAGCTGTGCTTTGATATCCTGATGCAAGACAGCGAAAAGGCGCTGCTGGCGCTGGACACGGGAGTCATCACCGAGGCGTTTGAAAACGTGATCGAGGCGAACTCCCTGCTCAGCGGGCTGGGCTTCCAGAATACCGGCTGCTCGGTGGCGCACTCGATGAACGCGGGACTCAGCGAACTGCCGCAGGCGGCACACGCGCTGCATGGCGAACGCGTAGGCTTCGGCGTACTGGTGCAGCTGGTCTTTGAAAATGCGGCTGTGGACGAGCTGCAAAAGATCATGCGTTATCTTGACGCGGTGGGGCTGCCGATGACGCTTCGCGAGCTTGGCGTTGAGCCGACGAAAGAAAACGTGGACATCATGACCGAGAAGATGGTCTACCACAACGCGCTGGCGCACACACAGGCGCTGGTCGTCAACCAGCAGACGCTGGGCGCGGCCATCCTTGCGGCAGACGCAATGGGGCAGGCGTATCGCGCCGGAAAGCACTGAGCCGGGATGCGGTTCGCTGTTTTGATGAAGCAGGTCCCGGCGGCGCTGTCTGCGCCGTTGCAGCAGGACTATACGCTTGACCGCAAACGAACGGAAAACATCACCAATCCGGCGGATGTGAGTGCGCTGAATCTGGCGATGGCGTGTGGGCGCGAAACGGGCGCGCAGGTCATCTGCCTGACGATGGGGCCGGAGTCTGCGGCGCAGTGTCTGCGCGAAGGGGCACTGGCCGGAGCGGACGAGCTGTATCACATCTGCGACGCGGGCATCGCCGGGGCAGACACGTATGTCACGGCGAAAGTTCTGGCTGCTGCGCTGCGGCAGCTGGGGCCTGTGGACGTGGTGTTCTGCGGCCGCCACAGCGTCGACGGCGAGACGGGACAGGTCGGGCCGGAGATCGCGGCGCTGCTGGGCTACAGTTGTTTGAGCGAAGTCGTGGACGTGCTGACGCTCACGCCGCCGGCGCTCACACTCCGCACCCAGACCGGCAACAGCGCGGAAGAATACCGGCTGCGGCTGCCGGCAGTGCTGTGCGTGAGCGAGTGCAAGGCCGTGCCGGCGCTGCCGAGCTTGCGCGCGCTGCGGCGCGCAAACGAAATGCAGGTCAAGACGCTGACGCTTGCGCAGCTGGAGCTTGCGGGACTGTCCGGACGGCGTGCGTCGCCGACCCGCGTCATCGCGGTGCGCCGCAAGGAGCATTCGCGCCGCAAGACCGTCTGGCTGGGTGAGGACGGGGCGCAGACGCTCGCGGCGCTGCTCAAAACGAGCGGGGAGAAGCACAATGGCTGACAGAGAATACTGGGTATCCATCGACCGGCCGTGCGCGGCGCAGTGGGGCTTGCTGGAGCATTGCGCGTCGCTTTTGGACGGTACGGCACGGTTATGCGCACTTTTGCCCGAGGAACACAGCCCGGCAGAGGCGTTCGCGCACGGCGCGCAGAAGGTCTATGTGCTGTGTGGGCAAGCCAACGCGCAGCAGCGTGGTGAGCAGCTTGCGTGCGCGGCGCGCGCAAGCTGCCCGGAAGCGATCCTCTTTTGCGCCGACAGCGCCGGGCGCATGAGCGCGGCAACGGCTGCGGCGCTGCTTGGCGCGGGACTGGCCGCCGACTGTACGCAGCTTGCGCAGCGCGAGGACGGATTGCTTGTCATGACAAGGCCGACGTTTGGTGCGTCGCTGATGGCGGACATCATCTGCCCGCAGGCGCGGCCACAGATGGCAACCATCCGTCCGGGTATCTATCTGCCGGGCGGGCGCACGTGGCCGCGGACGGACGGGCAGGTCGTGCGCATCGCCCCGCCGCAAAGCCAGGCGCAGATGCAGCTGCTTGCGCGCACAGTGTTGCAGGCGCAGGATCTGTCTATGGCCAAAGTGATCGTCGCCGGGGGCAAGGGCGTCGGTTCACGCGAGGGCTTTACAC
Source organism: uncultured Oscillospiraceae bacterium (assembly GCA_964434135.1). Lineage (GTDB taxonomy): Bacteria > Bacillota > Clostridia > Oscillospirales > Oscillospiraceae > CAG-170. Next base: position 7,388 of record CAYSTN010000008.1, read on the forward strand.
TGTTGCAGCGGCTGGCCGACGCGCTTGGCGCGGCGGTCGGGGCAAGCCGCAGCGCAGTCAACGCGGGCTATGCGGCGTATCACCAGCAGATCGGCCTGACGGGTCAGGCCGTGCAGCCGGAGATCTATCTGGCCTTTGGCATTTCCGGTGCGGTGCAGCATCTGGCCGGTATGGAAAAATCGAAACAGATCATTGCGATCAATACCGACCCGCACGCACCGATCTTTGAATACGCGGACTATGCATTTGTATGCGATTGGGAGCAGGCGGCGCTGGCGCTGCTGGAGCAGATACCGGCGAACGCACCGCAGCTTGCCGACTAGCTCTCTTTGCTGCTTGAAGGTGTGGAAACACGGGGGACGGGCTTATGCCAACGGCATAAGCCCGTCTGTTTTGTGCGAAAAAAGTATCTTTCGCACAGAGAAAAGCCCTCTCAGTCAGCTTCGCTGACAGCTCTGGCAGAGGGAGAGCCAAGGCGAGGCGGTTTCCTTTTTCTGTGCGTTTTATGATGCAATTGGAAGCGGCAGTGATTCGAATTGCTCAAATGTTGAATACTTTTCTGAAAAATGCTTTCATCTGCGCAACAAATTCGCCATTGCTTGCATTGTTCAACAGGATGTGATAGATTTGCGATACAGATAGATAGTTCAACCAAAAAAATAAAAAAATCCAAATCAGAACTATCTAAATTTACTAAGGAGGGCCATTTAAAAATGAAAAAAGTTCTTGCGATTCTCATGTGTCTGACCCTGCTGCTTGGCACGGTGGCGTGCGCGAGCAGTGAAGCAACAACCACCCCGAAGGAAGAAGCGCCCGCTGCGCAAACGCAAGCGCCGGCCGCGACGGAGAGTGAAGCAACAGAAAAAGAGCCGGAGGCAGAAAAAGAAGAAGCTCCGACTTATGAGAAAACCAATATCGTCTTTTCGTTCTTTGGCGCAGAGACGCAGCCTTCCGGCAACGGTGTAGCCTATTTTAAGGACATCGTGGAAGAACGCAGCGGCGGCGCAGTCACCGTTGAGGTCTACTACAATGGTACACTGTATAACCAGAGCATGGAATATGAAGCGCTGATGAAGGGCGACGTCGACATGATCGTCACTTCCTTCAACTACGCGATGGAGTACATCACCGAACTCAAGAGTACGTTCTGCCCGTATATGTGGGTCAGCATCGACCACGTCCGCGACTTCTGGGACAAAGACCCCGTTGGTGTTGAGCTGATGAACCGCATTCAGGACGAGCTGGGCGTTCGCCAGCTGAGCTGGTACGAAGGCGGCTACCGCAACATCTGCCTGAACCAGGATCTGAAGGTTGACAGCAGAGAGGCGCTGGCCAGTGTTAAGCTCAGATCTTCGCCCGCTGAAAACATGATCGCCATGACCGGCGCTCTGGGCGGCAACCCCATCCCCGTCGCATTCTCCGACTGCTATCTGAGCATTGAGACCGGCGTTGTCAACGGTCTGGAAGTTGACCTGACGGGTCTGATTGCAAACGGTCTGGCTGAGGTTACCAAGTCTGTCACCCTGTCGCAGCATTACCTGTCTCTGGACGGCTTTGCGGTCAACAACGAACACTTCAACAGCTGGTCCCCGGCTGTTCAGGAACTGATCTCTTCGTGCGCGAAGGAAGCTGCGGATTACGTCTGCGAGCTGTCGATCCAGACCGATCAGGAAGCGGTTCAGGAACTGAAGGACATGGGCGTTGTGATCTATGACATGACCGACGAAGAAAGAGCCGCCTACGGCGAGCAGGTCATGGACGCCTTCCTGAGCGACAAATTCTGCGCCGATTACGATATGGATCTTATCAACGCGATCCGTGAGATGGGCAAGAACTATTGATCGTTTTCTTTTGGCACAATTATAAATTTCCCAATTCCAACGGCGGACAGTGGTTCAGCTGTCCGCCGTTAAACCCAAAACGATGTCAGGAGGGTTAGAATGAAGCAGTTAAAAAAACCGGGAAAAGGCGTCATGACGCTGCTGGATGTTTTCGAAATACACATTCCGGCGATCCTGTTCGCTGCGGTTTTTATCATGTATCTCATCATGATCGTCTACCGCTATGTGCTGAACAAAGCCGTGTTTGAGATCAACGAAATGTGTCAGGTCTTGTATGTCGCAAGCGCGCTTATGGCGGCTTCTTACTCCGGCAGAACAGACTCGCACGTGATCTTCCCGCTGCTGTACGACAGGCTTCCGGCCGGTGTACAAAGAGTGTTCCGCATGATCTCGAATGTTATCACGACCGTTTTGCTGGTCGTTATCTGGTATCCGTGCTTGAAAAATGCAATTTGGATGCACAAGAAGGAAACGGAAGTTCTGAATATTCCGTTCAGCTTCCTCTATGGTCTGTGGCTTTTCTTTATTACGATGTCGATCGTTTACTGTGTGTGGTTCTTTATCAAAGAATGTGTAACACCGCCTGTGAAGGAAACGGTCGTCAGCAAAGCATTGGAAGAAGCCGAGAATGACCCCCAGTGAGATACGGTTCCGCAGCACGCGCTGCACGGAACGGTATTTTCAATCCGAGTGAAAAGAGGAGTGAATGTTAATGGATATTTCCTTTACCATGTTTATCCCGATCATTGTGATGATGATCTGTTTTTTGGTACGTGTTCCGGTCGGCTTCAGTATGCTGGCGGGTGCGGCTGCGTACCTGCTGGCGGTTGGGAAGAATCTGGGGCTGCTGGCTGATACGGTCGTAGCGAACCTGTATTCCAGCACGACCCTGATCGCCGCACCGCTGTTCATCTTTGTGGCGAACATCATGACCTCGAGTAAGGTCTCAGACTATATGTATTCCTTCGCAAAGGCGATTTTCGGCCGGGCGAAGGGCGCTACGGCGTACATGAACATTCTGGTTTCGCTGATCTTCGCGGGCATGAGCGGTTCTGCCGTCGCCGATGCGGCGGGCAGCGGCATCATGGAGATCGAGGAGATGCGCAAAGACGGTTACGATATGCCGTTCTCCTGCGCACTGTCTGCAACCACGGCGGTTGTCGGCCCGATCTTCCCGCCAAGCATTCAGATGGTTCTGTTTGCCATGCTCTCCGGCGCGTCCGTTGGCAAGCTGTTTATGGGCGGTGTGATCCCGGCGGTTATCATTTGCCTTGGCTTCTGCGGGGTCGTTTGCTACCTGTCTTACAAGCGGAACTATCCCCGTGGCCGGCACTACAGCCTGAAAGAGTTCCTGTCTTTCACGTGGCACGCACTGCCCGCGCTGGTCACTCCGGTGATTCTGCTGGGCGGCATTTACGTGGGCATCGTGACCACGACGGAGTCCGGTGTCGCGGCTGCTTTCTATGCCATTTTGATCTCGGCATTTGCCTACAAGGTCATGGGCTGGAAGGATCTGTACAAGGCCATCTGCGACACCGTAAAGCAGGCCGGTATGGTCATGGCCTGTCTCGCTGCGGCGTTTGCGCTGAACTATGTTGTCGTGCAGTCCGGTCTCGGTGCGTTCGTCAAGGCGCTGATCTTGAACTTCACGCACAGCAAGATGATGTTTATGCTGATCGTCAACATCATCCTCATCGTCTGCGGTATGTTCTTCCCCACGGAAATCGCGACGTTCGTCGTTACGCCGATCCTCATCCCCATTGCACGTGAGCTTGGCGTTGATATGATCTACTTTGGCGTTGTGACTTCCATCAACATCATTCTGGGCAATGTCACCCCGCCCTTTGGCTTTTTGTGCTTCATCACCAGCGGTATCACCAAAACACCGCTGCAAAAGGTGTTCAAGGCAGAGATGCCTATGTTGATCGTATTGTTTATCTGTCTGTTCCTGTTTACGTATGTGCCGGAGTTTGTTACCTGGCTGCCCAGCATAATGGGATAACGGGAGCATTTCAGCTCCGACTCTCGCGGCTTCGCGGGTCGGAGCTGGAGCCAATTCAAAAACCACGCTGTTGCGACGCTTATGTTCTCAAATGCGCTGCGACGCTATCATGTGCAGGAGAAAGCATTCCCATACAGCAAATAAAGGGCTATGACAAGCAAAATCTGCACAGCATAAGAGATGCGTTTTAAGCGGAGGATGTTGCAAAAAGCGGACGAATCCTCCAAAATGTATTTTGAAGACTTACATGGAGGATATCCCAATGGATCATGAACGAAAGAATCAAATACTGCAAATTCTGCGCTCGCAGCATCATGTGTCGGTCAACGACCTGTGCAACCGGCTGTTCGTCAGCAGCGCGACCGTGCGTCGCGAGCTGAAAGAGCTTGAAGAAAGCCATCAGATACAGCGCGTGCGCGGCGGTGCGTATCTCATCGAGGGCAATGCCGTCGAAGACCCCTACGCCGTGCGTGAAAAGCAGAACATCCTGCAAAAGCAGATCATCGCCGGACAGGCCATCGGCTACATTCGGGACGGTATGACCATCTTCCTCGACTCTAGCTCCACGGTCTACATTCTCGCGCAGATGATCGAGGGGTTCTCCAACCTCTACGTCATCACCAACAGCCTGAAAACGGCACTGTGTCTGGCCTCGCGTCGCGGCATTACCGTGATGTGCGCCGGCGGCAAGCCGCGCGCCGGAACCGTCTCGCTCGTCGGGCAGACCGCCGTGCAGACCATCCGCACGTACAATGCCGACCTCGCGTTCGTCTCGGCCTGCGGGTTCGATCCCGAACGCGGCGCGTCCGAGGCGAGCGAAGAAGAGGCATTCATCAAACGCGCTTACATTGAGAATGCCAAAGCGGCGCTGCTTTTGTGCGATTCGTCGAAAATGGGCAAGAGCTTTTTGAGCAGAACGGCAGATCTGCGGGAGTTTAAGGCCATTATCACAGAGAGTCAGACCATCAACAAGCAGTTTTCTCAACTGTGTGAGCAGCAGAACGGCTGAAGCGCCCGGAAGGCAACGCTCTTGCCGAGCGCCCGGCGCGCAGTGTGCAAAGAATAACTTGGAGGCAAACGAATGAAAACGATTTTGGTGCAGGAACTCGAACGCTTTTCCACCGAGGCGCTGCTGCGCGCCGGTGTGAGCGAAGCCGATGCCCGCACGATCACGCAGGTACTTGTCACGACCGATACCTTCGGCGTACTCTCACACGGCACAAAGAACCTGTACCAGTATATTTTGAAGATGCGCGCGGGCGGGCTTGACCCGAAAGCCGTGCCCGAGATCGAGGCCGAAGGCCCGGCCTGGGCCATCGTCAACGCCAATGCGTCGGCGGGCATGGTGTCGGCCAGCAAGGCCATGCGCCTTGCCATCGAAAAGGCCAAGACCACCGGCATTGCCTACGTCGGTGTGCGCAACAGCTGCCACTTTGGCGCGGCAGGCTATTATGCCAATCTCGCGGCGCAGGCCGGGATGGTCGGTCTGGCGATGAGCAACGCCGACCCCAACATGGCCATCCCCAACAGCAGCGGCGTTGCCATCGGCAACAATCCGTTTTCCTTCGCGCTGCCGTACAAGCCCGATCAAACCATCTTCCTTGACATGGCGCTGAGCAATGTCGCGGCCTTAAAGGTCGTTATGGCGAAAGAAAAGGGCGAGCAGGTGCCGCCCGGCTGGCTCGTCGACCGCGACGGACAGCCCACCACCGACCCGAGCGCCTTCCCGCAGGATTCGTTCCTGCTGCCGGTCGGCGCGCACAAGGGCTACGGACTGGCCATGCTGGTCGAAACGCTTTCGTCGGTCTTGACGGGCGCGGGACTTCTGAGCCAGGTCCACAGCTGGAATCTGGATATGAGGTCGAAAAACAACGTTGGTCATGCGTTCGTGGCCGTCGATGTTGCGCAGATGATGCCGCAAGAGCAATTCCGGGCGCGTGTGCAGCAGATGGCCGACGAACTCAAAGCCCGTCCCAAGGCCAAGGGTGCGCAGGAGATCTTCCTGCCCGGCGAGATCGAGTGGCGTAAACGCCACGCGGCGCTCGAAACCGGCAAGCTGACGCTGACGGACGCGATGGTAGAAAATATGGAAAAGCTTTCTGCACTTGTGGAGCTGCCGCTTCACTGGGTCGACTGAGAAAAGGAGCGAACTATGATGTTCAACGTAATGGATGTATTGAACGTGACCGGCATCTTCCCGATTCTAGCCTATGCCGAGACGGACAGCGCCGTTCCGGCGGCCAGAGCGATGGTCGACGGCGGCCTTCCGGTGTTGGAAGTGTTGATGCGCGACGAACACGCAATGCAGAATCTGAAAAATATTCTCCGGGAAGTCCCGGAACTCATGGCCGGTGCGGGCACGATCCTCACCGTCGATCAGGCCAAGCAGGCCATCGACATTGGCGCAAAGTTCATCGTCATGCCGGGCTTCAGCGAAAAGATCGTCCGGCTTTGCGTGGATAACAACGTGCTGGTCGTCCCGGGCTGCGTCACGGCAACGGAGCTGATGGCCGCGAATGAATATGGGCTGGAACTCATCAAGTTCTTCCCGATCTATGAGATGGGCGGCGCGGCCACCATCGATATGCTCAGTGGCCCCTTCCCTTCCATGCGCTTTATGGTCACGGGCAATCTGCACGGCGACAATTTCCTGCCGCTGCTGCAATGCAACCACATCATCGCGGCCGGTGGCGACTGGATGTTCCAGGAACACGACGCGCTGAAAAACAAGGACTATGACCAGATCAGCCGCAATCTGCGCAACTCCATCCTGCGCGTACAGAACATGAGGAATACCCGCGTATGATGAACAACGAACGGACTGTTACGCTGCAAAACGGCGTAAAAATGCCGTGCATCGGCATTGGCACCCATCAGGCGCAGGGCGAAGCGGCCGCCGAGGCGCTGTGCTTTGCGTTGCAGGCGGGCTACCGCCTGATCGACACGGCGGCGGCGTATTGCACCGAGCCAGTCGTGGCCAAAGCGGTGCAGCGCAGCGGCCTTGCAAGAGAGGAACTTTTTATCACCAGCAAGCTGCGCAATGCCTGCCACGGCTACAAGGCCACGATGGAGGCGTTCGAGCTGACCTTGCAGCAGTTGCAGACAGACTATCTCGACCTGTATCTCATCCACTGGCCGAACCCCATCCAGTACCGTACCATCTGGCAGGAAGCGACCATCGGCACATGGCGTGCGTTTGAAGAACTCTACAAGCAGGGGCGCATCCGCGCCATCGGCGTGAGCAACTTCATGCCGCACCACATCGAGCTGCTGCGCGAGAACTGCGAGATTTTGCCCATGGTCGACCAGCTGCGCCTGTGTCCGGGTGTGACGCAGCCGCAGATCGTCGAGTACTGCAAGAAAAACAACATTGCCATCGAGGCCTACAGCCCCTTTGGCACGGGTGCGGCGTTCCAGGCGCCGCAGCTGCGCGCGCTTTGCGAAAAGTACCACAAGAGCGCCGGGCAGATCTGCCTGCGCTGGAGCGTGCAGATGGGCTTTATCCCGCTGCCGAAGTCCGTCACTCCGGCGCGCATCACGGAAAATCTGGATATCTTTGATTTTACGCTGGACGAGCAGGATCTGCGCCTGATCGCCGAAATGCCTATCTGCGGCGAAGCACCTGACCCTGACCGGGCCACGTTCTGAGTCGTTTCCTTTCATTGAACCAACAGGAGGAAGTCTTATGTCCATCCTTGATAAATTCTCCCTTGCGGGCAAACACGCCATCGTGACCGGCGCGGAGCGCGGCATCGGGCTGGAGATCGCCGTCGGCTTTGCCGAGGCGGGTGCGGATGTTCTCATCGCCGGGTTGCAGGAAGAACTCTTCCCGGAAGCGCTCGCGCGCGTGAAGAAGACCGGCGTACAGTGCGAATGCTGGAAGACCGACATTTCCAGCGAGGAGTCTGTGCGCGCGATGGTGGCCTATGCCAAAGAGCGCTTTGGCCGCATCGACGTGCTGGTCAACAACGCGGGCGTGAATAAGCTCGCACCCGCAGAAGAAATGCCGCTGGATATCTGGCAGCGTATCATCGGGGTCAACCTGACGGGAACATTCCTCGTCAGCCGTGAGGTCGGCGCGGTGATGCTGGCGCAGGGCGGCGGCAATATCGTCAACATTGCGTCGATGTCCGGGCTGGTTGTCAACCCGCTGCCGCAGCAGCAGTGCGCGTACAACAGCTCCAAAGCGGGCGTTATCATGCTGACAAAATGCATGGCCAACGAGTGGGCCGAGCGCAATGTCCGTGTCAACGCCATCGCGCCCGGCTTCATGCGCACACCGCTGACGCGCAAACGGCTGGAGACGCCCAACGACCCGGCCGTGAAGAAGTGGATCGGCGGCACGCCCATGCAGCGCGTGGGTACGCCGGACGAGCTTGTGGGCGCAGCTTTGTATCTGGCCACTGACGCTTCGACGTTTACGACAGGCGTGGTCTTGTCCGTGGATGGCGGGTATACGTGCCTGTGAGCGAAGAAACCGGAAAAACTTCGGTATTTTTGCACAAAAAAGTCTTGCATTGTTTTACAGATCGTATAAAATAAAAGCAGAAGAAAAATCTGGAATACACGAGCATCGAACGCGATGACCGCTCCGGATGTGAGGCTCCGTCCGCAGCGGCTGCAAAACAGAACAGAACAGGTGGTATCGGATGGCAAAGGCGGCACTCAGAACGATCTCAACGGTGGAAGCGATCTCGAATATGCTGGAAGAGGATATTTACTCTTTGCGCTATCGAATGGGAGAAAAGCTGACGGAAGCGGAGCTTGTCGCCCGCTACGGCGTCAGCCGCAATACGCTGCGCGAAGCAATGACCTTTCTGACATCCAAGGGACTGCTCGAGCGCGTGGCGAACAAGGGCATCTATGTCAAGGAAATCCTGGCCGACGATGTCGCGGAGATCTTTCACCTGCGTGAGCTGTTAGAGCGTGAGGCCGTGCGGCAGATCGTCAGCTCCGGCTGTGTGCCGCCCAAGCTGCACGATCTGGCTTACGAAGTTTCGCGCCACGATCTGGACACGGATTCCGTCGCGAATCTGAACGCGGATATCGATTTTCACACCTATCTGGTCGCGGCTGCCGGAAGTCCACGGCTCATGAATATGTACCAGACGCTTTTGTACGAGGTCAAGCTGTGTATTTTCCAGTCGCGCGCGTTCGTTCCGCCGCGCCCGGAAAACGTGCAGACGCACTATCGGCTGCTTCAGGCCATGCAGGCCGGGAATCTGATCGAGTCCCTGTCGTACCTGCATGAGCATATCGCCTCGGCCATCGAGGCGTACCAGAACGGCCTTCTCAGCAGAAAATAGTTCCATCCTTCGCCCCCTGCGTAGCTGTAACAGGCCGCGCGGGGGCATTTCTCGCGATTACCCCTTGTTATTTTGCCTGTTTTCATGTAAAATAGATGCAAACTTTCGATGTTGCGATTTTCATCCGAAAATCAGGAGGCAAATCATGCAGTGGATCGAACTTACCATCAAAACCACTTCGGCGGCGATTGATCTGGTCGGCGACCGGCTGACCGTTCTGGGCTTTGACAGCTTTATCGTCGATGACCAGACGCAGTTCCATGACTTTCTGGAGCAGAACCGCCAGTATTGGGACTATGTCGACAGCGCGCTGGAACAGAAAATGCAGGGCTTGTCGCAGATTCGGCTCTATCTTTCCGACGGTCCGGAAGCGCCCGAGACGATCAGCCAGCTGAAAGATCAGCTCAACGCGCTGCGCGCGCAGTATCCGTCCGTGGACTTTGGCGCGCTGTGCGTCGAACCGGCCAACGTCAAAGACGAAGACTGGGAAAACAACTGGAAGCAATACTACCAGCCGCTGCCCATCGGCGAAAAGCTGCTGGTCGTACCGGAATGGATGCACCCGGAAAACCCGGAGCATCGCATTGAGGTGCTGCTCGACCCCGGTATGATCTTCGGTACGGGCGCACACGCGTCCACGCAGATGTGTATGCGCGAACTGGAAAAGGCCATTCAGGGCGGCGAACGGGTTCTGGATCTTGGCAGCGGCAGCGGCATTTTGTCCATCACTGCGGTGCTGCTCGGCGCGGAACACGCCACGGGCGTGGACATCGACCCCAAGGCCGAAGATGTCGCACGTGAGAACGCAGCCATCAACCAGATCTTTACCGACCGCTTCACCGCGCTGACTGGTGATGTCATCGGCGATACAGCGATGATGGACACGCTCAAAGGACAGTATGACGTGGTGCTGGCCAATATCGTTGCGGATGTTATTATTCCCCTCAGCCGCGTCGTGCCGGAGTTCTTGCGTGAAGACAGTATTTTTATCTGCTCCGGCATCCTCAACACCCGCCTGCCGGAGATTCTGGCTGCGCTCGAGCAAAACGGCCTGCAAGTTCTCTCAACCGAGCAGCAGGAGGACTGGTGTCGCGTCACGGCGGCGCTGATGGAAGCGTAAGAGGAGGAAGATCCCGTGCGAATCTTTTCTTACCGCAACAAGCGTCTGGTGCGCCGCGGACTCATCATCGCGCTCGTTGCCGTGCTGCTTGTGGCGCTGCTGATTCTCGCGCGCGTGAGCTACCTGGGGCGCTATGTGGTCTATGCGCCAGACGGCGTGTATTTTGACAAAGAGCAGCAGCTGCAACGTGCCGACGTGCCTTCCGATGCTGTGCAGACGGACGAGGAATATCCCTTTGAGACGGTGCTGGCCGATGCGGCGGAAGAAGAAACTGCCGCCACGGCTGTGCAGCTGCAAGGGTTCTATATCTCCACGACCATGCTGGCCGACGGTGTGGACGAAGTGCGGCAGGCATTGGCTGCCGAGGAAGGCTACAATGCCGTTCTCATCGACGTAAAAAGCCCGCTGGGCAACTTCTACTACTCCACCGATATCGCCGACACCCAGACCGCAGACGCCGACATTGCCGCGTGTGACGCGCTCATCGCCGAACTGACCGCGCGGCCGGAGCTGACGGTCATCGCGCGTGTGCCTGCGTTCTCCGATCCGAACTTCATCGCCAAGCACTATTCCGCTGCGCTGATGACGACTTCGGGCGAGCTTTGGATGGACGAGCGCCGGTGCTATTGGCTGCGGCCTGACTCGCTCGACGCGCGCAGCTATCTGGCCTCGATCGCGCTCGAACTCGAGACGCTGGGCTTTGACGAGGTGCTGTTTGACAACTTCACCATTCCCGGTGACGGCACGGTCGCATGGGACACCGAGGCCATCACGCAGCTGGCCGCACTGGAAGACTGCGCCGAGACGCTTCTGGCCAACCTCACCGGCAGCAACATCCGTCTCGCGCTGGGTACAACTGCGCCGTCTGTCGCGCAGTACGCAAGCCGCGTCCTCATCACAACCGAGACGGCCAACGACGTTGTGACCATGACCACCGCAATGGCAGATGTACTGTCCGACCCTGCGACACAGCTGGTCTTCCTCACGACCTCACACGACACGCGCTTTGACGCAGCCGGTGTGCTGCGCCCGCTGCTCGGCGGCGATACGGACTGATAAACAAGCATAAAGCCCCCCGCCGGGGGCTACTTAATCTAGCTCCACGTTGTATCAGTATCTCAAAGAGCAAGAAATAATGGCTTAGATCAAAAGAAGTGGTGTTGTGGGTAAACCTACCAATTTTAAGTTTTCAAGGATTCAGAATATACTGCTGGGTGCTACTGTAATTGTGCTTCTTGCTTATATATGGGAAATGGTTCCCATTCATAATGCGCTAAAAGTAGCCATTTGCTGTTTTTGGGGTTACATTGTTTTTCAGGTGGTCTTTTCGTTTGCTAATTATTTGGGTTACTTCAAAATTATAACATCTGACAATCTGATAATAACTATCACTTTAATTGTTTTTGTAGCATTTCCACTTATTATATCTATTCTGTACAGCATACACAAAAATCAATATCTGTTATCTTATCCCACTGATAACCGGATTTCTATAAAAATTGCCTGTGATATAGACCGTATTGGCGGGCACGGCAGCATTGGAAACGATTGGGAATACAAGCATTATTTGAATGATAAGGAGTTCAAAAACGGAGAAGTCATCATTGTCAACGCGGAAGAATTCTTTACAATTACATCTCAATTTATTGAGCTTGATGGTATAGATGATGTTGGAAAATCGACAAGTAAGCAGTATAGATATTCCGAGAATGAGAACTACAAAAAGACGCTGACTATCTCACAAAATGTTCATGTTGTGGAACGAGGCGGTAGGAGATATGCTGGCTCAACCGCAGACTTCAATGCTACATATAAATTAAAACGAGTCATCCCAACATCAATGAGCTACTGGAATGTGTTCCTGTACACCTCTAATGACACTGAATATTCCATATGTGTATTCTTGCTTGGTGGGCAGATTCTGTGTGTCATCTGTGTTATATTCATACTAATAAATGGTAGAAAGAAACAGTTATATGCCGAGAAACAAGAACAGCAAAGAAAAGAGCAAGAGTATTTAGCTGGCAAAGCTACGTTTCTTGAAAAAATACGAGGGAAAAGTCTTCGGCAGGTGGCTGGTGTTCCGCTCTGTGTATCATTTGATAAAGGTTTGCCAATAGATAACAATGATACTCCGTATGGAAGTTTCACAGTCTATTGCTCGATTAGTGGAAAGTGTTACCACAATAAAGTCGGATGCTGCTCTGCCCACTATCCAGCACACTATTTGGATGTCAAGAAGAGACTAAGACCATGCTCTAAGTGCTGCGCAAAGCAAAAAACAATCCCACAATGGTATATTGACTATAATGATCTAAAAAGACAGGCTAACTACTATCAAATTGATCTAACAGAGGAGAATAAAGACTCAGAAGGAAGCTGATTCTTTAGCCTATTTTTTAATTAGACTGGTAAGGTACGTAATTGTAATCTCAAAAATGCGATAATTGGTTTTCACAACCGAGTATCGCATTTTTTCTTGCGGTGTCCCGTGCGGTGGCTATCCTATGTCGACGATGTATTCATGCTGTCTTATTGAAAACTGCCGCCGGGGGGCTTTTGTGTGCCATATTCGTTCGGAATTACCGAATTATTTTGAAAATGATTTGAAAATAAGGAATCTGCGCTTGCTTTTTGCGTTCGGTGCTGGTATGCTGAATACCAGTACCGATGCTTTTCTTTTTTGCATATCGTTATTTTTTGAGGAGGATAACCATGAAACGAACCAAGATCCTTGCGTTGTTGCTGGCGGCGCTGCTGCTGTTTTCGTGCCTGACGGGCTGCGCGGCCAAGTCCGAGCCAGCACAGTCGACCGAACAGCCCGCCGTGTCGCAGCAGGAAAGTGAACCCGCAGCGGAAGCGGTGGCCGAGCCCGAGCCGGAAGCCGAAGCTCAGCCGCAGACCGTCTCGTTTACGGACAGCGTTGGCCGTGTGGTCGAGATTCCGGCAGAGCTGACAAAAGTGGCGCCCAGCGGCGCGGTGGCGACGATGTTCCTTTCGATCATCGCGCCGGAATACATGATGACCGTCCACTCTACGCCCGACGTGAACGAGCAGATGTATCTGGACGCGCGTCTGGCTGACCTACCCGAGACGGGTCAGATGTACGGCAGCAAGGCCAGCTTGAACCTCGAAGCGCTGCTGGTCTCCGGCGCAGAGCTTATTATCGACCTGGGCGATAAGAAGGGGGATATGGTCGGCGATCTTGACGCGCTGCAAGAGCAGGTCGGCATCCCGGTCATCTTCATCGAGGCCGATCTGGTACACATGGCGGATGCCTTCCGTACCCTTGGTTCGATCCTGAGTGGCAAGGCCGCGCGCGGCGAGGAATTGGCCGCGTTCGTCGACGAAACCCTCACGATGGCTGCGGAAAACAGCGCGAAGATCACCGGGGATATGCGCGTTTCCGTTCTCTATACCTCCGGCACGGACGGTTTGTCGGCAAACGCGAAGGGCTCGACGCAGTCGCAGGTACTGGAGCTGGTCGGCGCAGAGAATGCGGTCGTCGTTGACGATGTCAGCAACAAGGGCGGCGGCAACCTGATAAATCTGGAACAGCTGTATCACTTTGACCCTGATGTCATTGTTTTCAGTGCGGGCAGCATCTATGACACGGTCGCGGATGATGCCGCATGGGTGACACTGCGCGCCGTCGAGAACGGGACGTATTATGAGATTCCCGGCGCACCGTACAACTGGCTGTCGAACCCGCCGAGTCTGAATATGCTGCTTGGCGTGTGGTGGCTGGGAAATCTGTTGTATCCGGACGTTTACGACTATGACATGACCGAAAAAACGCAGCAGATATACGAGCTGCTCTGGGGTTACGAACTCAGCGCCGACGAAGCACACCAGCTGCTTGCCAATTCCACCGCAAAACGCTGAACCGGACTTTTGGTATACACACAACACGCAACGCGCTGCGGCTGGCATTACCCCAACAAAGTGCAAAAAAACGACCTTGCAGCCGGTTCGGCTGCAAGGTCGTTTGGCATTGCAAAGCGGTCAGGATTCCACGATCGCGCTTTCGCGGATGAGCTTGGTGACTTTGGCCAGCAGGATGCTGTATTCCACGGCGGAGGCAAACCGCTCGTCGTAGTACGGCTGAAGCTCCTGCATGGTCATGTGGTTGGCCTTACAGATCTCACTGAGCGCCTGCGCGACGTCCTGTTCGTCCGCGTGCAGGTCTTCCAGCTCGACCACGCGATGCACCATGGCCTTGATGCGTACGGTCTGCTGCGCGCCGCCGCGCGCGTCTTCGCGCAGCTGCTGCATGGTGGAATTGGTGAACTTGCAATAGTCCTCAAGCGTCAGCCCCTTTTGCGCAAGCTGCGCCGAAAGCGTTTCCAGCTGTTCGTCGACGGCCTGTTCCACGGCGGCGGGGTCGAGCTTGCAATCGAGCGTGGCAGCGGCCTGCTGCACAAGACGCTCACGCAGCTCTAGCTCGGCGCGCTCGGCATAGTACTGCTCCAGACTCAGGCGCAGCTGCTCACGCAGCTCGGAAAGCGAGTTACAGCCGCCGACTTCTTTCGCGAATGTGTCATCCAGTTCATAGGGCGAGACGGTGCGGATCTCATGGATGTGGCAGCGGAACTGCGCATCTTTTCCGGCCAGCGCGGGCGCATGATAAGAGACGGGGAAGGTGACCTGAACGGTGACATCGTCACCGCAGCGCGCGCCGACGAGCTGCTGCTCAAAACCGGGGATGAACGTATGGCTGCCGAGGACGAGCGTCTGCTGCTCGGCTGTGCCGCCTTCAAACTGTTCGCCGTCACAGAAGCCCGCGTAGTCCAGAACCAGCTCATCGCCGTCTTTGGCGGGGCGGTCGGTGACCGGGGTACGGCGGGGGCTTTGCTGTTGCAGACGCAGAAGCTGCCGCTCCAGCTCCTGCTCGGTGACGTTTACGTGTTCGAGCTTTGCGCGCAGGGCGCGATACTGAAATTCCATACTGTCAACTCCTAAAATAAACGATTACATCCGCGCTTTGAGGGCAGAAATGAGGATATCGCCCGCGACTACGCGGTCTTCGGCGGCAAAGCCGGATGCGAAGCTGTCGCTGTAGAGAACCTGCGCACTGGGCGGGAACTCCTCGTCACCCGCGTAGACGAACAGCTGCATCCGATAGCCGCCGAGGAAGTCATATTCATACCCCGCGTCACCGTGGGGCAGGGGACGCGCGCCGAGCGCTTCGCTCGCGGTGCGAAATGCCATCAGCCGTGTGCCGAAGGTAAAGGCTGCGCGCGTCAGAACGCGCCCGGTATACGGGCTGATGTACAGCTCGCCCCACGGCATTTCGCGAAACGTCTGATACCTGGCAGACGGCGCGGCAGCGCGCCCTTCGAGCAGATAGCGCAGCAAAAACGTCTGGCACGGCAGACTGCGCAGCGCGAACGCATCGGGCGAAGCGGCCTGAATGGAATATTCCGGCCAGGTGATGGTGTAGCGTTCACCCAGCAGCGTGAGCGTGAATGCGTGGCCGTCAAAGTCGGTCTGGCAGCGCGCGGCGGCCTCGCTTGCGTCGAGCGCGGCAAAGCGTTCGACATAGTGGGCGAAGGGGACTTCTTCTTTGTTGTTTTGCACTTGCATGATTTACTCCTGAATGCTCGACGGGAACAGTTCCCGGTTGGTATGCGGCAGGAAACAGGCCGCGACAAATTCGTCCATATAGCGCGGGTTGGTGGAAAGCTCCAGATAGGTCATATTGCTGGCCAGCTCATCGACCTTGGCCAGCGCCGCGTCCGAGCGCACCATGGCGTAAGCGCCGCACAGCGAGGTATTGCCGAGGTATTCAAACAGGCTGCGGTCGATGTCGGGCAGCATTCCGATGCGCACGGCGTTTTCCATGTTGATACCCGAACCGATGCCACCGGCAACGTAGACGTGTTCGAGTACGCTGACGTCCATGTCCAAAGACGAGAGCATGATGTTGATGGCCGAGAAGATCGCGGCCTTGGCGCGCAGGAACGAGTCAATGTCCACTTCGGTGATGGCGATCTCACGTCCGGTCTGGCTTTCACCGGCGGTGGCGAGGATATAGCGCCCCATGCCATGTTCGTCGCGCGCCACACGCGCGCCCTCGCGCACGAACTGCCCCTTGGCAGAGATGATGGACGTGCGGTACAGCTCGGCAATGACATCGATGATGCCCGAACCGCAGATGCCGATGGGCCTTTGCCCCGGTTCGCCGACGATGGTGAGCGTCGGCTCCATGGTGGTCTTGTCGATGGTGACGGCCTCGACCGCGCCGTCGGTCGCGCGCATACCGCAGGAGATATCGCCGCCTTCAAACGCAGGCCCGGCGGAACAGGCGCACGACATCATGAAATCGCGGTTGCCGAAGACCAGCTCGCCGTTTGTACCAAGGTCGATGAACAGCGAGAACTCATCTTTGTCCCAGATGAGGCTGGTGAACGCACCGGCGGTGATATCGCCGCCGACATAAGAGCCGATGTTGGGCGCAAGCAAAACTTCCGCGTCCGGATTGGCCGGGAAGCCGAGCGCCTGTGCGCGCAGACCGCGCCACTGGAAGAAGGTCGGGATGTAGGGCTCCATGCGCACGGGGTCGGCATCCACGCCCAGAAGCAGATGGTTCATGGTGGTGTTGGCCGCGATGCACACGCGCAGGATGCGGCTGACACTGGTATGCGCCGCTTTGCACATGGCCGCAACGAGCGGCACGAGCGTTTCTTTTAAGATGGCCTCCTGCAGCCGCTTATCGCCGCCCGGCTTTTGCTGTTCAACGATGCGGTTGATGACATCCGCGCCGTAGCGGATCTGGCCGTTACCGGCAGAAGCCTTGGCGGCCAGTGTGCCGTCGGTCAGATCCATCAGAACACCGGTCACGGTGGTCGTGCCGATGTCGATGGCGCAGCCGTAGAGCGGCATGGCCTGTGCGCTGATATCCAAAACAGTCAGAACGCCGTCTGTCAGTGTGCCGCTGATAAAGACCGTGAAGTTGCCTTCGCGCAGCGTTTTGGCAAGCTTTTTGACGGTGTGATAGGTGAGCTTGACCTCGGTGCAGCCGTCAAAGGCGGCCTGCGCGCCGCGCACGAGCCGTTCGGTGTCGGGCATAGTGTCGTCGAGCGTCGGCTCAGGCAGGGTCAGGCTGGTCTGCACGAAGTCATTGTCAAAGTCGATGCCCGCCGCGCGGATATCGGTTTGCAGCTGGTTGAAGATCCGGATCTCTTCACCGGAAGACAGGTCGGCGGTCTTCATCCGGCTCTGGTAGGCCGAGGCAATGTCGGGGATAAGCACGGTGATGTTGCTTGTAGGCTTGACCGAGCAGCCCAGCCGCCAACCGGCGGCGTAATCCTCGTCGGAAATGTGGCCGGTTTGCACGCCGCTGACTTCTCCTGCGAGGAGTTTGACGCGGCATTTGCCGCACGAACCGTTGCCGTTACAGGGTGCGTCGATGGCGACGTTGGCGGCCTTGGCGGCCTCGAGGATGGTGCTGCCGGGCGCGGCGGAGAAGACGACAGGCTGTGCGCCGTTTTCAAATTGGAAGGTGATCTCGTACATAAGTGCTGTATTCCTTTCTGCGTTGAAAAAATGTGCAAACCGTCGTCGGCAGCGCTATGCGCCGCCGTCCCCCGCGCGGTCTTTCTTACTCTATACTATACTCATTTCCGCCCGCGCGGTCAAGCCTTGGCTTGCATTTGCAGGCGAAAAGGATACAAAATCCGGCTGCGCCGTGCGTTGAAAAACATAAGATACCCGGCGATTTTTCAGCCAAAATAGCGACCGCGCGACGAAAACAGTTGACAACTGTGGCCGTTTCGCATTACGATATAGAAAAACCTGACCCGCAGTGCGAGTCGATGAAAAGGAGAACGATTACCATGGCAACACAGCGTGAAAACCTGATCCTTGGTCTGGAGCTTGGCTCGACGCGTATCAAGGCCGTTTTGATGAACGGCGCGCATGAGATCGTCAAAAGCGGCGATTACACCTGGAAGAGCAGTCTGGAAAACGGCATCTGGACGTATCACATGGACGAGGTGCAGACGGGTCTGCGCGCCGCGCTCAGCGCACTCGGAACGCTTCCGGGTCGCGTGTCGGCCATGGGCGTGTCGGCCATGATGCACGGGTATCTGGCGTTCGACAAAGACTGGAATCTGCTTGCACCGTTCAGAACGTGGCAGAACACCATCACCGCCCAGGCAGCGGAAGCCTTGACCGCGCGCTTTGGCTTTAACGTGCCGCAGCGCTGGTCGGTGGCGCATCTGTATCAGGCTGTTTTAAACGGGGAAGCGCACGTAAAGGACATCGCGCACATCACGACGCTTTCCGGCTACGTTCACCACATTCTCACCGGCGTGAACGCAATTGGCATCGGCGAGGCATCGGGAATGTTCCCCATTGACAGCCAGCGGCTGAACTACGACGAGGCTATGCTGGACGCGTTCGACGAGCTGACGGCACAATACGGCTTCGCGTGGAACATCCGCAGCGTTTTGCCGCAGGTTTTGGTGGCTGGCGAAGAAGCCGGAACGCTGCACGAAGCGGGCAGCGCGTGGCTCGGCGGTCTGCTTCCGGCAGGCATCGCGCTTTGCCCGCCCGAGGGTGACGCGGGTACGGGCATGACCGCGACCAATGCAGTCGCGCCGCGCACGGGCAATGTCTCGGCGGGCACGTCGATCTTCTCGATGGTCGTACTCGAGCGCCCCCTGTCTCAGGTCTATCCGGAGATCGATCTGGTGACGACCCCCACCGGGCGGGCGGTTGCCATGGTACACTGCAACAACTGCACGAACGATATGAACGCCTGGGCGACGGTCTTGCAGCAGACGGCGGCGCTGTTTGGCGCGGAAGTTTCGACGGGCGAACTGTTTACGAAGCTCTATCAGAAGAGCCTGGAAGGTGACGCGGACTGCGGCGGCGTGCTGACGTTCAACTATATGGCGGGCGAGGGCATCACGCACCTGGACGAAGGGCGGCCGATGGTCGTGCGGCGGCCGGACGGACACTTCACGCTGGCAAATTTCCTGCGTTCGCAGCTGTATGCAACGATGGCCACGCTGAAGATCGGCATGGATATCCTTGCGCGCGAGCAGGTGAGCATCGATTCGCTGACCGGTCACGGCGGCCTGTTTAAAACGCCGGTCGTCGGACAGCGGTATATGGCAGCCGCCTGTCATGCACCGGTGACGTGCATGGCCTCTGCCGGTGAGGGCGGGCCGTATGGTATGGCGCTGCTGGCGGCGTATATGCTGCAAAAGAAGCCCGGCCAGACGCTTGAGGCGTATCTGGCCGAGGAAGTCTTCGCCGACGTGCAAAGCACCACGCTTGCGCCCGATGCGCAGGACGAGGCGGGTTTTGACCGCTATCTGGCAAGCTACCGCGCAGCACTTGCGGCAGAGCGCGCTGCCGTGCAGGCTTTTTGACGCAGTTGCGGCGTTCGCCGCATAGAGCAAACGCGCGGGCTGGTACAGTTACCGCCCGGTAAGCCGGGAAGCGTTTGCGCAAATCCTGATGATGTCCTGCGGGCGTATTTCGCGCAGGTATAATGGTAAGACAAACACGCAACGCGCTGCGGCTTCGCCGCAGCGCGTTGCGTGTTTGTCTTCTGGCTTTTGCCGTCTCAATTTTGCTTTGCACCCTCTAGGGGGTCACCCATGGTTATTGGACAAAGAAAATGCAAGAAAACCCCGGCGGGGCTGCCGCCGGGGCAACGATTCGTTCACAGGATATCCTGAAACAGTTCCTCAAATCTCTGCGCGGCAAAGGCGCGCACTTCGCTACAGTAGCGGTCATAGACCTCAAGCAGTTTTTCGCTCTCCGGGGTCAGCGTCGCACCTCCTCCGTGTCGGCCGCCGGTCGTGGATTCGAGCAGCTTGAAGCCCAACGACTGCTGGGCATTCTTCAAAATAGTCCATGCCTTCGAATATGCCATCCCGATCGACAGCGCAGCGGCGCGCAGCGAATGCAGCTCACGCACGCGGTGCAGCAGCGTTGCCACACCCGGCCCGAAGCATTTCTCCTCGCCGAAAATTCGAATGGTCAGGACGGGTCGAAAACTTTTCTGTTCCATATCTCTATTCTACCACGGAAAATTCGCCATTGTCAACAAAAAGCCGATATTCTTGACGAAGAGCCGCGCAAATGCTATCATAGCAATAGAAAAACGGAACGACCACAAAGGAGATTGCCACATGGACGTATCGCAGGCGCTTTCGGTGCGCCCCGGCACGACTGCCATCATCGGCAGCGGCGGCAAGACAACTCTGCTGCGCACCCTCGCGGCGGAGCTTTCGCGCACCGCGCGCGTCATTGTCTGCACCACCACACATATATTTCCCGAGCAGACCATGCCCTGCCTGGTTTCGCCCACGGCGCAGGCGCTTGCCGCAGCGCTGGACGCCGCGCCGTGCGTGTGCGTGGGGTCTTTGTCCGAACACGGCAAGTTTGGCCCGCCGGAGCTGCCGTTCTCCACGCTCATGCGCCTTGCCGACTATGTTCTCACCGAGGCCGACGGCGCAAAG
Source organism: uncultured Oscillospiraceae bacterium (assembly GCA_964434135.1). Classification (GTDB taxonomy): domain Bacteria; phylum Bacillota; class Clostridia; order Oscillospirales; family Oscillospiraceae; genus CAG-170. The sequence goes on from CAYSTN010000008.1 coordinate 28,138, forward strand.
CGTCTGCCGCTCAAAGCCCATGCACCGCACGAGCCGGTTATCCCGCCCGAGGCGAACCAGACCATTCTGGTCGTGGGTGCGTCCGGGTTTGGGAAAAGCGCCGCGCAGAGCGTCCACCGCGCGCAGCTGTTTGCCGAAAAGCTTGGTGTTTCGCCGGACGTGAGCGTCACGCCTACGCTCCTGGCGCAGCTTCTGCGGCAAGAGGGACTTTGTACGCGCGTACTCATCAATCAGGTCGAATCCGAACAGGATATCCAAAACGCAAAAGCGCTGGCTGCGCTGCTGCCGTACCCGGTGGCCATGGCTGCGCTGCAAAGGAGGTGGCTTGAATGCTTGTCCTGATCCGTGGCGCGGGTGATCTCGCCTCGGGCATTGCGCTGCGGCTGCACCGCGCGCACTTGCGCGTGGTCATGACCGACCTGCCCAAACCCACGGCCATCCGCCGCACGGTCTGCTTCTCACAGGCGGTTTTGTTTGACACCTGGCAGGTCGAGGATGTCACCGCGCAGCGCGCCGACTCGCCCGAAGCCGCATACGAGATCCTGCGCGCCGGGCGCATTCCCGTTTTGCCGGACGCACAGGCAGCCTGCCGCGCGTGGCTGCGGCCGGACGTGCTGGTCGATGCCATTTTGGCCAAGCGCAACCTTGGCACGACGATGCACGATGCACCGCTCGTCATCGGTGTCGGCCCGGGCTTTACCGCCGGGCAGGACTGCCACGCGGTCATCGAGACGATGCGCGGGCACACTCTCGGGCGCGTCATCCGTGCGGGCAGCGCCATTCCGAATACCAACATTCCCGGCCTCATCGGCGGCTTCGCCGGGGAGCGGGTGCTGCGCGCGCCGACTGACGGCGTGTTTCATCAGCTGCTCGATATCGGCGCGCAGGTGCGAGCCGGAGACGTTGCGGGCGAGGTCGACGGCAAACCGATGGTCTGCACCATCGCGGGTGTGCTACGCGGGATTCTTGCCGACGGGACGCCGGTCTTTGCCGGAATGAAAGCCGGGGATGTCGACCCGCGCGCACAGGCAGACTACTGCCTCACGGCCTCGGATAAAGCCATCGCCATCGGCGGCGGTGTGCTACAGGCGATCTTGGAATATACGGGCGTTCTGCGGAACGTCCCGGGACAGAATACTTGGGAGGTTTAAGCATGAAAGACGAGATCAAATTGACAAAACTTGCGAAATGTGCCGGGTGCGGCGCGAAGGTCGGCGCGGGTATCCTTGCGCAGCTGCTGGGCGATATCCGTGTGCATCATGATCCCAACCTGCTCGTCGGCTTTGATAAGAGCGACGACGCTTCGGTCTACCGCGTCTCGGACGAGCTGGCGCTGGTGCAGACGGTCGACTTTTTCCCGCCCATCGCCGACGATCCGTATACCTTCGGCCAGATTGCTGCGACCAACGCGCTGTCAGACGTGTACGCCATGGGCGGCGAGCCGAAGCTGTGCCTGAACATCATGGCGGTACCGGAGTCCATGCCCAAAGAGGCCGTGCATGAGATTTTGCGCGGCGGCTATGACAAGGTCTACGAGGCCGGCGCGCTCATTACCGGCGGCCACTCCATCTACGACGACGAGCCGAAATACGGGCTGGCCGTCACGGGTTTTGTCCACCCGGACAAGATCCTCACCAACTCCGGCGCGAAGCCCGGCGACGTGCTGTTTTTGACCAAGCCGCTGGGCATCGGTATCCTGACCACGGCGGAGAAGGCCGACCTGCTCTCGCCCGAGGGCAAGGCGCTTGCGCAGCGTCTCATGACCACGCTCAACAAGTCGGCGCGCGACGTGATGGTCAACTATCGCGTCCACGCCTGCACCGACGTGACGGGCTTTTCGTTCCTGGGTCACGCCAGCGAGATGGCCGTTGGCAGCGATGTGCAGCTGTGCATTGACACAAAGGGCATCGATCTCATTCCGGAAGCGCTGGAGTTTGCCCGAATGGGCATTCTGCCGGCCGGTATGTACCGCAATCGCGCGTTTGCGCAGAACATGGTCGACGCACAGGTCGAGCTGGCGGTGCAGGATGTACTCTACGACCCGCAGACGGCGGGTGGCCTGCTCATCGCGTGTGACGCAGCCGACGCGGACGCGCTGTACGCAGAGCTGCAAACGCACGTGCCGAGCGCGCAGCGCGTCGGTGTCGTGGAAGCATACACGGGAAATGCGCGCATTTACCTGCGATAAATGCGGTAAACTTGGAGTAAAGTGACATGAAACGCTACGTTTTGACCCCGGAAGACACCATTCGCTGCCTGCCCGACGTGGTCGAGATCTTCTGCGAGCGGTCGGTGATCTATTTTGAATATTCGGATATTTCTGAGCTTCGCCTGCTGCACCGTGTGCGCGAGAGCGCCAACGGCGATGCGCTGTGCCTCACGGCAGCCGACAGCCTCTTTCAGCGAAAACAGCTTATTCTGCTGCCGCTGACGCACCCGGACTACCCGGCGTTTTCCGAACAGCTGCGCCAGCGTGTCCCGGCGCTTTTCCAGACGATGCCGGAAGAAGACGATCTGCCGCCGCGCTGCGACCAGAACGGGCATCATTTTGATTAAGCGCCCCGGATAAAAGCAAAAAATCCGCACATCCTCATAAAAAAGAGGAGGTGCGAGATGCGAAAGAAACAGCCCAAGCAAGACGTGGTCGGGCAGATCCTTGCCACACCGCCGAGCGCGACTGACCCGCAGGGAAGCTGGACGGGCTTGCCGCTCGATGCGGACGAGAAGCCGGTGCAGGACGCAGACGATCTGTAAAAGAACCTGAACCCACTCCAAACGCAGCACAACTTACCCAAAACGCAGTCCCCGGCTGGCCGCTTTGCGCCACCCGGGGACTGCTGTTCTTCTTGACTCTCCCGCCGATTCGCACCGCACTTGCGCCTTGGCTCTCCCTCTGCCAGATCTGTCAGCGAAGCTGATTGAGAGGGCTTTCTCTTTGTTTTTACGGATTTTCTGTAGTGCGTTGCAGGAGCGGACGACTCTGTTCGCCCGAAAAAACCCATTTACAACGTGCCTATCACGATGCCATCGCGTCGGACTCAATCCCCGGCCACGATACCGCAGGCGGTGGCGGGGTAGTCGGTGATGAGCGCATCTGCGCCGATGCTGGCAAGATACGCCATATCCGCCTCGTCGTTGATAGTCCAATACTGGATGGCCAGATCGTTTGCGTGGGCGTAATTGACGATTTGCGCCGTGCCGAGGTTGATGCCGTAGCTGCTTTGTGCGTCGTTAAACGGCAGCTGCAGTACGTCATACGAGCAGACAAAGTCCTTTTTGCCCGTCAGCGCGGCCAGATAGAACTGCAAGACTTCATCCGGGCTGGCGCTGCGATGCGCGTCGGGGTAGGTCTGCGTGATATAGTCCGCGACTTCGTCGCGGAAGCTGCCGATGATGACCCGGTCGAGCAGATCACGCGCCTGGAGCGTCGCGTAGAGCCGATCCGTTGCGGCCAGACCGACCGCGCCGCCGTCTTTGATCTCAATGATAAAGCGGTAATCCCCGGCGGCGGTCAGATAGTCCAGCACCTCGTCCAAAGACAAAATGCGCAGCTCGTCCGGCACATCTGCACCGTGCAGACCGGCATAGGGCTTCTGCCCATCGTCGCTGAGAAACTGCGCAGCGATGTTCAGTTGCTTCAGCTCGGCCAGCGTCTTGTCCCGGACGAGGACATTTTCTGCACCGAACACCTCGACTGCGTCCGACACGCGGTCGAGCGTATCGTCGTGGGACAAAACCAGCACGTCATCGGCGGTCATGTGCAGGTCGAACTCGAAATAGTCGACCTCGAACGTCGGGTCTTCCACGCAGCCGCGGAACGCGGCCAGCGTCTCTTCCGGGTACACGCCCGCGCCGCTGCGGTGCGCGGAGATCGCCGTCTGCCCGGTGATGAAGGGGTTGGTCGTGGGATACTGTTTGACGTGTTTGGGGTCGGAGCGGTGGTAAAACTGCGCAACGCCGACGAGTGCAACGACGACTACGAGGCAAAGCAGCACGAGCAGACACCGGACAATTCCTTTTTTCGCTTTCACGGTCATTCTCCTAACTGATGCAAGATTTTATCGATCTTACCCATCATACCACAAAAATTCGCACTTGTTAAGCATTTTGCGTGTTTTCTTCTTTGCAGCTGTAGGCCGTGGTTTCATCCGCTGCGGCGCGGCTGGCCTTCATGTGGTCGATGATCTGTGCGGCGCTGGAGAACGAATCGCCGCCGGATTGCGAGTGATAGACGCAGTCTTTCGCCAGCAGCGGCGCGAGCGCGTCGGCAGCGCCGTCCGTAAAGCATCGGCTGAGCGCCTGCATAAGCCGTGCTGTACCCATAACCGCTTCCTCCTGATATTTCCAAATTTGCAGCGTATCGCCTGGCAGCAGCACCAGTTCCGACCAACCGCGAAGCGCCCTTTCCAGCGCCCGAAAGTCTTCCCGCCGCGTCTTTACTCCACAAAAACCCGCCCGGACATTCGTCCGGGCGGCTCATTCTGTCTTTGGTTTTCCTTTTTACATTCCAAAATAATCCCGGTTTGCGCGGGCGTTGCGCACACCGTACCAGGCCATCGACCCCAGTGTCAGCACCAGCGGCGCGAGCCCCCACGGATACGGCAGCAGCGCCAGCTCGAACACATCGTTCAGCGTAATCAGCACACCATAGGCCGTTGTCATCAGCGCCATCACCGTCAGCGACGGCATGATATAGCGGATATATTCTTCCTCGTCTGCGCAGTCGGAGATTTTTTTCTCCTTCGGCACCAGCAGCCCGTTGCGAAACAGCCGCTTCGTCACCACCAGCCGCAGCCACGTATACAGACAGTAAATCCCACTGCCAAGCATAATCAGCGCCAGCAGCAGATTCATCTCATTAAAGCTGTCGCCCGCAACCGCCGCCACGAACGGCACGTTCCATTCAAACATTGTCGCTCTCCTCCGTGTTTTCGGTATCTTCGCGCTCGTTCTGTTCGCGTTTCCACTGCTTCAGGGTTCTCACCGCCGTCAGCACCAGCAGACCCGCCCCGATGATGGAAAACCCGATGCCGCCGCACAGGGAAATGGTGCGTTCGCTGCCCGTGAGCGTCGGGAAATCGCGCAGCATCTTGATCGCCAGATAGACCAGATACCCGCCGCACAGAACATACATCAGCTTGCGGCGATTGTCAAAGTTGTCCCGCGCCGGCTTTTTTTCTTCCGGTTCGTTCTGCGGCGCGTCGATGCGCGGTTGCTGTTCGTCCATAGCGTGGCCTCCGTTGGTCATTTTGTATATCATACACGATTTTGTCGAAAAATAAAAGTGTTTTCTGTGTCGAGCGGGAAACTTTTTCGACCCTTTGCCTCACAGCTTGCCCAACCGGAACTGCTCAATCATTTCACCCGTCAGACTGATGTGCGAATAGTTCTCCGGCAGCTCTTCGCGCGCAAACCATCCGGCCTCGGCCAGCTCGTCTTCCTGCAACGTGATGGCCGCGCTGCCGTCGAGTTCGCACACAAAGCCCATGAGCAGACTGTCTGTAAACACCCACGGCTGTGACTTATAAAAGCGCAGATTTTTGACCCGCAGCCCGACTTCTTCCAGTACCTCGCGGCGGACGGTGTCCTCGATGGACTCGCCGATCTCGTTAAAGCCTGCGACCAGTGCGTATTTTTTAAACGGTCTGCCGCGATAGCGCGTCAGAAGCAGCCGTTCTCCGTCCACCACCGCGACGATCACCGCCGGGCAGATTTTCGGATAGACCGTGTTGCCGCACGCCGGACAGACCATCGCGCGCTCGGTCTGGCTGCGGCGCATCTTCTCGCCGCACCGGCCGCAAAAGCGCTGCCCGGTGTACCAGCGGTACAGGCTTTCGCCCGCCGCTGCGGCAAAGAGCGCGGGGCTGGTCTTGTCCGTCTGCGCGCGCAGCGCGGCAGTCGGCGCATACGAAAACGCCGCGTTCACCGGTTCACCCTGCACCAGATAGTAGCCCGTCTCGTCGATGGAAAAGGCGTACTGCACCTGCTGCGCGCTGATGTCTGCCATGCGCGGCAGCGTCAGCGCGCCGTCTTCCATCCTGCACAGCAGGGTACGCTGCGGCGTGAACAGGAGCGCAATGTCGTGCGGCTGCGGCGCACAAAACCGGATTTCATTGTGATAGATCTGCGGAGCAAGGTCTTGCAGCATCGGCTCATCTCCCCTCGAAAAACGCTTCGATCTCGGCGCGTGTGGCCGCCGCACTGCCCTGCGCGAAGAACGGCTTGCCGCCGCCGCGCCCGTTGAGACTTGCGTTGAGTTCCCGCACCAGCTGCCGCACATCGCCGTTCGCTTCGCCCACGGCGTATTGATACCCCTGTGTATCGTCCCCGGCAAAGACTGCCGCGCGCCCGCCGCAGGCAGTCATCACCGCATCGGTCAGACGGCGCACACTATCCGGCGGCATCGGCGGCTCGAACAGCAGCACGTTCCCACACCCGGACACGGCCTGCGCCTTGTACCAAAAGACCTGCTTTTCCAGTTGACCCGCGCGCTGCTTGCCGGCCTCATGCGTCTGCAAAAGCCGTTGCACGGCCTGCGCCGTCTGCTGCGGCCTGGCAGACAGCAAGCCCGAGACTTGCCGGTTCTGCTCGGCCAGCGTCGACAGCTGCGCCAGCGCGCGCCGCCCGCACAGGATTTCCAGCCGCACGCCGTCGTGGAACTTGACGCACGAGAAGATTTTAATCAGTCCTACCTCGCCGGTGTGCGAGACGTGCGTACCGCAGCACGCGCAGATGTCCACATCTGCGATCGTGACGATGCGCACCTGCCCCGTCAACTCCTTCTTGCTGCGATACGGCAGCGTTTGCAGCTGCTGCGCGTCCGGATAGCTGATCTCGACGGGGACGTTTTTCCAGACCCATTCGTTGGCCTCGGCCTCGACCTCGTCCAGATCCTGCTGCGTCAGCGAGCCGGAGAAGTCGATGGTCACGAAGTCTGCGCCCATGTGAAAGCCCACGTTGTCATAGCCGAAGCGGCGGTGGACAATGCCGGAGAGGATATGCTCGCCGGAGTGCAGCTGCATAAATGCAAAGCGGCGCGCGTAGTCGATCTGACCGTCTACCGTCTGGCCGGGCTGTAACGGCGCGTCGCAAAAATGGACGATCTGGCCATCGCGTTCGTGCGTGTCGCTGACACGAACGCCCGCCAGCGTCCCCATGTCGCCCGGCTGCCCGCCGCCCTCGGGGTAAAAACAAGTCTCATCCAGGACTACGTCGTAGCCGTGCTTGCCCGGTGTGCAGGAGATGACCTGCGCGCGAAATGTGCTGCGGTGTGCGTCCTGCTCGTAAAGCTTCCGTGTTGCCATGCGCCTAGCCTCCATTTTTTCTACACGATATTTTCTACACTATAGCATACCGAACGGGAAATTTCCACCGCCGCAGCGGGGGATTTTCGGTTGACAAATGAAAAAAAGAATTTTATTATATAAATTGGGCAGTAAGTTGCCCGATTGTATTTGACCAAAAAAGGGGGAAGCAAAATGGACGCAGGAAGTAGCAGCGGCACAGCAGCAGGCCGAAGTATCTCCGCGCCGCGTGCGCCTTCGCGCGTCCGGCGGCTGCGCTGATTTTCCATGCGCGTGCCTGCGTTGTGTCTTTACTTCCTATTTTATCATCTTAGGAGGAATAAGACATGGCAGAAAGCAATTTTTCCCTGCAAAATACCCTGACGCTGCTGTTGGAGGAGAAAAAGTATCATTCTCTGCGTGACATCCTCAGCACGATGAATCCCGCCGACATCGCCGCCTGCTTCGATGAAATGTCGCAGACGAGCCTGCCGCTTTTGTTCCGGCTGCTGCCGAAAGAGCTGGCCGCCGAGAGCTTCGTGGAAATGGAGCCAGAGGCGCAGGAGCTGCTCATTCGCGGCTTTTCCGACTCGGAGCTGAAAGAGGTCATTGATGAGCTTTACGTCGATGACGCGGTTGACATCGTTGAGGAGATGCCCGCCAACGTTGTGCAGCGCATCCTGACCCAGGCCGAGCCCGATATGCGCAAGCAGATCAACGAAATTCTCCGCTACCCGGAGGACTCCGCCGGCTCGATCATGACCACCGAATATGTCTCCTTGCGCCCGAACATGACCGTAGAAGAAGCGATTTTGCGCATCCGACGAACGGGCATCGACAAAGAGACGATCTACACCTGCTACGTCACGCGCGGCCACAAGCTCATCGGTCTGACTTCGGTCAAAGACCTGCTGCTGTGTGAAGATGACGAGGCCAGCATCGAGTCCATCATGCAGGAACACGTCATCACAGTCGGTACGCTCGACGATAAAGAGCAGGTCGCGCAGATGTTCAGCAAGTACAACTTCCTCGCCCTGCCGGTCGTCGATACGGAAAACCGGCTCGTCGGCATCGTCACCTTCGATGACGCAATGGACGTCATGGAAGAGGAGACTACAGAGGACATGGAAAAGATGGCCGCTATGCTGCCGTCCGAACATCCGTATATGCGCTCGACCCCGCTTGAGATTTGGAAAAACCGTATCCCGTGGCTGCTTTTGCTCATGGTGTCGGCCACGCTGACGGGCATCGTTATCACCAAGTTTGAAAACTCGCTCGCTGCCCTGCCGTGCCTGACCGCGTTCATCCCCATGCTGATGGACACGGGCGGCAACTCCGGCTCGCAGGCTTGCGTGTCGATCATCCGCGGCATTAGCCTCAACGAGATCGAATTTCGGGACTTAGCGCGCGTCGTCTGGAAGGAGATTCGCGTCTCCGTGCTTTGCGGCGTGTGTCTGGCCGTGGCGTGTTTTGCCAAGATCGTGCTGGTCGATATGCTCCTGCTCAAGAGCGAGAGCGTGACCTATATGGTTGCCTTTGTCGTGTGCGCGACGATGGCCGTGACGGTGTGCGCCGCGAAGATCGTCGGCTCGACCCTGCCGTTGCTGTCGAAAAAACTGGGGCTTGACCCGGCGGTGATGGCCTCACCCATTATTACCACAATTGTAGACTTCTTATCGCTGCTCGTTTACTTCGGTTTTGCGACTACATTGCTGAATCTGGGTTAAATTTTGATGCAAAAACGGCTCATTTTTGAGCCGTTTTTGCGTTGTTTTGCCCTGTTTTGCGCTGTTTTCGTCTACAAAGAATTTGACCTGGATTGGTCGTTTACGATTTGCGGTGTTTGGCATCCTGTTTCCTCCAACAACAATCACAATCCAAAAACTTTAGGGGATATTTGAATACCCAGCATCTCACCGAAAGCGATAGCCCAACGGACAAATCCATAAGACACAGAAGTAACGATGTTGCCGGAGCGAATATATCCGTCCTGCACAGGATGTTCCAAACATTCGTCCCATCCCTTCATGAGAGACAAATCCTCGGCAGAATATCCTTCCTATTAAAAGCAAAAAGAATTTGCCACATTCTCCGCACCAAACATTTTTATCGCCATTCGATACATGGCTTTGGCATGGATGCGGTCGTGCCAGATGAATCGGCGAAGGACTTTGCGGAGTGACCAATCCTCACCATAGCTGCCCTCAATGACTGCATTTTGCAGAAAAGCGGTCTTAGCTTCAAGTGCTTCAAACCCACGCTTGCGGCATTCATAGATATTGCCGTCATTATCGGCATCTACATCGATTTCTCCGAAATAATACGCATTTACATTCTTGGTATGATCGTACATTTCATTTGCCGTGCGAGGAACTGGCCCGTAGAAGGTCTTACGCTCCGCTTTGGAAGTTGCATTCTTGTCGGGAATCGACTCATACAGTGCAAGAAAATCTTTCGCCGACTTCAATGCAAGTGTTTTCAGCTTCTCATATTCCTCCACTGTCAGCGGTGAGCGTTCACCCTCGAAAAGAACATCAGAATCCGCATCCTGAATGGCAAGCCCGGAGCATTTTTCTCCGACGATCACGATCTCTATTTCATCCGCCGCATCCACGCC
>CAYSTN010000009.1:0-37923 GCA_964434135.1 uncultured Oscillospiraceae bacterium
TCGCTGGCGGTGGATTTTGAGTCCACTACGTCTACCAATTCCATCACACCGGCATCGCTGGTGGCTATTATACAGCATTGCGGGCAGAATTTCAAGAAAAACTTGCGCTTGCGCGCAACTTATTTCTGCGCCTCTTCGGCTTTGAGCTGCTCGTTCAGGTGCTTACAAAGCAGCGCAAGTGACGCGGCCATGTTTTCGTTCTGCACCAGGATGCCATCCGGCACGTCCAAATGCTTCGGCGCAAAGTTCCAGATGGCAAGAATGCCGTTGCTGATGAGAAGCTCACACACGCTCTGCGCCTGCTCGGCCGGGACGGTGATGATGCCGATGCGGATCTTCTCGCGGCGGCAGATCTCGCTCAGGCGCGACAGGTGCATGATGGGCTTGCCGCTTTTTGACGTGCCGATGATCGCGTCATTTTCGTCAAACGCCGCGACAATATTCAGCCCGTACTCGGCAAAGCCGGAGTAGCCCAGCAGCGCCCGACCCAGCTTGCCTGCGCCGATCAGGACTGCGTCATTCGTATTGCCGTAGCCCAAAAACTGCTCGATATCCGCGATCAGGGCTGCACGGTTGTAGCCGATCTTTGGCCGCCCACCGCTGGAGACAAGCGCCAGGTCTTTGCGTACCTGCACCTCACCCATATGCAGTCCCGCAGCCAGCGCGGTCGCGGAAATGTTGACGTTGCTCTCCGACGGCAGCGCCTTGAGGTAGGCCAGATACGTCGGCAGCCGCTTGAGCGTTGCCCGGGAGATCTCTTTTTCCATGCCGTGACTCCTTTCGTGGATATCGATACGCGATATCGATATATTTATATCACAGTGCAGCGCGTCTTGTCAACTGCACAGCTGCCGTGAGATATCCCGCCGCAGCCGCAGCATGATGCGCTTTTCCAGCCGGGAGATATACGACTGCGAAATGCCCATCAGCTCGGCGACTTCTTTCTGCGTCTTTTCCTGCTGCCCGCCAAGGCCAAAGCGCAGCAGGATGATCTGCTTTTCGCGCTGCGGCAGCCGCATGAGCGCCTGATGCAGCAGCTCGTGGTCGACATCGTCCTCCAAAGGCCGCATGACCACATCGCTGTCCGTCCCCAGCACGTCCGACAAAAGCAGTTCGTTGCCGTCCCAATCGGTATTGATCGGCTCATCGAGGGAGACTTCCGTCTTCTGGTTAGCGATTTTGCGGATGTGCATCAGAATCTCATTTTCTATGCACCGTGATGAGTAGGTTGCGAGTTTGATGTTTCGGTCGGGGCGAAAGGTGTTGACGGCTTTGATGAGGCCGATCGTACCGATGGAGATGAGGTCTTCCAGATTCACACCCGTGTTTTCAAATCGACGTGCCAGATAGACCACCAGCCGCAGGTTGTGTTCAATGAGCCGCTGCCGCGCGGCGATATCTCCCGCAGCGAGCGCGTCAAGCGTCTGTTGCTCCTGCTCACGGCTCAATGGCGGAGGCAGCACGTCACTGCCGCCAATGTACAGGATCTTCCCCGGCTGCAAAATGCCGAGCTTTTGCAAGAATTGCTCCAATTTCATCCCATCGTTCCTCCCGTCAATGCGTCATAGCTGCCGTCGGCCGATACCGGCGTAGGGGAAAACGCCACCAGACAACGTCTGCTGCCGCGCCGCGTGAGCATCTCGCACCGCAGGCAAAGCAGCAGTCCCGCGCACGTCCCCACACTCTGATAGCCAATCAGGCGCAGCGGCAGCGTCGGCTCCTGTTCGCGCAAGCGCAGCATCAGTCCTGCGGCGTCCTGTAGTGCCTCGGGCGGCAGCTGCACCTGCGGCAAAAGTGCGCGCAGTACGCTCAGCTGCGCCACGAGTACACGCTCGCCGCTCACGGGGTCACAGAGTGTACAGCCCGTATCATGCAGCGCGCGCAGCGTCACCTGCTGCTTGCCAAAGCGCAGCTGCACCGTGTTCACTTCACCGCCGTGCTGCGCCGTGCAGGAGAAGACCGTTCGGCATAGCCCGTAGCACAGCGCGGCCAGCAGCACCAGTCCCAGCGCGCTCACCGCGTAATATGACCCGCCCGGCAAAATGACCACGCCCGTGCGAAAACACTGCGTACATATGAGTGCCGCGCCGCTGAAGGCACACGCTGCCGCGACGAACAGCGCGCCCGCGCGCACGGCCTCACGCCGCGCGCCAAAGGCAAGCAGCACCATCACCACCAGCGCGAGCAGCTTGCATACCGCACCGTGCAACACACGCAGCGGAGCAAACAGCGCTGCCGCCGCATACAGCCCGCCGAAGGCTGCCGCAAGCAGCAGCCGCACCCGCACGTGCGTCCCGCCGCCGAGCCGCGCTGCGCAGTGCAGCAGCAGATAGTCCACCGCGCCGTTGAGCAAAAACGCCTCGTCGGCATAGACCGTCATCGCGCGCCCCCTTTCTGTGCCGGTTTGTCCCGGCTCGTACAGCATACACTGCGCCCCGGGAAAAAGCGGTCACAATCGCTCCGCGCGCGGGCGCGATTCGTTCGTCAGCATCCACCCGAAGCCGCCGCGCGCTCTTGCGAAGCGCCGCGATGTGTGGTATAATTCATACAAAATTGAGAAAGAGCAGGATATTCAGCTATGCGAATGAGAAGAAGAAACAACCTCGCGCCCCGGATGGCAGCGTGTGAGTCCGTCTGGATCCACGAACCGCAGACGCTGCGCGGCAATTGGCGCAGCTTGATGCCGGACTGCCGTGAGCTGCGCGTCGAGGTTGGCTGCGGCAAGGGCAAGTTCACCGTCGAGACTGCCGAGGCCGAGCCGGATGTGCTGCTTATCGCGATCGAGCGCGTAGCCGACGCGCTCGTGCTGGCCATGGAAGCCGCTGTGCAAAAGGGACTGAAAAACGTCTTTTTCGTCTCCCTCGACGCGGCGAATATCGACGAATTTTTTGCCGATGACGAGCTGGATCTGCTCTATATCAACTTCTGCGACCCGTGGCCGCGCAAGAAAAATGCCAAGCGCCGTCTGACCTACCACACCTTTTTGGAAAAGTATAAAAAGGTACTGCGCCTTGGCGGTCAGATCCATTTCAAGACCGATAACGCCAAGCTCTTCGCGTGGTCACTGCCCGAGATGCAAAGCTGCCTGCTGGAGCTGCACAACGTCACTGACGATCTGCACGCCAACGGCCCGGTCGGTATCATGACCGGCTATGAGGAGAAGTTCTATGCGCTCGGTACCCCCATCCACCGCGCCGAGGCCACCGTCGTGACCAAACAGCCCCGCCCGCTTGATGCACCTGCCGACGAAGCGGACGCAGAGGAAGGATAACCGCCGCCAGACAGTATTGCGAAAAACCAAAAGAAACGGTACAGCCCATTCGGGGCGTTCACTTAGGGATTGTTGAAAACAAGGATTTTTTGAGTGACATCCTCAAGCGGTGTCAACAGAAAAACCACACAACAGGCTTTGTTAGTCTGCTGTGTGGTCTTTTTCTGCTTTAGGCATCCTTCAGCGTGGTAAAGATAAGTCATCTCCGAGCCGGAAAGCATAGGAGAATATCTTCAGTTCAATCAAACCGTACATTTCGTTGACGCAGTCATCGTATCACGACCAACCAAAAGGGCTGATAAAACGAAGTTTTTCTAAATGAGAACTTCTGGTTATAGTTTCTTTGCCAAAGTCCTTGAAAATTATCAGAAGCCCCCTGTGGATATTCACAGCAAAATCACGTCCAAGCCCACGTCCGGAGTTTCCTTCTAAACTGAAGCCCAATCAGGTTTGTTTGACTTCAGAAAAGTGATACCATATTGCAAGCATTCCAGGGGGTGGATCGGGATACTGCTCGGCCTGTTCCTGCAAAAATAGAAGATAGGAAATAATGTTGCGGTGGATTTGCTGATATTCAGGTTTTTCACTATTAAAGAGCAAAAATGGATCAACAAACAAGGGCGTATCATTTATCAGAGAAATATTAACTGCCCCATATGATTCAATAATATCCTCGTCAACATTGAAAAAATCGGAAAAGTATATGTTCAATCCGTTCATAGTAACAATTTCTCAATAATTTCACTTTGCAACATCAAACAATGTCAACTGATATGAAACTGCCTCGTCTTTTACAGAAACAGATATCGGATTCCCTTTGCTGGCTACAGCACTAAATCTGCCACGTTTTTGTACTCTTGAGCGTTCTTCAATGGCTTCGGCACTCCATTCCGAGGAAATGGAAAGCAACACCTCTTCCAGGCGAGGATTAATGGACGTATTCCTCTCTCTGCTCCGGCGAACAATACCAAAGCAGCCTGTCGGAGAAATGTAGATGTCCTCAGGTGCTTCAGGAGAAACTATATCCTCCATACTTCCGAAGACACTCTTCTCTGGGGTGGCGGTGCAGTTAATAGACTGTCCATTGCCCAGTGGGACGATGTCCTTACCGAAACTGAAATAACACCCTTCTTCTGTTTTCCAGTTCAAATAGCAATCCGTGAAATAATCATGATGGAATAAGCTGACCGTATCTGTTGAATGGGAAACCAATTGCTCCCCAATCCAGCGCACAACAGGAACAGCCCAAGAGTTACCTGTTGCTTGATAACGGTTTGTCTTTTTTGCCCCTTTCAGATCTGTGTATCGATCCGGGAAACCCATCAAGCGTTCACATTCAAGAGGAGACAGGCGGCGAATACGGTTATCCTGCACCACAAACAGAGAACCATTGTTTGCAGCTGCATTACCGTTCCACTTTGTTCCGTAGGCAGAATATAGGCAATCCGTATACTCCCGGAACACCTCAAACTTGTGGCCATCCTTTGTGAATACAAGTGGTGATTGCGGATAATCGTTCAATCTGCCAGAATGCTTTTCAAACAGCACATTTTCCGGGTAAAACTCAGTATCACCCGCCAAAACATATAGCCGTCTGCGTTGCTGCGGCAAACCGAAAAATTTGGCATCCAAAACACGCCATGCAACATTGCGTTTGGGTCCTCTCACAATACCGGCATTAGGCCATTTTGAAGCATTTATCACATCGCTTAGTCCGGCCAGAGAAGATACCAAACACCCGAAGGCGTTGGTTTTGTCCGTCAAAACACCTTCTACATTCTCCCAGAACACGATACTGCGGCGCTGCCCGTTCGCGATTCGGGCATTGTCACTTGCATCAACAATATCGGCGAATCTGAGGGTAAGGTTGCCACGATCATCATTTAGACCGTTTTTCCATCCTGCCAAGGAGAAAGCTTGACAAGGGGTGCCACCACAGATCAAATCGGGAGCAACAACCCCCGTGTTCTTTATAAGGTTTGGAATATCATTCATATCGCCCAAATTGGGTGTATTCGGGTATTTTTCATTAAGTACTGCTGCAGGGAAGGGGTCAATTTCAGAAAACCATTCAAAATGGAACCCCAATGGCTTCCAAGCCACAGACGCCGCCCCGATACCCGAACAGACACTACCAACTGTTTTTATTTGCATAATCGTCTCTCCAGGAAGTTTTCCCACCGTGTTCGCTCTGAATCGTAAAATAGCAAGTGTTATTCGTCAACTTCCCCTACTCGTTTGTTCAACGCTTTTCGCCATGCGGCAAAGTCATACCAACCACAGCCGAAGCAACCTCGCTCAGCTTGTTTGCCCTTAGTGGGGATGCTGGAGTCCCAGTCCTCAGTGCCAGCATAATAATACTTGATACCGAAAGGATAACCACGCTTGCCAGTCTGGAAGCAATTGCGGCACATCTCCCGCTTCTGTTGATTACGCTGATTGGTCAGCAGCTGGAACTTCTGCCGAATTTCCGCATCTGTCATCGTGTCAGGGTTTTCTGCCTTGGTATCGGCACCCCAACGAATCTCTGAAAACTTGTGATCGGGTAAACAGTTGCGGTTGTATGTATTTTCATATACATCGACCCTGCCCAGGACATCAATAATCCGCTGGCGTAACGCAGGAGACCAGGTTTCATAACCAGTACCCTCGCTGACGCCTCTGGGAATAGGCAGCAAAATACGTTGACTGGTGTTTTTTCCACAATGTGGACAGTACCGGGACAGACTTGTTGCGATGGTATATCCAAACTCTTTCAAATCTTGAATTCTTCGCTGTGGATTAAGATTTCGAGGCATTTCACAGGCACCACATTTCCAGCCACCGGCCGCAAGAACATCAAAAAATTCCTTTGTGGTATCAGCACGAGGTTTTGTTCCCCAGAATTCGTCCTGCTGCTTTTTCCATACTTTCAGTTTGTCTGACTGCATGAGAACATAGATATTGTTCAAATAGGGATACAGCTTTTCCTTGTCTTCAAAATCGATAGAAACACCCGTCCGTCTATATTCAATGGGTACATATCCTTCCCAAGTGTAGTCTTCGTAACGAAATATGACTGAAACATAGGCTTCAGATGCTTTGGAATTGATAATAGGCTCTTCGGAAATAAGCGTAATCTTTGAGTTGAGGTTTATCATATATAGTTCTCCGTAATATCGAAATCAGTTTATTTTCCAGACACGGATGCCGAATTCTCACTGGCAATCCACTCGTCAATTTCGCTAATCTTAAATTTCCATAAGCGCCCAATACGATGCCCTGGAATTTGACCTTTTGTAAGCCAGCGCTGTATTGTGTCTTTATTTACACCCAAATACTGAGCAATCTCTTTGCTTGATACCCATTTCTCCAACTCAGCCATGATTCCTTCACCTTTCAGAGAGATAAAATAATTATATCACATTTTCGCCTACTTGTATATAGAAAAATCGATTTTCATATGCATTTATATGTATTTGTGGAATAGACATGAGTCGATGACCACCGCAGGGATTCTCCTGCGGTGGATTTTTATGCCCTGATTTATATTTCTGTGCCAGATAGTCCAGTGACATAGGGATTTTTGTATTTAGGGGGTTCGATACCCCTTCTTTTTCTGCTTATAGACAGAGAAAGGAAAAATTGCTTTTCTTTTCCTAAACAGCACCTTTATCCGCATTGGTAAGTGAAGGAAGGAAAAACCAAATTCTCTGTTTAAACTACATTCTTATCTCCAGTGGGAACTGATGCACTCCGTTTCCAGAATTGAGAAAAAGTTCTCCGCCATTGCGTTGTCATAAGGATTGCCTTTCCTTGACATCGACGGCGTTGTGCCGTAAGATTGTGTGCGCTTAAAAAATACTTGTGATGTATATCGAAAGCCTTTGTTGCTGTGGAGCTGCAACTCTGCAGCGACTCTCTTTTTCTCTTTCTTCATCGCCAACCGAATCATGGACAAATACAATACACCTTCTTTGGTATGAATATAAGAAATACCCGTTCCCACGGTGCATCTCCACCGTATGGGTATCAACACCCCTGCCAAAGAGCCGGAGAACATTTACGCTTGGCAACAGCGAACCATAGCAGATATTCTGGTAAAGATGGAATACTTAGGTCACACGGTCAACTTCAAGACCCAGAAGAAATCCTACAAATCAAAGAAAAAGGTCAACAATGACCCGTCCGAATGGGTGATTTTCGAGAATACCCACGAAGCCATTATTGACCAGGAAACCTTTGAAATTGTCCAGCATATCCGCAACGGCAGACGCAGGCTCACACCGATGGGTGAAATGCCGGTCTTGTCGGGAATGCTGTTCTGTGCTGACTGCGGTGAGAAATTGTACCAAGTCCGAGCAAGCGGATGGACACATGTACAGGAGCATTTTGTCTGCGCCACCTACCGCAAGCAGAAAGGAAAATGTATCTCCTACCAGATACGCAATACGAGCAGGAACAGAAAGGCCTTCAAACATGGGTGGTCGTGCTGAGAGAGACCTTCTCCAAAGCCAAGGCACAGCGTCTCAACATTGATTCCTTCCTTGCACTGGTCAGAAAATACACCGAAGTCAAGGAACTGAATGCAGAGATCATTCGAACCTTGGTGGAGCGCATCGATGTGTTCAAGCCGGGGAAAGTTCCGGGTACCAGAACGAAAAAGCAGACCATCCTCATTCATTGGAACTTCATTGGTGCAGTCGAACTGCCCCAAGAACCGAAAAAATCGGCATAGCCGGATCACTCCAAACTATGCCGATATTATTCCAAGGAATTAAATTCCTTAGTGAGATACCCTTTGTGGGCTGTACCGTTTCTGCATGGGGCTTCTATAAGAGCCGACCTGTTCGATTATACGTATACGGACAGAGAGAATTGGTGGGCGCGTAAGCCCTCTCAGTCAACTTCGGTGGACAGCTCTCTCAGAAAGAGAGACAAGGATGCGTCAGACCCACGACAGCTCAACGTGTATGCGGCGAAAATAAGAAAACTTCAGGAGACGATTAAAGGGTGCAAGTAAGAACACCCCCGGTGCAGGTCACGGTCACGGTCACGGACGAGCCTCGGGGGTGTGTTGGGACGTATCATTAAATATGGGTGGCCGGCAGGCGGGTCATTGCCAGTTCTGCCAGACCTCGGGGCAATAGCCCACGGTGGCCTGCCTGCCGTTGCGCACGATGGGCGTCTTCATCAGCTCCGGATGGTCAAACAGTTTATCTTCCTTTGCGCGGCGGTCATCGGTATAGCGCAGCAAGTCGATCTCAGGGCTTTGGATACTCCAGTCAATGAGCGCGTCGACCCCGCCGACTGCGCGCAGCACACTGTCAAACTCGCCGCCGGACAGGCCAAAGCGCAGCAGGTCGACCTGCTGAAACCGGATGCGGCGTTCTTTGAACCAGCGCTCGGCCTTTTTCGTGTCAAAGCACTTTTTCTTTCCGAAGATCTGCACATTCATTGTTTTATTCCTCCAGCATTGCGCGCGCCTCGGCCTCTGTGTCAGCGGAGAACAGAAACCGGCCTGCCGCGCTGTAGACCTCAACATGACCCCGAACATAACGCATGGTAACATTCATACTGCCGCTCCCCTTTCGGTTTTTCTGCGGTCAGTATAGCAGGGATTCTATCCGTTAAATTGGACTTTTACCATGTGTCACCGGAAAACGGATCGTTATAGTTGTCTTCATCCGGGCTGGTGTCCGTCGAGTCCTGCGGCCAGCCCCAGGTGTCGTAAGTGTCGCTGCCACCAGTCTCGTCACTGAGCCAGCGCGCGGTGACGGTGCGGTTTTCCGTGGCCGTCAGATCGGTCAGCAGCGCGCCTGTCTCGGTGTACCAGCCCAGGAAGACTTCGCCCGTGTTGGATGTAGCATCGAACGCCGGGTCATAGCGGCTGCCCGTCTCATAAAACGCGATATCGCGCGCACGGTCACCCTTTTCAGTCTGCTCAAAGCGGACCCAGTAGAAGCCCGTCGACGTGCCGGCATAATCGCCGTACAGGAACAGATTGATCTCCTCGATGCGGCGCGTGACCAGTCCGTCGTGGACAGCGGTCACGCCGTTCGATGTGACGTGACACCAGATGCCGATGGCCGAGGCCAGTTCGTTATTGGTGTAGCGTCCGTCTTTCAAAAGCGCAGCGAGCGCGCTGTCTTTCATCCAGCCGGAACCGATGTTGTAGGTCAGGCTGACGAGCGCGTCATACTGGTGATCGGCCAGCGTGATGTTGTTTTCCTGCAGGAAGCTGTCCAGCTTCCCTTCAAACGTTTGCAGCATCTGGCGCAGCAGCACATCGGCCTGTGCCTCGGTGATGCCGTCCGGATATTCGTCCTTGGAGCAGGCGCTGCCGTAACCGATGGAATACTGAGAATAATCCCAATAGGCTTTCTCGCGGAAGCCTTCTTTCTTTTTCAAAAAGGCAATCAGTTCCTCGCTTGCGCGCAGCTTGATGCTGCCCGCTTCCAGTTCGGTATCCACAGGCGCGGACGGTTCGCGGCTGCGATAGATGCGGTTGACAATGGCCGCGATCTCCGCGCGGGAGATCGACGCGCCCGGGCGGAACGTACCGTCCGGATAACCGCTGACAATCCCGGCGTTGTAAAGCGCCTCGGCGTAAGCGCTGTCGGTATCGGTGAACAGTCCCCAGCTCTGGCTCGTATCCAGACCAAGTGCATTGGCCGCCAGCTTTGCAGTCATGCCGCGCGTCATGTTGATATCCAGATCGGAAATATCCTCATACCGCACCAAAAACCCCTGTGCAATGGCAAAGTTCAGATACCCTCTTGCCCAGTGCGATGCGGCTGCCTCAGGTTCAGGATAGCCGGCCGCCAGCAGGATCATCTTCAGCGCTTCGCCCGTTGTGACGTTCCGGGTGGGACGATATGTACCGTCGGGGTAACCGCTGACGACACCGGACTCTGCCAGCGTCATCACGTCATCGTAATACCAGCCGTCAGGCAGCACATCGGAGAAAGCGATATCATATGCGTGAACGAACACCGTCCCGCTCAGCAACAGGCACAGCGTTATCAGAAGCCAGATTGGCTTGCGCAGTTTGTTTTTCACACGCGCACGCTCCTTTCGCAAAACCAAATCACAGGCATTATAACAGATTTGATTACAAAATGCAACCGTTTGGTCAGAATGACCAAACGGTTGCATGAAAGCAAGTGTAGTTCGGGCTCAACTCAGGCGGGCAATGCCGTCTTTTACGCGGGCGATGGACTCCTCTTTGCCCAGAAGTGCGCAAAGCTCCGTTGCGCCGCCGGGAGTCGATGCCTTGCCCGACACTGCCACGCGCAGCGGCCAGAGGATGATCGAATTTTTGACCCCAAGCTCCACCGCAAGGGCAACGAGTGCATCGTAGAGTGCTTCATTCGTCCAGGTCTGCACCTGTTCCAGTACCGGCAGCACCGCTTGCAGCGAGGTCAAGCTGTTTTCCAGCGTGGTCTTGGACTTTTTGTGTACGTACAGCGCCGTATCGTAATCCGGCAGCCGGTCAATGAAGTCGATGCGTTCGGGCAGATCGGACAAAATCTCGCAGCGCGACTGTACCAGCGCCGCCACCGCGCGCAGATCGACCGCCGGGTTCGTGATCGTGCTGCGCAAAATCGGCTCGGCCTTGGCATAAAAGTCCTCGGGCGAGAGCTTTTTCATATACTCGGCGTTCATCCAGCGCAGCTTATTGATATCGAACACCGCAGGAGATTTGGAAATGCCTGAAATGTCGAAGATCTCGGCCAGCTCACTGAGCGTATAGAACTCCCGCTCGGCGTTTTCACCCTTCGGGCTCCAGCCCAGAAGCGCCACATAGTTGAGTACGGCTTCGGTCAGATAGCCCTCATGGATAAGGTCTTCGTAGCTCGGGTCACCGTGGCGCTTGGACATCTTGTTCTGTGCGTCGCGCATAACGGGCGAACAATGCACATACGTTGGGATTTCCCAGCCGAAGGCTTCATAGAGCAGATTATACTTCGGCGCGGAAGACAGATATTCGCTGCCGCGTACAACATGGGTGATGCCCATGAGGTGATCGTCGACGACGTTGGCAAAGTTATACGTCGGCAGACCGTCGGCTTTGAGCAGAACCTGATCTTCCAGCTCTTTGTTTTCGACCGTGATATCGCCGAACGAAGCATCGTGGAACGTTGTCGTGCCCTCGTGCGGAATGCGCTGCCGGATCACATACGGCGCACCGGCTTCCACACGTTTTTTGGCCTCGGCCAGCGGCAGGTCGCGGCAGGCGCACACGTGCTTTTTGATCTCACCCGGCGCAGCCGTCTCCTCTTTTTCTTCTTTTTCGCAGAAGCAGTAATACGCGCCGCCCTTTTCGCACAGAAGCTCGGCATATTTGCCGAACAGGCCGCGCCGCTGCGTCTGAACATACGGGCCGACCGGGCCTCCGACATCCGGCCCTTCGTCGTGCGTCAGGCCGCATTCTGCCATGGTTCTGTAGATGACATCCACCGCGCCCTCGACCAGACGCCCCTGGTCGGTATCCTCAATGCGCAGGATGAATGTGCCGTTGTGGCGGCGGGCAATGAGCCACGTATAAAGCGCCGTGCGCAGATTGCCAACGTGCATATAGCCCGTGGGGCTAGGAGCAAAGCGGGTGCGAACCGTACCGTGCGGGATGCGCGCTTCCATCTGCTCAAAAAAATCCATCTGTTTTTCCTCCCGGACGGCCGCACTGCGCGGCCGGTAGTTACGTTATTATACAAGTTTTTTCAGAAACAGTCAATCACGGATTGCAGTTCGTCAGGATTTGTGGTATAGTAATGCTGTATTATTTTATTCAAATCAGAAAGAAGGACTCAGCATGGACGAAAAAAAACGCATCTTTTCCGGCATCCAGCCCAGCGGTGATCTGACGCTCGGCTCGTATATGGGCGCGATCAAAAACTGGGTCGCCTTGCAGGAGGAATACGACTGCGTGTACTGTATCGTCGATATGCACGCCATTACCGTCCGGCAAGTTCCCGCCGATCTGCGCCGCAGAAGTCTGGAGCAGCTGGCGCAGTACATCGCCTGCGGACTTGACCCGGAGAAAAATATCATGTTCATCCAGTCCCATGTGCCGCAGCACGCGGAGTTGAGCTGGGTACTTGGCTGTTACACGCAGTTCGGCGAACTTTCGCGCATGACGCAGTTCAAAATGAAATCCCAGCAGCACGCCGACAACATCACCGCAGGTCTTTTCACCTACCCCATCCTGATGGCGGCTGACATTCTGCTGTATCAGTCCGATCTTGTCCCCGTGGGCGAAGACCAGCGGCAGCACGTCGAGCTATGCCGCGACATTGCCACGCGCTTTAATAATGCCTTCCCCGGCACATTCAAGTTGCCCGAGGCGTTCATTCCCAAGCTCGGCGCGCGCATCATGAGCCTTGGCGCGCCGGAAAACAAGATGTCCAAGTCCGACCCCGACGGCTGCGTGTTCCTCATGGACAAGCCGGAAGATATCATGCGCAAGTTTAAGCGCGCCGTCACCGACTGCGAGACTGCCGTGCGCTTTGACCGCGAGAATAAGCCCGGCATCTCCAACCTGCTGACCATCTACTGCGCAGCCACCGGCAAGACCCTGCCCGAAGCCGAGGCCGCATTTGCCGATCAGGGCTACGGCGTATTCAAGCCCGCCGTGGGCGAGGCCGTGGTGGAGCTGGTGCGCCCCATCCGCGAAAAGACGGAGCAGCTGCTGCGCGATAAGAGCTATCTGGAAGGCATCTATCAGCAGGGCGCGCAGCGCGCCGGATATCTGGCCAACAAAACGCTGCGCAAGGTCTACAAAAAGGTCGGCTTTGTTGCCAAATAATTCCCGTCCGGCCACCCGGCCGGGCATTGCATGAGGTTTTTCGCTATGACTACAAAACAGGTCGTTTTTATGCTGCTGGCGCTGCTGACCGCCGCAGGGCTTTCCTTCGCCGCCACACCGCTGGTCAAGGTACTTGCGTGTAAGGTCGGCGCGATCGACGTGCCCAAAGACAACCGCCGGATGCATAAAGTACCCATTCCCCGCATGGGCGGGCTTGCCATCTTTCTGGCTTTTTTGCTGTCGGTACTCGTCTTCGCCGACATTGACCGGCAGATGCAGGGCATTTTGCTCGGCGCGATCATGATTGTCATTCTCGGCGTTCTGGATGATATCATGGCGCTCAAGGCGCTGCCAAAGCTCTTTGTGCAGATCGCTGCTGCCGGTGTTGCCGCCGCACACGGCTGCACCATCCAGTTCATCTCCAACCCCAATGTCTTCTCCGCCGCCACGTATCTGAATCTGGGCTGGCTGTCGATCCCGGTCACAATTATCTGGATCGTTGCCATCACCAACGCCGTCAATTTCATCGATGGGCTTGACGGGCTGGCTGTCGGCGTGTCGGCCATCTCTACGGCTTCTCTGATCGTCATTGCGCTCATGGTCGGCGAGTGGAACATTGCCATCATCCTGTGCGCGCTGTTCGG
This sequence comes from uncultured Oscillospiraceae bacterium, assembly GCA_964434135.1. Taxonomy (GTDB): domain Bacteria; phylum Bacillota; class Clostridia; order Oscillospirales; family Oscillospiraceae; genus CAG-170. The sequence continues at coordinate 13,703 of CAYSTN010000009.1, forward strand.
CGCGTGTTTGGGCTTCATTCCTTACAATATGAACCCGGCCAAGATCTTCATGGGTGACACCGGCTCGACGTTCCTGGGCTATATCCTCGCGACGCTGTCTGTGACGGGTCTGTTCAAAATGTACGCCATCATTTCCTTTGCCGTACCGTTTTTGATCCTCGGCATTCCCATTTTCGACATCTGCTTCGCATTTTTGCGCCGCATTGCCCACGGGCAGAACCCCATGACCGCCGACCGGGGACATTTCCACCACCGGCTCATCGACATGGGCTTTTCACAGAAGCAGTCCGTTGCCATCGCGTATATGCTCACGGGTCTTCTCGGCCTTGCGGCCGTGCTGCTCACGTCTTCGGGCGAGCTGAAAGCGCTCATTCTCATCGCTGCGATCTTCATCGTCAGCGCCATTGCCCTGCGGCTCATTTTCGCCAAGGAAGAACCGGCCAACGCGCCGGAACAGGCTGAAGCGCCGCAGGAACAACAGGAGGAAAACCATGAATAAGCTCAAGGTCATGTCTGTCTTCGGTACAAGGCCGGAGGCCATCAAAATGGCGCCGCTGGTCAAGGCGCTGCAAGCGTGTGAGCAGATCGACGCAACCGTCTGCCTGACCGGGCAGCACCGTGAAATGCTCGATTCGGTGATGGAGATCTTCCATCTGCGCGGCGATTATGATCTGCATATCATGCAGGCGCGCCAGACGCTCTCGAGCATCACGACGAAGACGCTGCTGGGCATGGACGAAGTCCTCGATTCCGTGCAGCCCGATCTGGTGCTTGTCCACGGCGATACGTCCACGACCTTTGCCGGTGCGCTGGCCAGCTTTTATCACCAGGTCAAGGTCGGCCACGTTGAGGCCGGGCTTCGCACGTGGGACAAATACTCCCCGTTCCCCGAAGAACTCAACCGCACCCTTGTCGGAGACATTGCCGCGCTGCACTTCTCCCCGACTGCGGCCAACGCGGAAAATCTGCGCCGCGAGGCCATTATGGGCGATATCTTCATCACCGGCAACACAGCCATCGATGCCATGCGCTACACGGTCAAGCCGGATTTCAAGTTCCCCACGGCACTTTTAAACGAGCTGGATTTCTCCTCACGGCGCATCATCGCCGTGACCTGCCACCGGCGCGAGAACTACGGCAAGCCCATGCAGGACATCATGCACGCAATTTTGGACGTGGTCAACGCGCACCCCGATGTAGAAGTCGTCTATCCGGTGCATCTGAGCCCCGTCGTGCGCGAATGCGCGTTCCCGATCCTTGGTTCACACCCGCGCGTACATCTCATCGACCCGGTCGACGTTGAGGAAATGCACAATCTCATCGCGCGCTGCTATCTGGTGATGACCGACTCCGGAGGATTGCAGGAAGAAGCGCCCGCACTGGGCAAGCCCGTTCTGGTCATGCGCCGCGAGACTGAGCGCCCCGAAGCCATCGCCGCCGGTACGGCAAAGCTGGCCGGAGTCGAGCGCGGGCAGATCATCCGGCTGGCCAACAACCTGCTCGATGACCCCGCTGCCTACGCGCAGATGGCAAAAGCTGTCAATCCCTACGGTGACGGCCACGCAAGTGAACGCATCGTACAGGGTATCTTGTGGCACTTTGGCCGCACGGAACAAAAGCCCGCTGATTTTACCCCCTGAAAAACGCAAAAGACGCGTGAAAACCACGCGTCTTGCAGCATTTATTTTGGAAAGAACGGAGGATGGCATAGTCTTGGAGCAAAAGCAAAAAAACCTGCGCACCCTGCTTCTGTTTGTTCTGGCTACGCTGGCGGTGATCGTCGTCATCGCGGTGTTCTTCATCGGCAATTTCCGGCAAAACCAGCGCGACGCCATCGTCCTGCCGGATACCGCACAGAGCGCGCAGCCCACGCAGCCGGCTGCAACACAGCTGCCGTCGCTGCTTTCGGTCGACCGCAGCAATGTCCAGCGTATCGTGCGCTCCCTTGCCCGGCCGGAATACTACCACCAGAGCTACACCATCACCCGCCAGATGGGCGGCACGGGCGCACAGACCACGGCAGAGCTTTGGATCTCGGAAAATCTGTTACACGCGCGTGTACAGTCCGAAGCCGGAGAAAAGCATCTGCTCAGTGACGGGAAAACGCTCTATCTCTGGTATGCCGAAGACCAGAAAGTCCGCACACTCCGTGCAGCCGACGGCATCAGTCTTGATGAGCTGATCGGTCTGCCGACCTATGAGCAGCTCGGTGCGCTGAGTGCCGCTTCGATCACCGACGGCGCATTTGTCACCGACGAAGTCAGCGGCGCGCAGCAGATCTTTGCCGCCGCGCAGGACGGCGCGATCCGACGTGAATACTGGATCGGTCTGGACTGCGGTCTGTTGACCACGAGTCGGCTGTATCTTGCCGACGAAACCATCTATGAGTTGAATCAAACATCGCTGGAGCTTCTGGCCGCGGGTGACGAAGCGTTTGACAATGTCTTTTTACTGCCGGACGGCTCTGCACCGTTCGCCGCACACTAAAAAAGCAGCACAGCCGCAGCCACAAGCAGCGCGGACAAGCCATCATCTTCGCTGCTGTCGAGAACCAGCAGCAAAACGATCAGCACCAGCAGCAGATCACCCGTGTCCAGCCACTGCGGCAGCAGCCGCTCCAACAGCCCGTTGCGCGGCGGCTGAGAAGGCGGCGGCTGGGGCGGTCTTTGCGCACTTGCGCACGGCGCTTCGGTTGCCGGCGCTTGCGGCAGTTCAGGCGCTATGTCTTGCGCTTCGGACTGTATTTCGGGCGCGGAATCGACCTGCGTGGCGTGGAACACGCCCTGCGCGTCTGGGATATAGCGGTTATACATCATAGTCTCTCCTTTGACCCGGGTGCGCTGCGCCGGTTTTTCAGCATCAGTCCGGCAACCGACGCAAGCTGCGCGGCCTGTAGGGCACGGTCGAGCTTTTCCTGCCGTTCGCGCCGCAAAAACGGGCGCAGCGCCTGTAGCAGTGCCTGCTGTTTTTTCTCCAGCGCACTCCCCTGCCGCATCAGCCCGCCCGGCAGCTGCTGCATCGGTGGTGCAGACGGCGGCGCAGGCAGTGGCGGGTCGGGCTGTTTCTGCGCAGAATCTGCGGCGCTGTGCGCCGTTTCTTCGTCCGGTATGCCAAGACCGAGCGAGTCCGCCATGGCGCGCAGCTGCTGCATCTGACCGGGGTCTTCCAAAACTGCGCGCAATGCGCGCGCAAGCTCATCCATGCAGTGCGCGCAAAAGCGCCTGCGCCTGTTCGGTCTGTAAAACGGGCTGCAAGATCTGTTGTGCCCGGGCGTGATCTCCCTGCCGGACGGCCTCGGCCGCCTGCTGCATCCGCGCGCCGCCGTCGGCGCGTAACAGTGTCAGCAGTGCCCGGCCTGCGTCCGACGAGACAATGCGGCGCAGCTGCTCCTGCGAGAACGTTTCGTCCATGCTCTGCTCCTCCTCGTTCCTGTCTTTCCATCAGTATATGCGCGCTGCGCAGGAAAGGTGAACTCCATGAAACTGCTGGTTCTGTCAGATACGCACCGCGCGCTCGTTTTCGCGTGTGAGGCCATAGAAAAAGAACACCCGGATGCCATCTTGCATCTGGGTGACCACCGCTCGGACGCGGAAGACCTGAGCTACGCCTACGCGCAGCCGGACTGGTTTTATCTGCCGGGCAACTGCGATTATGTGCCCGGCGCAGCGCAGGCGCTGACACTGGACTTTGAGGCGGTTCGTGTGTTCGCAACACACGGCCACGGCTACGGGGTCAAACAGGGGCTGAGCGCACTGTGCGGCGCGGCGAAAAATGCCGGGGCGCAGCTGGCGCTGTTCGGCCACACGCACCAGCAGCTTTTGACACAACGCGACGGCCTGACCCTGCTCAACCCCGGCGCAGCCGGTTCCTTCGGGCGGCACGGGTACGCCGTGGTCGAATTTGAATCCGGCACGTTTTCGTGCCGACTGGAAACGGATACGGAGTAAAAAACCATGATCTTAGCAATTGATATCGGCAACACCAACATCGTTCTCGGCTGCATGGAAGGCTCGCGCATCGTCGTTGAAGCCCGTATGGCAACCGACCTTGTCAAGACTTCGGATCAGTACTGCGTGGAGCTGAAAAACCTGCTGCGGCTGTACGAAGTCAATCTGACGGCCATTGAGGGAGTCATCATCTCCTCGGTCGTGCCGCCAGTTCTCAACTCCTGCAAAACAGCCGTGCGCAAGCTCACCGGCAAAACGCCCATGGTCGTAGGCCCCGGCATCAAGACGGGGCTTAACATCCAAATGGAAAACCCCGCGCAAATCGGCAGCGACCTGATCGTTGCCGCCGTCGCGGCGCTCAGCCGCTTTGCGCCGCCGCTTATCATCATCGACATGGGCACGGCCACGACCATCACCGCCATCGACAAAAACGGCACTTACGTCGGAGGCTGCATCAGTCCCGGGCCAAAGCTCTCGGCTGAAGCGCTCTCGTCGCGCACGGCGCAGCTTCCGGCCATCAGTCTCGAAAGCCCCAAACACGCCATCGGCAAAAACACCGTCGAGGCCATGCGCAGCGGCGTGATGCTGGGTTCTGCGTGTATGGTCGACGGGATGATCGACCGGCTGGAGCAGGAACTGGGGCAAAAGGCCACCGTCATCGCAACCGGCGGCATTGCCCGCTTTGTGCTGCCGATGTGCCGCCGTGAGATCGTCTATGACCGGGATCTGCTGCTCAAAGGGCTGGCCACGCTTTACGAAAACAACCGGCGCGACAAATAAGCCCCCTCACAGCATACACACCACCAGCCCCACACACAGCATAAACCCCGCACCGATGCCAATGGTCACGACCGCTTCGAGCGCAGCGAGCAATTTTGCGCAGCGGCGGCGCACGCGCCACGCCTGCGGCGCGGCAGCCGCAGCGCAAACCGGTTCATTCGGCAGATAGTCGGATAGGAAAATGATCGAGTCAGTTCGCATCAGAAATGTCCTCCGTGTTTGTTTTTCTGATGCTGAGTATAGCGTACATTGTGTACTTTAAATCGGACTTTTGGAAAGGAGCGTCATCATTCATGGAAACTTTTTATCTTGACTCGTGCGGCGGTGGCCGTCTGCACTGCGCCGTCTGGACGCCGCAGCAGCAACCGAAGGCCGTCGTTCAGCTCATCCACGGCATTGCAGAGCATATCGCGCGCTACGACGCATTCGCGCAGTTTCTGACGCAGCACGGCTTCGTTGTCGCAGCAGATGACCATATGGGGCATGGCGGCTCGGTCACAAACGGCCTGACGGGCTACTTTTCCGGTGGCTGGATGACAGCCGTGGCCGATGAGAAGCTGCTGCACGACCATATGCACACGCAGTATCCCGATCTGCCGTACTATATCCTCGGTCACAGCATGGGCTCATTTTTGCTGCGCACCTATCTCTACACCTACCCCGACGCAGTGGACAAAGCCATCATCTCCGGCACGGGCTGGGAAGACCCGATCAAGGTCAAGCTGGGGCTTCTGGTCTGCAAGCTGGCGCAGGCACATTCCGACGAGACTAAGACCAGCGAACTGGTGACCAAACTGCTCTTTGGCAGCTATAACAAGCCCTTTGCCCCCGTCACGTCCCCGAACGCGTGGATCTGCTCGGATGAAGACGTGGTCGCAGCGTATGACGCAGACCCGCTGTGCGGCTTTGCACCGACCATCGGCCTTGCGCGCGATATGCTCAGCGGCATTCAGATGAACGAGCAGAGCGATAATCTGGCCAAGATGCCGATGCAGCTGCCGGTCATGTTCGTCTCCGGTTCACAAGACCCTGTCGGCGGGATGGCCAAGGGCGTGCTGCGCTGCATCGACGCATTCAAGCGCGCCGGGCTGCGCGACGTGACCATCAAGCTCTATCCGGACGGCCGCCATGAAATGCTCAACGAGCGCAACAAAGACGAGGTCTATCAGGACATCCTCACCTGGCTCGAACGAGACGCATAACGAAAAGCCACCCCCGTGCTGTTCGGCACGGGGGTTCGTATCATGTCTCAGCGCTTTCGCGTCTGTCCAGCAACAAAACGCGCGCACTCAAATACGCAGCCGTGCCCAGCGGCCAAAGCCCCGCGCGGCGCGCGGCGCTCAAAACAAGGCCAAGCAGCACCAGCGCCCCGCAGCACAAAAGACTGATGCGCTGGCCGAGCTGCTGCGCGCGCACGGGCGGCAAGCGTTCTGACAGGGCGCAGCGTACCATACGGCCGCCGTCCAGCGGCCAGACAGGCAGCAAATTGTACAGGCCAAGCAGCAAACTGTATGCCGCGAACGCCGCGCAGCGCCGTCCCAGAGCCGCTCCGCAGACGAGATTGACCAACGGGCCTGCCAGCGCGACAAGTAGCTCCTGCCGGTAGCCAAGCCCGTCTGTACAAATGCGCAGATCGGCAAAGCGCAACGTCAGCGCGCGCACATGACCGCCGCACAGGCGAACGGCGGCAACGTGCGCCAGCTCATGCACGGCCATAGCCAGCACAATCGGCAGCACCGACCCGCTTTGATCGAGTGCAGCCAGGACAATGGCAAACATGACGAAGCCCGGCCGCAGATCAACGTGCGGCACCGGTCAAGATCTCGAACGAGTCGCTGAGCGCCGCCTGTACCGCCTCACCCGCGCGCAACCGCTCCGTCAGGGCAGAAAAGGCCTGCACGGTTCTGGTCTGCTGCGCGGCCAGCGCCACGCGTGAAAAAGCCGTCTGCACCTCCGGAACGCACGTCTTGAGTGTAATAACGAGTGTTGCCAGCGCAATGAGCAGATACAGCCGCGAGATGAGCGCGCCGCTGTGCGGCGCGGTGGGTTTCGATCCATCGTGCATCGCACGCACCTCCCTTGCCGCTATCCATATGCGGCGAACGGGAAGACTAGACCCGCGAAAAAAGTTTTCGCAAATCTTTGGCGCTTCCCTCTTGACAAATCGTTGCAAATCCCATATAATACTCAGGCTGACGGGGTGTGGCGAAGTTTGGTATCGCGCTTGGTTCGGGACCAAGAGGCCTCGGGTTCGAATCCCGACACTCCGACCAAAGAAAAGAGTTGTCCATATGGACGGCTCTTTTCTTTTATCCGAATTGCCTGAGCGCGAACCCGAGGCCTCTTGTGGCGCAAAGCGCCGGTTTAATCCGGCCGCACGGCTTGCCCGACGAAGTCAGCAAGCCTCGGGTTCGAACCCCGACACGCCGCCCAACGGGCAAGTCTGAAAAGACTTGCTCATTTTTTATGTGGATTATACTTAATCAAAGATTCTTCTGGAAGCGAAAGAGGGCGATGTTTTTGCGAGTGAGAAATCGTTTTAATGATGTTATGAACGAAAACAAAGAACAGCTACTAACCCAAAGAATCAATTATGTTTGAAAACAAACTGCTCTATAAGCATATACATGAAACGTGTACAATTATTGAACCTTGTAATTCCATGTTGATATGGGGACGTTACAGAGATGCCTTATTTGTATTGAAAGCAGCGTATTGCTTGTTTCGGATGGATATGTTGGTTCACCAATGCATTATTAAGACAGATTTATGATTTTTTGGTTCAGTCAAAGGCTGGCATTGATTCTGACATTGCAACATTAAAAAAAGAAAACATACCATAAACGAGTTGCCATACCTGTACAAATCGAAAAGCCTGTTTCCACGATTGGATCCCGTGTATGCACAACGCGTCTGCGGCAATCCGCCGCAGACGCGCTGTTTGAGGGTTATACACTGACACCAACTATTTTTGCAACCAGGTTTTCCTGCGTCATTTCCTCGGCACGGTCGACCTCACCGGTGATCGCACCGTCACGCATAATATAAATGCGGTCGCTCATTCCAATCAGCTCTGACATCTCCGAAGAGATCACAAGTACGGAAAGCCCCTCTTTTGCAGCTTTGTCAATCAGCTGATAAACTTCATATTTGGTATTAACATCAATGCCTCGTGTCGGCTCGTCAAGTAACAGCACTCGAGGAGCAATCGCATAGCATTTACCGAGAGAAACTTTCTGCTGATTTCCACCGGAGAGCGTTGCGACGCGCTGGCCGGGACTCATACATTTGATGTTGAATGCCTGAATCAGTTCTGCTGTGCGCGTCTGCTGACGACGGCGACTGATAACGCCATTCGGAAACAGCTTCCGCAGCGCCGAGAGTACCAGATTCTCCGATACGTCCGTGTTAATGATAAGGCCATCCAGCTTTCGATCCTCGGATAAATAAACAATTCCGTTTCGGATGGAAGTGTTCGGCGAGCGGCGGTCATATTTTTTTCCACAGTAGAGGACTTCGCCTCCCACTGCACTTCTCGCACCGTAAATCGTGCGCATCAGCTCTGTCCGTCCGGAACCAACAAGCCCGCAGAGACCAACGACCTCTCCCCTTCTGACTGTGAGGGACGATGCTTCTGTTGCCCTGCCGATTCGCAGTTTCCGGAGTTCCAAAACCGGCTCAATGCCGGGTGTATGCGTTTTTTGGTAGATGTGGTTTGTAACGCGCCCCGCCATCATATTGACAGCTTTTGCATCTGTATATTCTTCACGGGTCATCGTGCCGATGTAGCAGCCGTCGCGCATGACGGTCATACGATCGCCGATACGCTGAATCTCATCAAGACGATGGGAAATATAGATAATACTGATGCCCTGTTTTTTCAGCTGCCCAATCAATGCAAAGAGCATATCGATCTCTTTTTGGGAAAGACTCGCTGTCGGCTCATCCATAATAATGATCTTCGAATCATAGGACAGCGCTTTGGATATCTCCACAATCTGCTGCTGAGCCGTTGAGAGCTTGCCGAGCTTTGTATGAGTGTCAAGTTCAAAGCCAAGTGAGCGGATGGCTTCTGCACTTTTCGTGTACATCTGTTTTTGCTTCATCAGGCCAAACTTGCCCGACGGCTCATTCGCCAAATAGAAATTATGCGCAACATCAAGATTTGTACACAAGTTCAGCTCCTGATGCACAAAGGCGATACCATTTGCGCGTGCCTGTCTGGCATTGAGAAAGCTGACAGGCTTCCCGTTCAGCTTCATACTCCCCTCATCGTAGGGAATCACGCCACCAACGATTTTCATCAATGTGGATTTCCCTGCGCCGTTTTCACCCAAAAGTGCGTGTACCTCGCCTTCATATAAGTCGAAACGCACATCGTTTAGGATCTTTACGGTGGTTCCATGTACAGGTTTGCCGGTCGCCACGTTGAAAATATACTTGCTGATATGCTCCAGCTCTAGAATCTTCTTCATGCCGGTCTCCCTCATTTCATGCGGTTTTTCAGGCCGTCCACCACCAGTGCAGCCAGAATTACAACGCCGAGAATCGCCTGATACATATAGTAGTTCAGGTTCAGAATATTGATGCAGCTTTCGATGCACTTGATGATGATCGCGCCCGCAACGCAGCAGACGATATTCACCTCGCCGCCCATCAAGCTCGTGCCGCCTATGACCGCTGCGGTGATGGCCTCAAAAGAGAAGTTTCCACCACCCATATCCGGCTGTGCGCAGTTGACGCGGATAGTCAGGAGAATGCTGCACAACGCGGTCAGAAAGCCAGAGATCACAAATGTAAAAAAGATCGATGTCTTTCCACAGATACCAGCCAGACGGCTGGCTTGTGCGTTCAAACCGAGTGCGCGCAGGCAGCGGCCGTAGGTAGACCGATGCATCACAAACCATGCAATCGCCACAACGAGGAGTGCATAGAATATCGTAACTGGAAAATCGCCGATCTGAGCCTTTGCAAACGCGCGGAAGTTGTCCGGAAGAGAGTGATACGACGTGTTCTGACTGATAAACTGCGCCAACCCAGTCAGTATGAGGCTGCTACCCAACGTGACGATAAAGGAAGGGATCTCCGCCAGTGTGACAAGTAGTCCATTGAAGGCTCCAACGACGGCACCGATCAATAGGCACAGAACGATCGTGAGCGCTGGAGAAAAATCAAGCGTTTTGACCATTACGCCGCAACAAATCGATACAAGGCCAACGATATAGCCGGTCGAAAGATCGATATTACCAGTGATAAGAATGAAAGTCATGGACACGCAGGCAATAATGGGTACAGCGGACTGCTTGAGAATGTTCAAAAAGTTTGCTTTTGACGCAAAATTCGGAACAAACAGTCCGGCAATCGTCACGAAAATTGCAAGATATAAGATTGGTGTGTAGCTCCGGAGAAGGCTGCCCGCAGAACGAGCCGTCTTTTCTTTTACATTCATATTATGAGGCCCTCCTTATGTTGAACGGCTCCTGCTCGATTGCTCTACGCTTTTGCAGAATGACGTTGAGTGCGACGATAAGAATGATCAGGAATCCTAAAAGTAAGTTCTGTACATACGGGTGAACCCCGATCAGGTTCAGTGCATTGCGCATCGCAGCAATACCAATCGCACCAAGAGCCGAATTGACTACCGTACCTGTACCTCCAAGCATACTCGTGCCTCCCAAAATACAGGCTGCGATGCAGTCGAGCTGATAGTTGTTTCCCTGCGTCGGATGCACCGTGGATAACTGCGCACTTAAAAGTAACCCCGCAATCGCTGAGAAAAAGCCTGAGATCACATAAACAGAAAGCAGAATATTTTCAGGCTTCAAACCCTCCATCCGCACAACGCTTTCGTTATTGCCAAGCGCATAAATCCGATTACCGAATTTGCTCTTTGACAAAAAGACTGCGCCGGCGACAACACACACGAGCATAATCAGATTGGAATACGGAAGTCCAAGAACCGCTCCATTTCCAATCCCTGTATACCAGCTTGGGAAGCCTGTGACCGATCCGCCTTTGCCGATCATCATTCCAAGCCCCAGCATGATCGTACCGGAAACGTAGGTTGCAATGAACGGCGGGACTCCGATACGAGAGACAAGCAGGCCATTGAGCAAACCGACAAGCAGACCGATCAGAATGCCGATCAGTACACACACACCAAATGGAACACCTGTCTTATACAGAACAATTGCGCACATCGGCACGAAGGTAATAATCCCGCTCGTGGACAGATCAATCCCCTTTGTGATCATCGCCATCGTGACACCGATGGCTGGCAGGGCGATGATACTGGCCTGACGGATCACGTTCATCAGGTTGGACAGTCTTAGAAAACTCGGAATCTGGGACGCTACAACCAGAATCAACAATATAATCATTCCTGCGCGCACCCACCTGTTTCTAACTGCCTTTTGAATATGAATTTGAAGCTGGTGCATAATCTTCTCCTGTCTCCTGAGCGGCTTCGGATTTCGGAGCCGCCCCTGATATTATTTGGCTGCATGACCCAGCTGTTGAGCCATGCAGCCAAACTTGTTTTACTCTCTACCCTGAGCGTTCACCCTGTTGATCAGGCTGCGTTCAGCAGTGCATCGGCGGCAGTATCCTGCGTAACATATGCAACGCCGCTGTCGATAAACTTCTCAAAATCGTTGACCGTCTTTTCGCCGTTCAAAATCTGAAGGATATACTCAACCGCGAGTTCGCCCATCACGGCGGGGTACTGCTGCATAGTCGCGTTGACCTTACCGTCAAGAACCAGCTGGCAGCCGTTGCTCAGACCATCAAAGCTGTAAATCAGGATATCGTCACGGCCGGAATTCTCGATTGCCTCGAGGATGCCGTCAAGCATAACATCGGAGCAGGAGTATACGCCGTTGAGATCCGGGTTCGCAATGAGCATATTTTCCATAGCCTGAAGCGCATCGTCGTTGCTCCAGTTGCCTGGCTGCTCGGCAACGAGCTGGACATTGCTACCCTCAAGGCCAGCCTTAAAGCCGTTAGCACGAGCCTCGCCTGCCGTATTACCGCTGACACCGCGAACGATGACAACCTTACCTTCGCCATTCAGTTCTTCGACCATCTTCTCAGCCGCGGTCTTGGAACCAGCATAGTTGTCAGTGCCGATGTAAGTAACATACAAGCTCTCATCGGTGCCTTCGGCGGGGCCGGAGTCGACCATAATGACCGGTACGCCAGCTTCCTTGCACTTTTCGAGCGCAGGGATCACAGCGCTACTGTCAAGCGGGTTGACGATCAGCGCATCAATGCCGGACTGGAGCATATCCTCAATCTGGCTGACTTGCTGGGCAACGTCTTCAGCGCTGGAGGTGGTCGCAAGCACGAACTCGCAGCCAGCCTCTTCGACCTTCGTTTTGATCATGTCAGCAATGAACGCCTGGAAAGGCTCATTGGTCAGCGTCTTGACGCTAAAGCCGATTTTGTAGGTCTTGGATGTTCCTTCCTCTGCAGGCTCAGTGGGAGTTTCCTCGGTCTGCGCCGGAGTTTCAGCGACGGGAGTTTCCGTCTTGGTTTCCGCCGGAGCGGATTCGGTTTTGGCTGCACAGGCTACCAGGCACAGCAGCATCGCAGCAACGAGAAGGAGCGCAATGATTTTTTTCATTTTCCTGTTTCCTTTCTTGTTTTAGGAACTTTGTTCCTCTGGTGTTAGGGTATCATCCGGCAACCGGAAAGTAAATTTGATATTATTAGTTGCTGATTCAGTTTTTTGTGTAAACTATCTGTTTTCTGATGGAATACTTTTCTGTAATTGTGCAAGGTCATCAAATAACGGTTTCATACAGCCATAGGCCGCGTGATATAGCGCATACATTTTATTATAATGGCCCACCCATTCGAGATCAGGTTCCACGCGCCGGGCTGCCGGACGGCACTGTACGGCAGCCTGCTCAAGAGATTCATATTCCCCGAGCCAGACTGCCATCATCATGCCGAGTCCTCCTGGTGCGCCCAAGGTCTGCTCGGGTACATCTATTGGGCAATTCAGAATAGACGCCTTAATCTTTGTCCAGAGTTCCGATGTGCTACATCCACCGACGCTTCGCAGCGAATGAATGCTGACTCCCGCCTTTTTCGCTTCCTCGGCGTTATCGCGCAGTGCAAAACCAACGCCCTCGAGCGTTGCACGAAGCAGCTGTGCGCGTGTTGTGCTGAGCGTCAGCCCAAAATAGACGCCTTTTGCGTTTGAGTCCCATAGCGGGCAGCGTTCCCCCTGTAGATACGGCAGAAACAGAAGTTCCGTAGGCTTCGGCGCTTCTCGCAGAATCTCAGCGTCCATATCCGCGTATGCGTTGGCTCGCTGCCCGGCATGATCGAATATTTGCTGCCGCGCCCACTTGTAGCTTGCACCCGTCGTACTCATCGCACCATAGAGAATGTGTTTTCCGGGTACGATACTGTATTGATGCGCCATATTGGGCGATGTCTTTAACTCGTCAAACGCAATCATCAGGCCGGTAGAGGTTCCTGTCATCTCAACGGCGCTGCCGCCTCCGGTAACACCCGCTTCCAGAACAGCTGCCGCTCCGTCGACCGTACCGCTGAGAACCGCAGTACCCTCGCACAGGCCTGTCAAAGCCGCCGCCTGCGCACTGACAGTCCCGATAAGGTCCGTGCATTCCGTGACTTGCGGGAACAGCGACGGTGAAACGCCGATTGCATCAAAAAGTTCTTCACTCCAGCAGTGCTTCTGCACATCATACATCTGTGTATGCGAAGCATGAACTGCGTCGAGCGAATAGTTGCCCGTCAGTTTGTAATTGATGTACCCATTGACCTGAAGTAACACATCTGCCTGTTCTAACGCGGCTGGAATATTCTTTTTGACCCACAGCAGCTCCGGATAGACGTAATACGGGTCGAGCCTTGTTCCGGTAACTTCGAAAATACGTTCCCGCCCGACCACGTCAGCCAGGTATGCGCACTCTGCCTCGCTTCTGCGATCCATCCAGATAATCGCGTCACAGAGCGGTATACCACGCTTGTCCAGCAAAAGCACCGTTGGTGCCTGACAGCTTACAGAGACAACCTTGATCTGTTCCGACGCAACACCACTTTTTCCCAGCAGTTCTCGGATGACCGTCACAGTCGCGTCCCACCAATCGTCCGGCTTCTGCTGTGCCCAGCCGGGATGCGGAAACTGTGTTTCATATTCTGCCGTAGCCTGTGCCACAGGTCTGACTCCGGGCGCAAAGAGAACGCCCTTTGCCGAGCTTGTTCCAATATCAATTCCGAGCGAGTACTTCAATCCAGCATCCCCCATTATTTCCCGAGAAGAATGTCGATATTCTCAATATTCCTGCGCAGCGCAGCCAAAAATCTTGCCGCGGGCGCACCGTCTACTGCCCGATGATCTACAGTCAGAGACAGCATAGCTTCTTTTGTGCTGCGAACTACACCGCCGTCCATCGTCAGGCGTTCAACCGGTGCGCCAACGCCGAGAATTGCGACCTGCGGCGTATTGAGGATTGGCGTAAACATCTCAATACCAAAGCTTCCAAGGTTACTGACTGAGAATGTTCCCCCTGTCAGATCCTGTACGCTCTGCATATGCGTTCTGCATCGCTGCGCGAGTATGTGGCTCTGATCCGACAATTCACTGAGTGAAAGCGTCTGCGCATTACGAATAACCGGAACCACAAGTCCATTCTCCGTATCGACCGCAACGCCAAGATGAACCGAACGATTAATATGCAACTCATCGCCCGACCAGATGGCATTCAGCTCCGGAAAGTCCGGGAGCGTCCGCGTCACAGCAAAACAGTACAGGTCGTTCACCGTAACCATGTGCATTCCAAGCGCTTCACCGTCCTGCTTCATGCGGCTGCGCAGCTGCAATAGCTTGTCCACGCAGACGCGCTGGCAGAGCGTAAGCTGTGCGCTTTGCTGCAAAGACTCCAGCATATGCTTTGCCGATGCCTTCTGCATTTTTGTGAGCGTTTTTACCGAATATTCTTCGGTCGGATTCTGCATCGCCTGTTCCACAGGCTGCGTCATTGCTGCGATCACGTCACATTCCGTAACGCTCCCGAGCATACCAGTTCCCGTGATCCCCTCAAGCGGAACGCCATGTGTATGCGCATAGCGCTTTGCTCGCGGCGAAACAAGACTTCGCGCGTCCGAAACTGACGTCTGCGTCTGTACTGCCGGGAGCGTATCCGGTTCAGGTAAAGCCTCAGGCTTCTGCTGTGCGGCAGGCACTTCTTCGCTCTTCGTCAAAGCACCGATATCCTCGCCCTGCTGTCCAACAATTGCAAGCGTTTCAAAGGCCGGGACCTCGTCCCCCTCCTCATGTAGCAGCGCCAGCACAACGCCATCGCAGGGTGCTACCACATCAATGACTGCCTTATCTGTCTCAACCGAGCAAATAAGGTCACCTGTATGTACCGTGTCACCGACATTGACACAGCATTCTGAAATCAGGCAGACATCGCTGCCTTCACTTGGTACAATGATTTTTGCCGCCATATCTGCTCCTCCTTATCTACCGCAGATTTCCCTGACCGCACGGATGATAGCGTCTGTCGAAGGCAACGCATCTGCCTCACAGCAGGGTGCAAAGGGGATCGGCGAATTTTTTGCACATACCCGGCGCACCGGCGCGTCCAGCTCAAACAGGCCATCCTCGCCAACCATCGCTGCGATCTCGGCAGCAACACCGCAAGTGCCAACCGATTCTGTCACGACCACAAGTCTGCCAGTCTTGCGGACAGAATTGAGAATTGTCTGTTTGTCCAGCGGCACAATGGTTCGGGGATCAACGATTTCGCATTCGATCCCCTCTGCGGCAAGCTTTTTCGCTGCCTCCACAGCACGGTAGACCATATAGCCAATCGCTACGATCGTCACGTCGCTGCCGCTGCGCTTGACATCGGCATGACCGAATTCAATATAATACTCGTTCTCCGGCGCAGACTTGAAAGTCTGATCGAGATCATCCACAACAGATTTGGCCTTGCCACCAGGCGAGGTCGCGCCATAGAGCAGCTTATGCTCAAGGAACACGACCGGGTTATTGTCGCGGATTGCGGTCTTCATCAGCCCCTTTGCGTCGTAGGGTGTACTGGGCATTACAACCTTCAGGCCGGGTATATGCGCAAACCACGCTTCCAGCGACTGCGAATGCTGTGCAGCGCGTCCGGTCGCGCCATAGGGTGCCCGGATAACCATAGGAACTGTAACTTGCCCACCCATCATCAGACGGATCTTCGCAGCCTGATTGCAAATCTGATCCATTGCGCAGCCCATGAAATCGTTGAACTGAATCTCGGCAATCGGGCGCAGGCCTGTCATCGCTGCGCCGATAGCAGCACCGACAATCGCGATTTCTGAGATTGGCGTATCTCTTACCCGCCGCTCTCCGTATTTTTCCAGAAGCCCCTCTGTCACACGGTAGGAACCATTAAAAACGCCAATGTCCTCTCCCAGAAGGACAACGTTCTCGTCCTTGTCCATTTCTTCAATAATAGCATGACGAAGTGCCTGTACAATTCTCGTACTCTGCATATTTTTCATCTCCATTCAGTTCGCATAGACGTATTTCAGATAATCCTCCGGAGCCGGATCCGGGCTATTTTCGGCGAACGTCACGGAGTCATCGATACGCTTTGTGACCTCTTTCTCGATCTGTTCCAGCTCTTCATCCCGGATCCCGTACTGCTCCTTCAGCATTTTAGGGAAGCAAACGAGAGGGTCACGTAATTTCCACTGGGCGAGTTCCTCGTCCGTTCTGTAGCACGGCTTTTCAAAACGCGAGTGTCCCATGTAGCGGTATGTCTTGCATTCAAGCAACGTCGGCCCGTCACCGTTTCTGGCTCTTGCCACAGCATTTTCTGCCGCCTTTCGCACTGCCAGCACATCCATACCGTCGACCACAACGCCGGGAATACCGTAAGCGGCACTTCTGTCCGCAATGTCTGCTATCGGTGTTGAGCGACGGTATTGTGTGGAAAAACCGTAGAGATTGTTCTCACAAACAAAGATGACCGGCAATTTCCAGACAGCCGCCAGATTCAGCGATTCATGGAACGAGCCTTCGTTGCTTGCACCGTCACCAAAAAATGCAACCGCGACCTGACTACTGCCGCGGTACTGACTGCTCCATGCAGCACCGACTGCATGAGGCAAACCGCCCGCAACAATCCCATTTGCGCCCAGCATACCGACACTGAAATCTGCAATATGCATTGACCCTCCCATACCCTTGCAGCAGCCGGTGGTCTTGGCGAACATCTCCGCCATGATGTTGTTCACATCCGCGCCCTTAGCGATGCAGTGACCGTGGCCGCGATGCGTACTTGTGATGTAATCAGCCTTTGTCAAGCAAGAGCAAACGCCCGCTGCAACTGCTTCCTCGCCATTATACTGGTGCATAGAACCCGGCATCGCCCGCGTGGAAAACAGAAAGAACAGTTTTTCCTCAAATCGCCGAATCGTCAGCATCGTCCGGTATAATTCTAGCGCAGTCTCCTTATCGACCTTATTCATTCCTTACCTCCTGATTCATTCATTCGGGGTTTACAAATTCAATATAGCATTTTCTCGATTTTTCGTATATTTTGTATTCTTTGAATCATATTCACTTTTTTGCAGAACGGGAACAGTCCGATTCCCAGACGCTTCAGTCCGGGGCTCAGCTTTTTCGATATTTCTCACGGTATTCTGACGGAGACAGGCCAGTCTCCATGCGGAATTTTGTGCTGAAATACGGCTGACTACTATAGCCAACCAGCTGTGCAATACTGACGATCTTCACGTCCGTCAGCAAAAGCGCTCGTGCCTTTTGGATACGCACTCGCGTCAGATACTCCGAAAATCCACACTGTTCAACCGAAGAAAACAGATGTGACAGATAAGCAACATTGAAGCCAAGACGCGAAGCAATCGCGCCAAGCGAGAGCGTACTGTCCGCATAATCGATTTGGACAGTAGCCTTGACACGCTCAATCACCATCTGCATATTTTTGGCGCAGATAGCGTTCAACTCATCTGCAAGCATCTGTACAGTATGTTCTACATAGGCTTTAATCTCCTGCATATGTTGAAGCGTGAGAACAGAAAGATAATCGACATCCGTTCGCTCCAATCCGCAGCCTTGTCTGGACCAAACCGTCTCGCCACAAAGATACAAAAGCAACCCAAAGAGGTATTGGCATTCATCAACGCGATTCGCAGTCCGTTCGCTCAGCGTTTTTATCATTCGTGTCAGTCTTCCTGGCTCGTCCGCGAGTAGAAGCTCCTGCACATGGTGTGGCTCAATTCCCGTACGCCTCTGCCAACTCTGAAGCGCAGCTTCAACGTCTGCGAGACTACACTGGGTTTTCTGAAAAAAACGCTGGTAACGCACAACGCGATGCGCCTCGGCCTGCATCGTGCAGAGTGTACGCAGTCCGATATCCATGCTGCTCTGCGCAAGCGCCGCACCGTAAAGCTGGCAGCTACGTGTCCATCCGTGCCGGTATGTCTCCGCAGCCCGCTCCAGACGAGTCTGCGTATCTGCGCGCAGAAGCGTATAAAGATACTGGCGGTCACGCAAATATAAAACTGCGCAGTCAGTAAGCTGCTCCTGATCCAGAACACTCTCCGATATACCAAGAAGCTCCTGCATACCAGAATTTTCTTTCTCTGTTAAAAGATGTGTCAGGAAGACTGTGTGCCACATCCGGTTTTCCTCCGCGATCCGGCTCTGGAGCTGCTTCTTCTGCTCTACAGACAGTGTATCGTTCAGATATGCAGGCAACCAAGAGATGTTCTCCACCTGCAGCGGTGTCTGCGCAGGCACATCGGGTGTCCTGCGCTGTTCGCTTTTGTCGATACGTTTGACTGCCGAAGCAATCATCGCCTCAAGTTCTTCTGGAACAAGCGGCTTAAGCAAGTATCCAAAGGCACCGTTATTGATCGCCCTTTGCACATATTGAAACTCATCATACCCGCTCACGACGATAAAAAACACATCTCGTTCAAGCTGATTGACACGGTTCAGCAGCTCCAGACCGTCCATTTTCGGCATTTTGATGTCACTGATCACGATCTGCGCTTCATACTGGTGAATCAGCGCCAAAGCTTCTTCCCCATTTTTGGCTCTGTGCGGCTTGTCGCAGCCGTAGTCATCCCATGGAATAATCTGTGCGATCCCACTGCGAATAATTGGTTCATCGTCCACTATTACTACACTTATCATCACTATCACTCCTTTTTGCAGAAGACATATTTATCACCTGAAAGTGGCTGTTTTGCTCTGTATTGCAGTCGTGCCGGATGGGTATGGTGATTGTGGCTCTGGTATAGCTGCCTTTTTCACTTTCGTAGTGGATCCCATATTCTGCGCCATATGCCATTTGGAGACGCAAATTGACGTTCAGAATACCAAATACCTCACGATCCACGCTCACACTCTGGCCGAGCAGCTCGTTGAGACGCATCAGCAACTCCGCATCCATCCCAACGCCGTTGTCCGTCACAGTCATAACGATTTTTCCGTCTTCCTCATGCCCCTCAACTTCGATGAGTCCGGGTCGGTCGATCTCCTTGATTCCATGGTAGATCGCGTTTTCGATCAGCGGCTGTAGCACAAGCTTGATCGTCAGGCAGCCTTTGCAGCAGTCGGACAGCTGGATGCGATAATCCAAAAGGTCGCTGTAACGGATAGCCTGAAGCCTGAGATACATAGCAGCGTGTTCGAATTCTTTTTCCAGTGGGATTACCTCGCTCCCCTTGCTGATGGAGATGCGGAACAGCTGCGTCAGCGCATACAGTGCATCGAGCGCACTTTGGTTATTTCCGAGCCGCACATTCCATGCAATGGTATCGAGTGTATTATAAAGAAAATGCGGATTGATCTGTGCGCTAAGTGCCTCAAGCTGCGCTTTGCGCAGGCGTTTCTGGTTCAGCATAATCTGATCCATCAGTTCAAGCAAATGCTGAAGCATACGGTTGAAACTACTGTTGAGTGAAGCCATTTCCATCGATGAGGCGGTATTGGAAACACGCACATCAAAATTCCCGTTTTCCACCTTAGAAAACGCACGCTGCAGATCGACGACAGGACTTGAAACCGTCATAGCCACGCGAATAGAGACCAGAACCGAAATCAAGATTACCATCAAGATCAGTACGCCCAGTAGAAGCAGGAGCGATACCGCCTTTTCCATCGCCAGCATACCAACCGGAATCTCCGCGCGCAGCTGCCAACCGTTGCTCAACGTCTGTGCATAGGTGATACTCTTTCTTGACAAACCAAAATGATTACAGGTATAATCGTCCATGGATATGCCGCCGTAAGCGCCAAAGACATTCTCCCCACCTGCATCGAGCAGTTGAAGCTGAATGCTCTTGTCCAGTTTAATCTGCGCCATTTGCTGGAACTCTGTCTCGTTGATATCGATCAAGATCACGCCAAGCAATCTGTCGTTCAACGAATCATGTACAGGCGTGACCATGGAGATTATTCGCTCATCCGATTCGCGGACGAACGAACCCTCATGTGTAGCAAACCAGACTGGTCCATCTGTATTGATCGCCAGCTGATACCAGTCCTCATTCTTGAACCGGTTTGTCTCAGACACTGTATCGTTAGACGAAAGCATCTGATACTCGCCCAGCGCATAAAACGCGTCGAGTCGCGGTGTAGAGTAATTGTGCAGAACTTTCATCCAGCGATTCATCCGAATCCGATAGGCATCGAAGGATGACAGCTCCGGTCGTTCGCGAAGCGCCTGCTGTAGCGTAATCTCATGCTCCAACGTTTCCGCTGTCCGCTCAACCTCTTCGATCAGATTGTCGACGTATTCGGCAGACTGCTGGATCATGACCGACGCATATTCTGCCGTGGAGTCATAATACGTATCTGTCAGCATCGCATAGAAAAAGACCATGCTGATAAACAGTGGGATCAGAGCAAATGCCAGATGTATCAGAAACAGCTTGTTTTTGAGCTTCATGTCCATATACCTCTCATATTCCGGAAAGGGGTTCTATTCTATTATGCATTTGACCTCCAGGCAGCAAAAGATCCTGCATTTACTCAAGCAACGTCAGGAGATTTCCGTCACCGAGCTGTGTCGGGAACTGTATTTCAGCCCGTCAACCATACGACGCGATTTGGAGCTTTTGCAGCAGCAGGAGCTTCTTCTGCGGACGCACGGTGGTGCAATACTGCGCAACAAATGGGATTCCGGCGTTCCGACGCTGCTTCGTGAGACGCAGGAAGTCGCCGCCAAACAACAGGTCGGTCGTGCCGCCGTGCAATTTCTGCACGATGGCGACCGCATTTTCATTGACAGCAGCTCCACTGCCTATGCCATGGTGGATTCGCTCGACCCACAGCTCGAACTGACTGTTTTTACAAATGGACTCAACTTGGCCAGCAGACTCAGTCAGTATCCGAAAATCAAAACCATCTGCACCGGTGGACAACTTATTCCATCGTCGCAGTCGTTTGTCGGATTCCACGCGCTGCGCTTTCTGGAATACTATTACGCCGACAAGCTGTTCTTCTCAACCAATTCCTTCTCGCTTACGATGGGCATTACCGATATGAGCGAATTTGAAAGTGAACTCAAACGCCAGATGATTCTGAGGGCAAAGCAGGTTTTCTATCTTGCCGACTCAAGCAAATTTGAGACAGTCTCTACCTATAAGATCTGTGAGGTAAGCGATATTCATACACTCATCACAAATATGCCCGTCTCCGATTTCCCACAGACAGGTGAGCTTCCATTTCAACTCTTCTCGACCATGTAATTCCGCTGTCCACCCCCATAATACCATATCCCACCCCTGTCATGCCGATAATCTCCTTTTTTGCAAAACACGCATCTCGCTTGCGTACTTTGTCATTAAATGGAAAATAGCGTGTCAGCAGAAGTCTGCCGAAAGCCGGGCACATCTGTTTTGCACAGAATCGCAGCGCCAATGATATTCTGGCTTTTCTACCGAACGAAATAAACACAACCGCGGAGTGACCACGCATATGAATCAACTGACAGTATCTAACGCCTTACAGAGTGGAAATACGTTTCCTGAGATATGCTCGACACTGGCGTGTGACTATACAACGCCCGGGTGGCCTGACGCTTTTGGAAAGGCCATTGCCAAATATCTTCATTCTTCCGGTGGAAACAGGATCAGAACACTGAGCCTGTTTTCCGGGGCGGGCGGTCTCGATATCGGTTTCTCTGATGTTGGATTTGAGATCGTTGAATCCGTTGAGATCGAGCGTACATTTTGTGAAACCCTTGAAATCAATTCCGGAAAAGGGAAACAATTTGAACAGTCAAAGGTAACCTGTATTGATATTCGTGAGTTTTCCGGTACTCATCTTGGAAAAATTGATTTCATAATCGGCGGGCCTCCGTGTCAAACATTTAGCGCCGCCGGCAGAAGAGTAAATGGTGTTTTGGGAACGTCTGATGCGCGAGGCGTGCTGTTTCGTGAGTATGTTAGATTGCTCCAAGCACTTTCTCCGGTTGGTTTCTTGTTCGAAAATGTATATGGGATCATCGGTGCCCAAGGTGGAAAGCCGTGGCAGGAGATTCTTGACAGTTTTTCCGACGTCGGCTACAAGCTGTATTACCGCATTGTGGATGCTGCGGACTATGGTGTGCCCCAACACAGGGAAAGATTGATTATTGTCGGTTTGAAAGACGGAGCTTTCAAATTTCCAAGACCCACGCATGGCCCCGACTCAGTGGATCATCACCCCTTCTATGATGCACGAACGGCAGTTGCAGGGGTTTCCATCGCCGGGGAAGATGGAACGCTCAGCTTGGGTGGCCGATATGCTCACCTGCTTGACGATATACCACCGGGATTGAACTACAGTTTTTACACGGAAGAGATGGGACACCCGAATCCCATTTTTGCATGGAGATCGAAGTTTTCAGATTTTCTTTACAAAGCTGATCCGGATGCTCCGGTTCGAACAATCAAGGCATCCGGTGGTGCGTATACCGGCCCTTTTCATTGGGAAAACCGCGCTTTCTCTTTTTGTGAAATCAAGCGGCTTCAATCGTTCCCGGACGATTATGAAATCAGTGGAAATAAGCAGATGGCAATCAAGCAAATCGGAAACTCTGTCCCACCGCAGTTAGCCCGGATGATGGCAATCGCAATCCGGCAGCAGGTATTCCATACAGAGTTCCCGTTTACGCTGTCTTTGCTGGAAGATAGCGAAGCACTCTCTTTCAGAAAAAGAAAGCACGATCTGACAGCTGAGTACCGCAAGAGAGCCGAACTGGCAATTGCGGCGCTCAAAAACCGCATCGCAACCATGCCTACGTCTCATTCCTATTTCTGCGAGATGACACCCACTTTTCAATTGAAAGAAGTATCACAGGAGAAAAGCATATACCGAATCGATGTGAAATGGGGGCAGACGCTCGCAATTGAGATCCGTCGTACAAGCGGCAGTGATCTGCCCTTATGGATGCACTTGGACATTTCTTCCAATAATTGTTCTTGGGTGCTTCCTTCTGATCGCGTGAGCATCGATGTATATGCAGCAGATACAACAGCATTTACTGTTGCGTGGAAAGCATTTGAGCGGGAATTGGTCGTCAACTCGATCAAAGCAGATCTGGTGCAGTTGAACGGTTATTACCAATACACACCGAAACTGCGTTGTACTTGCGTTCTTCACAAAGATTTCCCCTATAAAAATATCCTTGAAAGCATTGTTGCGGGAGAAAACGTGGCAAAACTTGTTTCTGAGGATCTTTTGTACGAAGCATGGAAGCTATCTAACGAAAAAATCGTTGATGTTGCAGCATTTCTTCGGACTCTGGGCTATGAGATCCGCAATCATATGACAAACCCGCAAATTGATTCCGGTTCGTGGTTGATCCCGTATACATTCCCTACTTTAACGCCATTGAGTGTACAGTTAAGAAAGAAGGTTCAATAATGCAGCGCAGAAACGAAGATCATCTCGATGTGTACCCGGATCGATACGAATTGCATCAGGATGAGACTGTTGTGGTGTATCACGAAGGATTTCAAAGCGAAGCTGCCCAGCAAAGATATACTGCGATCACCAGAGCCTTGGATGAGCATTACCTCGACGAGAGAATAAAAACGCTGAATACCGTTGATTTTTCAAATCTGAATGAACGAAATCAGTTTCTGCTCCGGTCTTTGGCGGAAGGAATTACCAGCGAAGTTGGGCGTGCATTGGTTGGTCTGGTTTTCCTGCAGTTGACAATCAAAAGCATTGCTCCTGGTCAAAGCGTTCGTTTGCATAAAGGCAGTCGCCGTCGGGACGCTTTTTCCTGGGTCGATGGCATTTCAATGCGGTCGCTTGACCGGAACTACAACACCCCATTTTTGCGTAAATATGGACTGCTAAATGTCAATCGGGATGGAGTCTTTATGACTCGGGTGGATTGCAAAAGTAACTTCCAGTTTGCACGACTTACTTCCGTTTTTCCCAAAGTCCTGCAAGACTAAATTCCGTGAAACTAAGGCTCTCCCCGCAAA
>CAYSTN010000010.1:0-35140 GCA_964434135.1 uncultured Oscillospiraceae bacterium
ACAAGGTTAAAAGTGTATCTCCGCTTGCTGATTTCAAGCTGAGTGTTCAGTTCAGCGAAGGCAGAACGAAGCTGTACGATATGAACCCTCTGTTTGAGAAAATTCCCGCATTTGGCTATCTCAAAGAAAATCCAGAAGAATTTGCCAGTGTTACTATCGATGTTGGCGGCTACGGCATTATTTGGGGAGATGAGCTGGATTTGAGCTGTGACGAGCTATGGGAACATGGTGTGCAGGTTGACACGCCATTCGATGGACTGATGGCATTCAGCGATGCTACAGAGCTTTGGGGGCTCAACGAAAGCACGCTGCGAAAGGCAATCGCCTACGGAAAGCTTGTGAACGGTGTGGATGTCTGCAAGTTTGGAAAACAATGGGTCGTTTCTATTGATGCCATGAAACGAGAGTACGGTCAGGCAATACGATGATTTTATGCAAGAAAAGTTGTCCCTAATGACAATCACACGTGAGCGGAAGTCCGATGGTGCAGGACGGAAAGCGCATTGGGGCGGTGAACCATGTGCTGGTGCCGGATGCGGCGGTGTAAGAATGAACGCGAAGTCAGGCGGTGTTCTCGCCTGACTTCGCGTTTTATTGTATCAGATCGTCCGGATATACAAAACATACTGCCCGACGCAGTGAAAGCCAAGCTCACGCAGGACGGGTATTTCCTGTTCGGGGCAGAAACAGGTCAAATGGGTTGCGCCTTTGCGTTTACACGCATTTAACGAGGCGCGCAGCAAATCTCGCAGCATAGTTTCCTGAAACACGCCGTCTGCAAAGACAGTTCCAAAAATCTCATAGCTACTCCCCTTCCCGGTCAAAAAGATCGCTGCGGCCGGGCACTCGGCTTGTTTGGATACAAAGATCAGCCAGTCGTCAAGTGTTTCATAGATCCGTTCGGCGTTCCAATACGTCTCCGGGTCTGCGTGATAGAGTGTCCGGAATTGGTCGAAGTTTTCCTGCGTAATGCGCTCGATGCAGGAACTGTCATCCACCGGCGAATAGCTGTCAAAGAAAAAAGTGTGATTCCAGTCCTGCTCGATGCAGCGAAAACCGTGCGCTTCAAGAAAGCTGGTCGCAGCACGGTTTTCTCCCGGAAAGCCAAAATACAACGTATAACCGGGAAACTTCGCTTCGAGCCATTCGAGCAGTTCGGCCATGGCCTACTCCGCGGCACGAAGGACAGAAAAACCGGTGAGCTGGAGATACTGTTCGTCCGGAAGCCAGTAATAGTGCAGCCAGCCTTCGACCACTGCGTCCACGACAAACAGCAGCAGGTCGGATGTTTCGTCTAAAACCGCGCGTTCGGCAGCTGCAAGAAAGTCAGCCTTTGTTTTGATGCCGTCGCAATAGATCGGATAAGATGACGTGGCGGGATTCAGCGCAAGGTTATAGGTAAAGTCGGCATATCGCGCAATATCTTCCGCAGTGGCTTGGATGAGCATGGTCGTTCTCCCGGTTTGAATGATTTGGGGATATTATATCGTACTTTTATTCTTGACGGGCAGTAATAATTTGGATATAATAAAGTAATAATAAATCATTATGGGGGTGCGTTTATGGTAATTCGCTCTGCTACTGCGTTGCGCAACGATTATGACGGTATGGTGCGACTTTCAAAAGAAAAGCAAAGTCCTATTTTTCTCACGCGCAACGGCGATGGAGAAATGGTCTTTTTACCCATTGAGCTTTGGGAAAAACGGGAAGCGGAACTGGATCTTCTGGCAGAGATGCTCCGACGTGAACGCAGCCAGCTCGCCGGTAGTAAAACCCGTTCACAAATGCAGATGCAGCAGATAGCGGAGGAACTTTTGCGTGAAGATTGAATGGCTGTTTGAAGCGCAGAACGAGTTTCGCGATTATCTGCTGTATCATCGCAGCAACGTCGGGACAAAAGACGCCTGCAAATTCTCGCAGACCATTCTTTCGGCCGTAGAAAAGCTGGCGCAATTCCCTGAAATGGGTGTATTGCGGCAGGAAACTATGATGGGGAAATATGGGCTTCGGGCTTTATTCATGGAGCATTATGTGTGTGTATACAAAATCGAAGAAGACACCGTTTTTATTTACCATTTTTCTGATGCTCGAAAAAACCATATCTATCACATATTTGGAGTGGAATAAATGACCATCAATGAATATCAGGAGCTGGCGATGCGGACGCTCAATCCGGCGCTGGCGCGAAAAGATGTCCTCATCAACAGCGTGATGGGCTTATGCGGCGAGTCCGGCGAGGCCATCGATCTGGTGAAAAAGTGGCTGGCGCAGGGGCATACGCTCGACCGGGAACGGCTTATCAAAGAACTTGGCGATGTGGCGTGGTATCTGGCTGAGGCGGCCACGGCGCTGGATGTTTCACTGGAAGATGTGTTGCAGGAAAACATTGAAAAGCTCAAAAAACGCTATCCGGATGGATTTGACCGGGAACGGTCTATGGTGCGGCCGCAGGGCGA
Source organism: uncultured Oscillospiraceae bacterium (assembly GCA_964434135.1). Classification (GTDB taxonomy): domain Bacteria; phylum Bacillota; class Clostridia; order Oscillospirales; family Oscillospiraceae; genus CAG-170. The sequence goes on from CAYSTN010000010.1 coordinate 2,457, forward strand.
GCTGTAAAAGCATATGGGCTGAGGTCGCGGCGCGGCCTCGGCTTTTTGCGCGCAAGGCTGATTTTTTTCTTGATAAATGCCGCAAAAACGTGTATCGTATAGACGAGAAACAAAAACCGGAAGAGGGATTTTTCATGCAGGATGGTTTCATCAAAGTCGCTGCCGGGACGGTTGACGTCGTGGTGGCAGATGTGGAATACAACACGCAGCAGATCATCGCCCGCGTCCAGCAGGCTGACGCAGCCGGGGTCAATCTTCTGGCGCTGCCGGAGCTGTGTTTGACCGGGTTTACGTGCGGTGACCTGTTCTTTTCGGATCGTCTGCTTGGCGCGGTCGAGCCCGCACTGTGCGAGATCCTGGAAAAGACGCGGCAGGTGTATCCGGTGTTTGCGGTGGGTGCGCCGCTTCGCTATGCGGGCAAGCTCTTTAACTGCGCAGTCGTTATCCATGCCGGTACGATACTTGGCGTTGTGCCAAAGACCAATTTGCCCAACTACGGCGAGTTTTACGAGCTGCGGCAGTTCTCCCCTGCCGCGCTGCTTGGTTCTGCGCTGCATACACTTACGCTGTGCGGCCAGCAAGTGCCGTTTGGCGTCGGCTTGATCTTCACGTGTGAGGCGCTGCGCGAGTATACCTTTGGCGTGGAGCTTTGTGAAGATCTCTGGGTCCCCTGCCCGCCGTCGACGACGCTTTGCGCGCAGGGTGCGGCCATCATTTTGAACTTGTCTGCGTCGGATGAGATCATTGGCAAGGCCGACTATCGCCGGATGCTGGTAGAATCGACTTCCGCGCGGCTGGCCTGCGGGTACGTCTATGCGAGTGCTTCGCCCACGGAATCGACGCAGGATCAGGTCTTCCCGCGCCATCATATGATCGCGGAAAACGGGACGATTTTGGCAGAGAATGCGCCGTTTGCCGACGCGCAGCTGATCGTCAGCGACATCGACGTACAGCGCATCGCGCATGAGCGGCATCATATCACGACCTATACCGTGCAGCCGGACGGCCACTGCGTACCGTTTTCGCAGGCGGTGCGCAAGACGGTACTCACGCGCGCCATTGAGCCTGATCCTTTCGTGCCGCCGCAGGACGCGCAGCTGGACAGGCGCGCGGAATCTATTCTACAGATCCAGTCACAGGGGCTGAAAAAAAGGCTGGAACACACCCATGCAAATGTGGCGGTGCTGGGCATCTCCGGCGGACTGGACAGCACGCTGGCGCTTTTGGTGTGTGTGCGGGCGTTTGATCTGTGCGGGCGCAGCCGCAAGCAGATCGAATGCGTGACCATGCCCTGTTTCGGTACGACCTCACGGACAAAGTCCAACGCCATCGAGCTGTGCGAACAGTTGGGCGTGAGCATCCGTGAAGTCGATATCACGGCTTCGGTGCGGCAGCACTTTGCGGACATCGGCCATGACGAGGCCGTACACGATGTGACCTACGAAAACGCGCAGGCGCGCGAACGCACACAGGTATTGATGGATCTGGCCAACGAGCGCAACGGTCTGGTGATCGGTACGGGCGATCTGTCCGAACTGGCACTGGGCTGGGCGACGTACAACGGTGACCATATGTCCATGTATGCGGTCAACTGCTCCGTGCCAAAGACGCTGGTGCGGTATATCGTGCGCTATGAGGCGCAAAACAGTGCGCCGCAGCTGCAGGCGGTGCTGCTGGATATTCTCGATACGCCTGTCTCGCCGGAGCTGTTGCCGGCAGACGAAAACGGACAAATCGCGCAGAAGACCGAAGATCTTGTCGGCCCGTACACGCTGCACGATTTCTATCTGTACCATATGCTGCGCTTTGGAACAAGCCCGCGCAAGCTCTACCGGATGGCGCAGCGCGCCTATGCCGGGCAGTATTCCGATGCGGTGCTGCTGCACTGGCTCAAGGTCTTCTGCCGCCGGTTCTTTACGCAGCAGTTCAAGCGTTCGTGCGTTCCGGACGGGCCGAAGGTCGGCACGGTGACACTCAGCCCGCGCGGCGATTGGAGAATGCCCTCGGATGCGTCGAGCCGGTTGTGGCTGGCCGAGCTGGACACGCTTTGAGCGCAGAAAGTTTTCTTGTGTGGGCGGGTTGACAAAGCCGCTTGCCGCGTGATATGATACACACAAGCTTTGTAAGGAGTTTTATGGCTATGATCTCGACTGTTATCGCGTCCTATTATTACTTTACTGTCATCAGATGGTAAGGTCAATTTGTGATGCGCGCACTCGAAAGCTTTTATGCGGCACAGAATTGACTGTGCCGCATTTTTTATCATAATCGGAGGAAGAAATCATGATCGTCGTACTCAAACACAATGTCTCGCAGGAGAAACGGACACAGCTCATCAACTGGCTGCGCAGCCAGAATATTGACGTACACCCGTCTTTGGGCGAATATCAGACGGTTTTGGGGCTGGTCGGCGACACAAGTCGTCTGGATATGTCGCTGCTGGAGAGTCTGGACATCGTCGACTCGGTCAAGCGCGTATCCGACCCCTTTAAATGCTGCAACCGCAAATTCCACCCCGACGACTCCGTCGTGACGGTCGGTGAAGCGAAATTTGGCGGCGGGCACTTTGCCATGATTGCAGGCCCCTGCTCAGTCGAATCGGAAGAACAGATCGTCGGTGTGGCAAAGGCCGTCAAGGCGGCAGGCGCGCAGCTGCTGCGCGGCGGTGCATTCAAGCCGCGCACGTCTCCGTATGATTTCCAGGGTCTGCATGAGCAGGGTCTGCGGCTTTTGGAGCTGGCCAAGCAGGAAACGGGTCTGCCCATCGTGACGGAGCTGATGAACATCAAACATCTGCCGCTGTTTGACAACGTCGATGTCATCCAGATCGGCGCGCGGAATATGCAAAACTATGACCTGTTAAAAGAAATGGGCTCGGTCAAAAAGCCCATTCTGCTCAAACGCGGTCTTGCCAACACGCTCAAAGAGCTTTTGATGAGCGCAGAATACATCATGGCAAACGGCAACGACGATGTCATTCTGTGCGAACGCGGCATCCGTACCTTTGACGACTACACGCGCAATACGCTCGATCTGGCGGCTGTGCCGATGCTGCATGAGCTTTCTCACCTGCCGGTGATCGTTGACCCCAGCCATTCCACCGGCATCAACCGGCTCGTACCGCCCATGACGCTTGCAGCGGCGGCCTGCGGCGCAGACGGCGTAATCGTCGAGGTACACAACGACCCCATCCATGCGCTGTGTGACGGCGCGCAGTCTCTGACGTGTGAGCAATTCGCCGAGGTCGCTGAAAAGGTACGCGCAGTGCGCAAGGCGGTGACGGCATGAAGATCGGGATCGTAGGTCTTGGACTCATCGGCGGCTCGTTTGCCAAAGCCTACCACGAAGCGGGCTGGCAGGTCGCGGGTTACGATGTTGACCAGACGGTGCTTTCGTTTGCGCAGCTTGCCGACGCAGTGGATGAGGAGCTGACGATGGACAACATCGGTGCGTGTGATCTGGTGTTGCTGTGTGTGCGGCCGCTGGCTGCCATCGCGTATCTGCGCGATGCCGCACCGCACATCGGTACAAAACCGGTTGTCATTGACTGCTGCGGCACAAAGCGCGTGGTTTGCACGGCCGCTTTCCCGCTGGCGGAAGAATACGGCTTTACTTATCTTGGCGGGCATCCGATGGCCGGTACACAATATTCGGGCTTTGGCCATGCGCGCGCAAATCTGTATCACAACGCGCCGATGGTCATCGTGCCGCCTTCTTTTGACGATATCGCGCTTTTGACGCGCGTGAAAGAGCTGCTCAGCCCGGCGGGCTTTGCCCGGTTCTCCGTTACGACAGCAGAAAAACACGACGAGATGATCGCCTTTACCTCGCAGATGGCGCATCTGGTGTCCAACGCATACATCAAAAGCCCGGCAGCGAGCGCGCACAAGGGGTTCTCTGCCGGGAGCTATAAGGATCTGACACGCGTGGCGTGGCTGAACGCGCCGATGTGGGCAGAGCTGTTTTTGGAAAACCGGGACTATATGCTACAGGAGCTGGACTGCCTGATGGAAAATCTTCAGCAGTATCGCGTGGCCATCGCCAATGACGATAACCAGACGCTGACACAGCTGCTCGAAGACGGCAAAAAGCGCAAAGAGGAGGTCGACGGACGATGAAGTGTGTGGAAGTACGTGCATCCCGGACGTATCAGGTCCTGATCGAGCCGGGTCTTTTGCAGCAGGCCGGTCAGCAGCTGCGCGCGGTCAGTGACGCTGCAACGGTGATGCTTGTCTCGGATGACGAAGTCTGGATGCTCTACGGCGCAGCCGTGCAGGAGAGTCTGGAGCGCGCAGGTTTCCGCGTGGCACAGTTTGTCTTCCCGCACGGCGAAAGCGCAAAGTGCGCATCTACCTATCTTGCCCTGCTCAACGCGCTGTGTGACGCACACCTGACGCGCAAAGACGCAATCGCGGCGCTTGGCGGCGGTGTGGTCGGAGATCTGGCCGGATTTGCCGCAGCTACGTATCTGCGCGGCATCGGCTTTTTCCAGCTGCCGACCTCGCTTCTGGCGATGGTCGACTCCTCAGTCGGCGGCAAAACGGCCATCGACCTGCCGGCGGGAAAAAATCTGGCCGGGGCGTTTTATCAGCCGCAGCTGGTACTTTGTGACCCAGACTGCCTTTCGACGCTGCCGGAAGAGATCTTCCGCGACGGCTGTGCAGAGGTCATCAAATATGCCATTTTGGCAGACGCGGAACTGTTTGCCGCTCTCGAGCGCACCGAGCCGCGTGAACAGCTGCCGTATCTGATCGAAACGTGTGTGCGCATCAAGCGCGATCTTGTCGCACAGGATGAGTTTGACCGCGGCGCTCGGCAGCTTTTGAATTTGGGGCATACATTTGGACACGCAATCGAAGCTTGCAGCTGCTACGCCGTGACGCACGGTGCGGCAGTCGCGGTCGGTATGGCGATGATGCTGCGCGCGGCGGCAGAGCTTAGCTATTGCAAACAGGACGTTTGCGCGCGCGCGCTGGCGCTGCTGCGGCAGTATGGCTTTTATGTGGATTGCCCGTATCCGGCTGACGATATGCTCCATACGGTGCTGCATGACAAAAAAGCGGACAGCGCTTCTGTCAATCTCATCGTACCGACGCAAATCGGCAGCTGTCAGATCGTCCCGGTTGCGATGGATGCAATTGAAACCTGGCTCAAAGCCGGAGGCGCGAAATGACAACGACGCTGCGACCCGGTTCACGCACGGGTCTGATCGACATTCCGGCCTCGAAATCCCAGGCGCACCGGCTGCTCATCTGCGCGGCGCTCTCCGACGCGCCCAGTGAAGTGATCTTCAGCGGTTTGAGCGAAGACATCCGCGCGACGATGCAGTGCCTTTCGGCGCTCGGCGCGGTATTCACGCAAACCCAACACGGTGTGCGTGTCACGCCGCTTCATCTGCCCGTTTTGCAGAGCGTAACGCTCGACGTGGGCGAGAGCGGGTCGACGCTGCGATTTTTGCTGCCCATTTTAGGCGCGCTTGGCGCGCAGGCCGAGATCATCCTGCATGGCAGACTGCCGCAGCGGCCACTCGGCGCGCTGGCGCAGCAGCTGACGGCGCACGGTATGACACTGCGCCAAAGCGGTGACCGGCTGTATACCGGCGGGCAGCTTCTGCCGGGAAACTTTACGCTGCCGGGTGACGTGTCCTCGCAGTTCGTTTCGGGATTGCTGTTCGCGCTGCCGCTGCTGAAGCAGTGCAGCACCCTGCACGTAACGGGCGCGCTGCAATCGGCAAGCTACGTCAGCATGACCGAGCAGGCGCTGTGCGAATCCGGTGTGCAGCTTTCCCGCGAAGCGGGCTGTTGGGTCATTCCCGGCGCGCAGCGCTACGCTGCACCTGCGGTGCAGGTGGTCGAAGGTGACTGGTCAAACGCGGCATTTTTCCTGTGTATGGGCGCACTGAGCCGGCGCGGCGTTACCGTGCGCGGCCTGCGCGCTGATTCGTTGCAGCCCGACCGGGCGGTTGTGGATATTCTGCGGCGCTTTGGCGCAGAAGTTTTGGAAGCGGACGCGCAGATCACCGTGCGGCGCGGCGCACTGCGCGGCATTGCGGTCGATGCCCGGCCGATTCCCGATCTCATTCCGGTGCTTTCGACACTTGCCGCCTTTGCCGAAGGACAGACGCAGATCACAAACGCTGCGCGCCTGCGGCTGAAAGAATCCGACCGGCTGCAAAGCACGGCTGCGCTGCTACGCGCGTTGGGCGGCTCGGTCATAGAGCAGCCGGACGGCTTGACCATCACCGGTAGCGCACAGCTTCCGGGCGGCAGTGTGGACAGCTGCGGTGACCACCGCATTGCCATGAGCGGCGCTGTGGCAGCCTGCGGCTGCTGCAAAGATGTCATCGTAACGGGCAGCGAGTGCGTCGCAAAGTCCTATCCTGCGTTCTGGCAGGATCATTCTTCGTTACAGGAGGACGCAGTATGAGCAGTGTTTACCATGGCAATCTGACCGTTTCTATTTTTGGACAGTCTCACGCGCCGGCCATCGGCGTGAGCATCGACGGTCTGCCTGCGGGCTTTGCCGTCGATTTGGAAAAGCTGGCGCAGTTTCTGCGCCGCCGCGCACCGGGGAAACAGCCCTGGTCAACTCCGCGCGCCGAAGAAGACGCGCCGGAGTTTCTGTGCGGTCTGCACGAAGGCAAGACCTGCGGCGCGCCGCTCACGGCTATCATCCGCAATACCAACACGCGCAGCGCCGATTATGAAAGCCTGCGCGACCTGCCGCGTCCCGGTCATGCCGATCTTACCGCGCAGGTCAAATACGGCGGCGCACAGGACGGCAGAGGCGGCGGACATTTTTCGGGTCGGTTGACTGCGCCACTTTGCATTGCGGGCGGACTGTGCTTGCAGCTGCTGGAAAAGCAGGGCATTACGGTTCGGGCGCGAATCCGGGCCATCGGCGCGGTGCGTGATGATGCGCCCTTTGCCGCAAGCGTGGCAGACAAACCCTTCCCTGCCGTCAGCGACACCGCCGCAGCGGCCATGCAGGACGAGATCGCCCGCGCAAAAGCCGAGCAGGATTCTGTCGGTGGAATCGTCGAGTGCATCGTCGAGGGCGTTCCTGCCGGTTTGGGCGCGCCGATGTTTGACGGGCTGGAAAACACCATTGCGCGCCTTGTCTTTGCCATTCCGGCGGTCAAGGGCATTGAATTTGGTGAGGGCTTCGCTGCGGCACAATTGCGCGGCAGCGAGAACAATGACCCGTTTTGCATCAAAAACGGCAAAGTTTGCACGTCAAGCAACCACTGCGGCGGCATTCTGGGCGGCATCAGCAATGCCATGCCCATCGTATTTCGCGCCGCTTTTAAGCCGACTCCCTCCATTGCCCAGCCGCAGCATACCGTCAGCCTGTCACGGCAGGAAGATGCAATGCTTACCATTCACGGACGGCATGACCCGTGCATTGTGCCGCGCGCTGTACCGTGCGTCGAGGCGGCGGCTGCCATTGCGGTACTGGACGCACTCATGGGACGAAAAAAGGAGCTGGGCTATGATGGCTAAGACGCTTCGCTGTGGACTGCTGGGGCGAAAACTCGACCACAGCTACTCCCCTGCCATCCATGAACGGCTGGCAGATTATGATTACAAGCTCTATGAAGTCGAGCCGGAGAACTTGGGTGCATTTTTGACCAGTGGCTGCTTTGACGGGCTGAACGTGACCATCCCATACAAAAAAGCGGTACTGCCCTATTGCGCTGCGCTGTCTGACACGGCGCGCGCCATCGGCGCGGTCAATACCCTCGTGCGCCGCCCGGACGGTACGCTCTGGGGCGATAATACCGATGCATACGGTTTTTCGCAGATGGTGCAATCTTCCGGCGCGCAGGTGCGCGGCAAAAAGGCGCTCATCTTCGGCAGCGGCGGCGCATCGGCCACGGCGCAGTACGTCCTGCGGGCAATGGGCGCGCGTGAGGTCGTTGTGATCTCGCGGCAGGGCGAACAGAACTATGACAACCTCGCGCGCCACCCGGACGCGCAGCTGGCCGTCAACACGACACCCGTCGGAATGTTTCCGGCAGTCGGCGAAAGCGTCGCAGCGCTTTCCCGGTTTCCAAACCTCGAAGCGGCGCTGGATGTCATCTACAACCCTGCCCGCACCGAGTTTTTGCTGCAAGCCGAACGCTTGGGGCTCAAAACAGCCAACGGACTTTTGATGCTTGTGGCGCAGGCAAAAAAGAGCTGCGAGGACTTTCTGGGCTGCGCAGTCGATGACGCGTGTATCAGCTCCATCGAACGGCAGCTGGCTGCACAGATGCAGAATATCGTCTTGCTTGGAATGCCCGGCAGCGGAAAGACCACCGTTGGCCAGCTGTTGGCGAAAAAGCTGGGGCGAACCTTCGTCGACGCAGATTCCGCGCTGGAGCAGGAAGCCGGGATGACAATTCCGGAGATTTTCCAAACCGAGGGCGAAGCAGGCTTCCGCGCGCGGGAGACGGCCATACTCCGAAAGCTCGGCGCGCAGTCCAGGCTGATTCTGGCCACGGGCGGCGGCTGCGTGACGCGGGAAGATAATTATCCCCTGCTGCACCAGAACGGAACGCTGTTTTGCTTGCAGCGCGCACTGGATAAACTGCCGGCTAACGGCCGTCCGCTCTCGCAAACGCTCGGTGCGCAGGAGATCTTCCGGCAGCGAAAAGCTGCTTACGAACGTTTTGCGGATGTTATGATCGACAACAACGCTGCCCCGGAGCTGGCTGCACAGAAAATTTTGGAGGTGCTGGCATGAAACTTTTGATTCTGAACGGGCCAAATCTCAATTTACTCGGTCTGCGCGAGCCGGAAATCTACGGCAAGCAGGACTACGCGGCGCTTGTGCGCTTCTGTGAGGACGTGTGCCGCCAGATCGGCGCACAGTGCAGCGTCTTGCAGTCCAATCATGAAGGCGCGCTGGTCGATGCCATTCAGGCAGCTTACGGCGAGTATGACGGCATCGTAATCAATCCGGCTGCGTATACGCACACGAGCGTGGCGATTCTGGACGCGTTGAAAGCCGTTGCGCTCCCGACGGTCGAGGTTCACCTGTCCGATGTAACAAAACGCGAAGATTTCCGGCAGCGCTCCTACGCGCGTCTGGCGTGTGTGAAGACCTATATGGGGCTTGGCTTTGAAGGCTACCGGCAGGCGATTTTATTCTTGCAGTCGTATCTTGCGCAGCAGAGCTGACTTGATTTTTCTTCTTTTCCCCTTGCAAAGCAGAACAGTTCGGGGTATACTGAGAAAAGAAGGAACATTCTATGTGAAAAACGGAGGTTACGGTATGAACATTTCCATGAAGATCGCCAAAGAAGATCCCGCCGTCGTGGAGATCGCGCGCGGTGGACTGCATCCGTCTCACCATGTGTTGCGCCGATCCGATATGAAAAAGGTCGGGCTGATCGCCTGTGGCGCAGTCGTCGCGCTCACGGCGCTGAATGTTTTCAGTCACTACAAAATCCATCAGGCCATCGCCGATCACAAGCTGAAAAAGAAGCTCGCGCCTGTCACACAGGAGCTTGAAGCGCTGCGCGCGGAAAACGAAACGCTGCGTCAGCAGCTGGCCGCGCAACAGCCGGCCGAAAGCACCACGCAGGAAGCATAATCTGTGCGCCCATCCGGTGAAAACCGGATGGGCGCCTTTTTTATCTCGTTACGCAAAGCCGGAACGGATGCAAGCAGATAGCTTGACAAGTGCAGCAACCTGTACTATAATAAACGAAATCATTTTGCAAAAAGGAGGATGAACACCAACTATGGACGCTGGTGACAGTTGCCCCGACCCTGACCGAATCAACAACAATATCATTTTGTTCAAATACAGATGCTGAACACGACCTGTGCAGAGACGGATTCTGCTTGGGCTGTGTTTTTTGTTGCTTTTTTGAAGAAATATATCGTTACATAGAAAGGTCATATTACTATAATGTTTGGATTGATCGTTTTACAGATCGTACTCATTGCACTCAATGCCATTTTTGCCAGCGCGGAGATCGCCGTGCTTTCCATCAGCGACACCAAGCTCGAACGGATGGCCGAAGACGGCAATAAAAAAGCCCGCCGGCTGTTCAGACTGACGCGCGAACCGGCGCGCTTCCTTGCAACGATTCAGGTCGCCATTACCCTCTCCGGTTTCCTTGGCTCGGCCTTTGCCGCCGACAACTTCTCCGAACCGCTCGTTGACTGGATCGTGAGTCTCGGCGTCGGCATTCCGCGCAGCACACTTGATACCATCGCGCTGATCCTCATCACGCTGATTTTGTCTTATTTCACGCTGGTCTTCGGTGAGCTTGTCCCCAAGCGTGTGGCCATGAAACGCTCGGAGCAGATGGCACTGGGCATTTCCGGGCTGATAAGCGGCATCTCTGTTATCTTTAAGCCCATTGTTTGGCTGCTGACCATCTCGACGAATGGCGTTTTGCGTCTTCTTGGTATTGACCCCAACGAAACGGATGAAGAAGTCAGCGAAGAAGAGATCCGCATGATGGTCGATGCGGGCAGTGAAAAGGGAGCGATTGACCGCGAGGAGCAGGAATTTATTCAGAACGTCTTTGAATTTGACGACCGCACCGCCGGTGAAATCGCCGTCCACCGCACTGAGGTCACGATCCTCTGGATCGAAGACAGCATGGAGCAGTGGGAAAAGACCATCCACGAAAGCCGCCACACCCTCTACCCCGTCTGCGAAGAGTCCGCTGACAACATCATCGGCATTCTCAACGCCAAGGATTACTTCCGTATCGAAGACCGGACGCGGGAGAATGTCATGGAAAACGCCGTCCGCGCGCCGTATTTTGTGCCTGAGACGATCAAGGCCGACGTTTTGTTCCGCAAGATGAAAAAGACACGCAACGCCATGTCCATCGTGCTTGACGAATACGGCGGCATGGAAGGCATTGTCACGCTCAACGATCTCATCGAGCAGCTGGTCGGTGATCTGGGCGAAGACACACCCGAGGAAGAAGCTGCCGAACCGCACATTGAGCAGCTTGCCGAAAACACTTGGGCCATTCTGGGCAATGTGGAGCTGCGCGAAATCGAACAGACGCTGGATGTTGAGCTTGGACAGGAAGATGTCGACACCTTCTCCGGGCTGGTCTTTGCGCAGCTGGATATGATTCCGAAAGACGGTGAGCAGGATATCTCGCTTGATTTTGCAGGTTTGCAGCTGCATATCACGCGCATTGAAGATCATCAGATTTCCTACGCCACAGTCACCAAACCGGCCGAAACGACCGAAGAACCTGCCCCCACGCGATAAGTGCAAATGCGCAAACGCCCTTGTATCCGTTGGGATGCAAGGGCGTTTTTTACACGTGTGCAAGCAGCCAGTCATACATCTGCTGCCGGGCTTCTTCCGACAGCGCAAAGACCTGTTCGTCTTCCATCTGGCTTTTTTCGTAGCAGAACTCGCCGTGCCAGCACTCGCACTTCATCGTGCTTTCGTCGAAGTTGACCTCTTTGGGCGTGAGCATGACGATCGACGGCGTGACGCGGAAGCGAAGTGCGCCATAACTGCCGGTAAAAACGTTGTTGTTCTCAAAACTGTGCAGAACCGGCAAAAACAGGGGTTCCATATTCTCGCCTCCTTTTTGAAAAGTTTATCATACGCAGACGAAAAAAACAAGCGGATTGACTTTTCCGGGAGTGCATGATATAGTATCGAGGATTCTTTTTTAAAGTAAAGGAGAAAAGTTATGCAAAAGCAGACCAGAGGCAGCTTGCTGCTGCTTTTGTGCGCGATGATCTGGGGCGCGGCTTTCGTGGCGCAGAGCGAAGGGATGCAATATGTCGAGCCGTTTACCATGGGCGCAACACGATTTTTTCTGGCCGGACTGGTCTTGCTTCCGGTCATTGCCATACTCGACCGAAAGGGGCTGTCTCAGAATCGTCCAATGACGAAATCTGAGAAAAAGAAGCAGCTTTTGTCCGGCGTGATCTGTGGCGTTTTGTTGTTCGCGGCAACGACATTACAGCAATTTGGCCTGCTTGACCCGGCCACGACAGCGGGAAAATCCGGCTTTGTGACGGCTTTGTATCTGGTCTTCGTGCCGATCGTTGGCCGTCTGTCCGGTAAAAATCCGGGTGCAAAGGTCTGGCTGTGTGCCGCCGTTGCACTGGTCGGAATGTACATTCTGTGCGTCGGATCCGGGTTTTCCGTCTCGGGTGGCGACCTGCTGACACTCGGCTGCGCCGTGATGTTCACGTTCCATATCTGCTATGTCAGTGCGGCTTCGCCGCACGTGGACGGTGTGCGGATGAGCTGCGTACAGTTTTTTGTGTGCGCGGCAATCAGCGCCGTGTGTATGTTCCTCTTTGAATCGCCAAGTTGGGACGGCATCCGTGCCTGTTGGCTGCCCATTGTGTACGCGGGCGTGTTTTCCGGCGGTGTGGGCTACACGTTCCAGATCATCGGCGAACGCGATGTTCCCCCGGCGCTTGCGTCGCTGCTGATGAGTCTGGAATCGGTCTTTGCCGCGCTGTTTGGCTGGATCCTGGTTGACCAGAAGCTCTCCGGGCGTGAGCTGCTTGGCAGCGCGATCATGTTTGCGGCCATCTTGCTGTCGCAGCTTCCCACCCGTTCCAAAAAAGCGGTATGACCGCAATCAAAAAGCAGCCCCCGCCGGGAGCTGCTTTTTTCTTATTTGCCGTTGCGGTTCAACTGCTTTTGCACGACCTGCACAATACGGGCAATGGCAGCGCTCAGCACGGCGTTGACACCGAACTCCACCAGAAAGTTGACCCCGATGAAGGCCACAAAGAGGAAATACAGCACGTCCGTTCCGCCCGCGTAGCTCTGCAAGACCGGGTGAAAGACCGTCAGCATCCCAACTGCGAACACGCCTGTGTTGACGATGGGCGCGCACAGCGCTGCAAGAATGCAGCCCAACGTCTGACGCGCACGTAAGGCTTTGGCAACAAGCCCCGCACAAAGTCCGCACAAGACAGCTTTGCCAACGCATACGACGATGAGCGAGACCGGGCTTGCCAGCCACAGGACGTTTGTAAACTGGTCTGCGCCGGTGATGCCCGCGATCAGGCAGACGATGCCGAACACCGCGCCCAGACCCGCGCCAGCGCCCGAGCCAAAGAGAATCGCTCCGACGACGATCGGAACGAGCGTCAGCGAGATTGGGATCGGTCCAATGCGGATGCCGCTGGCGACGGTTTGCAGCACGACAATGAGCGCCGCAAGCAGCGCCAGCGATGTCATGCGCACGATGGCTGTGTGATTGTTTCGTTTCATAAGTACCTCCTGCTGTCACTCCGGGCTTCCCGGATGCAACGCAATATTTCCAAAGACCGCACAGCGGTCAACTGGACACCGGGTTACGGCAGTTCGTCCTCAACCGGCTCACTGGAGATCGTTGCGCCGTTTTGGATGGCCTGCCACTGTTCACGCGTGATACGAAGCTGGCGCGGTTTTGAGCCTTCGAACGGGCCGACAATGCCGCGTTCTTCCATTTCATCCATGATACGCGCCGCGCGCGCATAGCCGAGCTTCAAACGCCGCTGGAGCATCGACACGGACGCCTGTCCGGTTTCCAGAATCACATCGACCGCAGCCGGAAGCATTTCGTCACCGTCGGAGCTGTCTGTCTCCGCAGCTGTGGTACCCGCTGCGCTCGATGCGCCGGATTTTCCGCTCTCGGCGGCTTTTTTGTCGATCTCGGCCATAACCGTGTCGGAATACTCCGCTTCGCTCGAGGCTTTGATGAAGCTGACGACTTCCTGCACCTCGTTATCGGTAATGAAGCAGCCCTGCACACGCTTGGGCTTCCCCTGCCCCAGCGGCGCGTAGAGCATATCGCCCTTGCCGACCAGCTTTTCCGCGCCAGCCGTATCCAGAATGATGCGCGATTCCATCGCCGAGGCGACCGCAAACGCGATACGAGACGGGATATTGGCCTTCATCAGACCCGTGATCACGTCTGCAGACGGACGCTGCGTCGCGATGACCAGATGAATACCGGACGCACGACCCATCTGTGCAATGCGGCAGATGGACTCTTCGACCTCTTTGGCCGCGACTAGCATCAAATCTGCCAGCTCGTCAATGACAACCACGATCTGCGGCATGATCTCCATCTCATCATCGGCGGATGCGCGCGCCTGCTTGTTGTACGATTCCAGATCGCGCACCCCGGCATCGGCCATCATGCGATACCGGCGCATCATCTCGGTCACAGCCCACTGCAAGCTCCCTGCGGCCTTTTTGGGGTCGGTCACGACGGGAATGAGCAAATGGGGAATGCCGTTGTAAATGCCAAGCTCGACCATTTTCGGGTCGATCATGATAAGCTTGACTTCTTCCGGTCTGGCTTTATACAAAAGCGAGACGATCAGGCTGTTCATGCAAACCGATTTGCCCGAACCGGTCGTACCGGCAATGAGCAAATGCGGCAGCTTGCCAATGTCGCCGATGATGCGGTTGCCGCCGATGTCTTTGCCGACGGCAAACGACACGCGTGACTTTCCTTTGGAAAACTCCGGCGAGTCGATGACCTCGCGCGCCATAACGACAGACACCAGGCGGTTGGGCACTTCTATGCCGACAACCGAGATTTTGTCCGGAATCGCAGCGATCCGCACACCGGACGCGCCAAGCGCGAGGGCAATGTCATCGGCCAGATTCGTGACCTTGGAGAGCTTGACACCGCGTTGCAGTTCCAGCTCATACCGCGTGACCGACGGGCCGCGCGTAACGTTGATGATATGCGCCTCAATACCAAACGATTGCAATGTGTCGCTCAAACGCTCTGCATTCTGGCGCATTTCTTCCGTGCCGTCCTGCGCTGCGCCGCTGCCGGCTTTGAGCAGCGTGAGCGGCGGGAACTGATACTCCGGCGGCTGCGGCTGCGCCTGCTCGATCTGCTGCGCGATCTGCGCCGCCTGCTTTTCTACGTCAGCCTTTTTGAACTTTTCCGGCTGTGCAGGCTGCTCAATGGGCGGCAGCGGCTGCTCGACAGCTTGCGGCGCTACCGACGGTGCGCTTTGCTCCTGCTCCGGCGCTTCTTCCGGCTCTTCGGCCTCGTATCGATCGATCACAAGCGGTGGCATCTGCCTGGTCGTGTGCAGCGGAATGACATTGTCTGCAAGCTGCTCTGGCTGCGGCGCGAGCGGTTCGTTTTGCCGGGAAATGAGTGCGTCAAACTGCGCGCTGTAATCGGTATGCGGCTGCGCTGCCGCTTCCGACGGTGCAGCGGTTTCGCTCTTTTTGCGGATGTTTTCTACATATTCATCCGGCCGCATGGGTTTTTCGGATTTTCTCTGTTTTTTGACCGGCGTTTCCGGCAGCGGTGGGTCATCCACCGGCAGGTCAAACTCATCCATCCGCGACGCTTTGCGCTTTTCGCTGCGCTGGATATGCTCAATGTGATGCGTGGCAACGGTATCGACCAGAGCCTGCGCCGCGTCTTTATGTTCGCGCTGCGGCTCGTCATATTCCGCGCGCGGACGGTTTTTGATGGCTGTGATAATACTCGAAACGGTCATATTGAGGCTCGTGATGAGGCTCAGGAACATTCCGATCAAGATCACGATCACCGCGCCAATGCGGCTGATGAGCGCAGCGAGCGCACTCGCTGCCCCACCGGCCAAAACGCCGCCTGCCGCGCCATCGATGCCGCCAGTCCAAAGCTCGGTGATCACGCTCCAATCCCACGCAGCCTCAAACGAACCGCCGACAAGATGCACCAGCGCGCCGGCAAGCGCCGCCGTTATAAACGTACACGTCACGCGCAGCGCGACGGGTCTTCCGTCGTGCAGCATCAAAATCAGGAAGCTCATAAAGAACGAGAACGGCAGGATATAGAATCCCGCGCCGATCAGCCCGCGAAACAGCTTCGTCAGCAGATTCAGAACCGTCGCGTCGAGGCGGAAACAGCAGAGAATGCTGAGGATCGCCAGCAGCAGGCACACAATCGCGCCGACCTCGCGCCGGATGGGACGAGGCTGCTTTTTCTCCGCTTTCTTCACATTGCGCGACGCAGTGGACTTTCTTTTGTTGTTGGTAGCCATGAACCGTTTCACCTCACGAAATCAGGGACAAGATCAGTGTCAGCAGACCTGCGCCCCAGCAGTAGTAGCAAAACCCGCCGAATTTCCCGCGCTGTACCAACCGGTTGAGCGCAAGAATCGCGAAATAACCCGAAACAAAGGCGGCGGCAACGCCACACAGATACATGGGCACCTGTGCCCATTGAATGCCCGCTTCGAATGCCTGAAACAGCGAAAGCAGATTCGCCCCCAGCACAGCCGGGATGGACAGGAAAAATGAAAAGCGTACCGCAAATGTCCGGTCAAAGCCGCGCAGCATACCGGCTGAAATGGTCGTGCCGGAGCGCGAAAGACCGGGCACAACGGCGATCATCTGCGAAAGCCCGATAACGAGCGCGTCAGAGAGCGTCATGGCCTTTTCGGTCTTGTTTCCGTGACCGTAGCGGTCAGCGGCGAACAGCAAAAAGCCCGTAGCGATCAGCGCGAAGCCAATAAAAAAGGTGTTGTAAAACAGGCCGTCGAGATACTCGCTGAAAAACGCAGCGGGGATGAGCGGCAGCGTCGCGACAAACAGCAGCAAAAGCAGCCGCCGTCTGGCCGGGTCAGGGCGCGTACCGCGCCGGGGCGTTTTGATGCGCAGCAGATACAGTCCTTCACGGCAAAGTCCGCGCAGCTCCGTGTGATAGGCAAAAATCACCGCGCCCAACGTTCCGAGATGCAGCAACACATCAAACAGCATCTGGTTTTCCAGATCACCGATGCGCAAAAAGTTTTGTAAAATGGCAAGATGGCCGGAGCTGGAGATCGGCAGAAACTCCGCAAGCCCCTGTATGATACCGAGTACGATGGCGCTCCAATAGGTCATACCTGTTCCTCCGTCCAGAATTTGCCCCGGCCAAACGGCAAAGGCACATACAGATATATATTAACACAAATCAAAACATATTTCCACTACACACAGAAAAAAAGCCGCGGCTATGCCGCGGCTTTTCCGTGGATTCAGCGTGTGAGTACTTGACCAGGTGTTTTGTGCGTGAAGCGGCCATTCAAAATGACCGGCTCACCGGCGACAAAGACGGTATCCATGCCCTCGGAGCAGTGTGCCGAGTCGGCATAGCTCGCGCACGTGTGGATCCGGTTCAGATCGAAAATGTTCACGTCGGCGTCCATTCCCTCTGCCAACACGCCCTTCGTTTGCAGGTGCATGACCTGCGCCGGACGCTGGGTACATTTGTGTACGGCCTGTTCGATGGACAATACGCCGCGTACGCGGACAAAATGCTCCAGCAGCGTGGAATACGTTCCGTAGACACGCGGGTGCAGCAAGCCCGTGGTGGGATAGGTGCTGTCAGAGATCACGCAGCTGTGTGTATCGCGCAGAATGTCGCAGATGTCTTCTTCGTCGGCAATGAAATCGATCATTGTCACGTCGCAGTGTGCCTGTTCCAGCAGATCAAACAGGCACGTAAAGGCATCTTTTCCCTGCGCGTGCGCGATCTGGGCAATGCTCTTGCCCTCATACTGCCGCAGCGCGTCAACACAAATGCTGGAAACCAGGATATTTTCAAAGCCCGCCAGAAGCGAGATGTTTTCAAAATCCGTATCGTGCAGCATCCGTTCTTTCAGCTGTGCGCGGAACGACGCATCGGACAAGTTCTGCGTCAGCGCTTCCATGCCGCCCTGCTGGCACTCCGGTGGCAGCACATGGACAAGCTGCGTTGAACCGGCGGTATACGGATACACGTCGCAGCCAATGTCAATCCCCTCTTGCCGGGCGCGCTGCATCAGCTGTAACATCTGCGGGGTCGTTTTGCGCCAGTTGGCCTTGCCGATGGATTTTAAGTGGCTGATCTGCACCGGGGTGCGCAGTGCGCGCGCCACGGCGATCATCTCGCGCAGGGCATCGACGACCCCGCTGCCCTCTTGCCGCATATGTACCGTGATCGGCAGGCCGGAATCGCGCAGCGGCGCGAGTGCCTCAATGAGCGTATCGGTATCATAGAAGCAGTCCGGCGCATATCCAAGTCCCAACGACACACCCAGTACCCCGGAAGACAGCGCGCGCGTCAGCTCATCTTGAATTTGTCGCAGCTGCTCGCGGCTCAGTTCGACCGTGTCAAAGCCCGCCACACACGCGCGCAGCGTTCCGCTTCCAGCCAGCATGGCAACATTAAGCGGGAGCAAGCGCTGCTTCAATGCGGCAAGATACGCCTGCATCGAAGAAACATCCACAGTAGGCGGCATCGCGCCAAGAACCGGCGAGAGATAGTCTGCCAGCGGCGCACGATACTGCGCACTGCTCGGCGCGATAGACAGGCCGCAGTTGCCATTGACGATGGTGGTCAAGCCCTGTGCCAGCTCCAGTTCGCCAAAGCCCGGCCGGAAAGCAGCAGCATCCGCATGGCGGTGAATGTCAATAAATCCGGGTGTGACATACTTCCCTGCCGCGTCGATCGTCACGGCAGCCGACGCACCGGCCGGCGCGCCGATCTGAACGATCTTCCCGTCGGCAATGCCAATGTCCGCCGAATAGGCCACACGGCCTGTGCCGTCGATCAGGCGGCCATTTTTGATGAGATACGCAAACATATGATCTGCTCCTCCTGCACACACGCGCAAGGCCGAAAATACGGCCTTGCGCGGCGAGTTTTTCTTTATTTTACGGGCTGAATATGCCAAATCTCCTGCGCATATTGCGCGATGGTACGATCAGAAGAGAACTTCCCTGCGCTGGCAACGTTCATCAGGCACTTGCGGCCAAAGCCAAGGCGGTCGCGATATTCGCGGTTGGCCGCCAGACGCGCCTGCTTATAGCTGTCAAAGTCCTGGAAAATGAAATACTGATCGGCTTTGTGCCAGCTTGCGCCCTGCAACAAGGACGTATACAGCTCGTGCTGTTCCTCGTCGGTCGGAACCGTGCCGTCGACCAGGGTATTGACCGCGCGGCGCAGCGCATGGTTTTGCTCATAAATGCGGCGCGCGTCATAGCTGCTCTTGATGGCATTGATCTCGTCGACTGTCGCGCCGAAGATATATTCGTTCTCGCGACCGGCCTGCTCGGCGATCTCTACGTTTGCTCCGTCGAGCGTTCCAAGGGTAACAGCGCCGTTGAGCATCAGCTTCATGTTGCCCGTACCGGACGCTTCCGTACCGGCCGGCGAGATCTGTTCGGAGATATCCGCAGCCGGGATGATCTGTTCGGCATAGGAGCAATTGTAGTTCTGCACGAAAACGACCTTCATCACGCCGTCCATGGCCGGGTCGTTGTTAATGAGATCAGCCACACGGTTGATATAATGGATGATGGCCTTGGCGCGGCGATAGCCCGGCGCAGCTTTTGCGCCGAAGATGAACACCGTGGGGGTAAAATCGGTCAGACTGCCCTCTTTCCAGGACAGGTACAGATCCATAATGCTCAGCGCATTGAGAAGCTGCCGCTTGTACTCATGCAGACGCTTGACCTGCACGTCGAAAACGAAAGATGGGTCGAGCTTCACGCCCTCTTGCTGCGCAATGACGCGGCACAGCTGCCGCTTCTTTTCGAGCTTGATGGCGTTAAACTGCTTGACGGTCATCTCGTCGAGCTGATCTTTGAGCGCTGCAAGGCGGTCAAGGTCTTTGAGATAGCCGCCGCCGACTTTGCTGTCAAGCAGGCCGCACAGTTCCGGATTCGAAAGACCCAGCCAGCGGCGCGGCGTAATGCCGTTGGTCTTGTTCTGGAAGCGCTCGGGATAGACGGCGTACCAATCGCGGAACAGATCATCTTTGAGGATCTGCGAATGAATCTGCGCCACGCCGTTGACAGCCGTGGAGACATAGACCGACAGATTGGCCATATGCGCCTGCCCGTCTTTGACGATGAACAGCTTGGAGTTCGGCTGTTCGTGCTTGAGCCGCGCGTCAATGCGCTCGATGATCTCACAGATCTCCGGCACGACCGAGCGCAGCAGTTCCAGATCCCACTTTTCCAGAGCCTCGCCCATGACGGTATGGTTCGTGTAAGCAAACACGCGCCGCGTCAGCTCGAAAGCCGCGTCAAAATCCAGACCTTCGTTCATCAAAAGCCGCATCAGCTCCGGGATGGACATCGCGGGATGCGTGTCGTTGAGCTGCACCGCGACAAATTCCGGCAGCCGATAGAAGTCCGCGCCGTGCTGTTCGCGATAGTCGCGCAGAATGTCCTGAAGCGACGCACTGGAAAGAACATACTGCTGCTTGACGCGCAGGCGCTTGCCTTCCCATGTTGAGTCGTTGGGATACAGAACGCGCGTGATGTCTTCGGCCTGATTCTTCTTTTCCAGCGCTTTGACATAGTCCTGTGCGTTGAATGCGTCGAAGTTCAGTTCTTCCTCTGCCTCGCACTGCCACAGGCGCAGCGTGTCGATGGTCGTCGTTTCATAGCCGATGACAGGCATATCATACGGCACACAGTTGACCGTCTGGTCGGCAAACCGGACTTTAACAGCCAGCTTGTCGCGTCGATGGCTCCACGGATCGCCGTACTTTGTCCAATCGTCCGCATTTTCACGCTGGCAGCCGTGAACAAAGGACTGTTTAAACAAACCGAACCGATACCGCAGACCGTATCCCGTCAGCGGCAGGTCGAGCGTGGCCGCGCTGTCAAGAAAACACGCCGCCAGTCTGCCAAGACCACCGTTACCGAGCGCTGCGTCCTCGATCTGTTCCAGACAGGCCAGATCTACGCCTTTTTCCGCAAAGGCCGCTTTCACCTCGCGCAGCACACCCAGATTAAACAGGTTGCTGTAGACCAGTCGGCCAACGAGATACTCGGCCGAGAAATAGAACGCGCGGCGACCGGGAGCCTGACGGCGTTTGGTCTTCGTCCAGTTGTCGCTGATGTCCATCATAATGACCTGACCCAGCACGGAATGCAGCCGCTCGGGCGAAGTTTCCTGCAACGTCTCGTCGTGCTGGAAATGCAGCAGCGCCTCGGTTTGCTTTACGATTCGATCTGAATATTCACTCATGGGGGTTACTCCTTCCTTGGGGTGACGGCGCGCACACGCGCCTTGCTTCAAAACAGCGTCCACCCTTCCGGCAAGGACGGGTGGACGCCAGAATGCTCGTTGGTATTATACACGATTTGCGCGCGTTGTCAAATCCGCGATACGCGCGGCCAGCGCGTCATCTGCTGCTCCGGGCAGCATCCGCCAGCGCCAGTTCGACTGTAACAGCCGACCCGGCTCGTTCATACGCGCTTCGCCGCCAAGCCGCAGATGATCTTGCATCTGCATGACGAACAGCTGCGCATGGGACTGCATACCGGCCTGAATGATGGCGTCGGCCAGATCGTCCTGCTGCGTAATGCCGAGATACGAACGTGCGTAGGCATCGGACTCGGCGCTCAGCCCCTCGCACCACTGGATGAGCGTCTCGTTGTCGTGCGTTCCGGTATAGCAGATGCTGTTTTCCTCGTAGCGGTCGGGCAGATAATTGCTCGGTTCGCGCGGGTCAAAGGCAAATTCAAGCACCTTCATACCCGGGAAACCGGAATCGTCGACCAGCTTCTGCACTTCCGGCGTCAGGAAGCCAAGATCTTCCGCGATAAAATCAGTATCCGGGCAGCTTTCGCGCAGCGCGCGCACCAGCTTCATCCCCGGGCCTTTGATCCACTCGCCTTTGCGCGCCGTGCGGTTGGCCGCAGGGATCGCCCAGTAGCTCTCAATGCCGCGGAAGTGGTCGATGCGCACCACGTCAAAGCTCTCGCCTGCTGCGCGCACACGACGAATCCACCACGAGAAGCCATCGCGTTCCATGCGTTCCCAGTCGTAGATGGGGTTGCCCCAATACTGGCCGTTCGCGTTAAAGCCATCGGGCGGGCAGCCCGCAACAACGCGCGGACGGCGGGTGCGTGTCAGCTGGAAGTTCTCCGGGTTTGACCACACATCGGCCGAGTCCAGCGGGACATAAATCGGGATGTCACCGATGATCCTGATGCCGTTTTCGTGCGCATATGCGCGCAGTTTCTGCCACTGTTTGTGGAAGCAATACTGCAAAAAACACTGAAAATCGATCTCATCGTGCAACAGCGCGCGATAGTACGCCATCGCCTGCGGCTGGTGCATCCGGATATCCAGCGGCCACAGTGTCCACGGGCCGTCGTTATAATATGCCTTGACGGCCATAAAGAGTACATACTCCTCCAGCCACTGACCCTGTTCGGCAATATACTGCGCATAATCCGGCGCAGGGTCTTTGCGGAAGCGGCTCCATGCCAGATGGAGCATCCGCAGCCGCTGCTGATACATCGCGGAGAAGTCGACCTGATCGGCGCGGCTGCCCCAATCCACACGCTCCGGCTCATCGGCGGTCAAATAGCCTTCGGCCACGAGCTGTTCCAGATCGATCAGATACGGATTGCCCGCGAACGTCGAAAACGCCTGATACGGCGAGTCACCATAGCCCGGCGGGTTGATGGGCAGAATCTGCCAATAGGTCTGTTTCGCCTGTTTCAGAAAATCAATAAACGCATACGCGCTCTTACCCATTGTGCCGATGCCGTACTTCGACGGCAGCGAGCTGAGGTGCATCAAAATCCCACTGCTTCTTTTCATACTTGTCTCAATCATTCTATTTTGGTTGTTGCTCCTGTGTGCGCGCTTTCGTGCAATCGGAGTCAAGTTTTTTGACGCTCTCGCGATTCAAGAGCGTAAACGGAACGGTAATGTGGCGCGCCGGTGCGCCATGCTCGACGCAGTCAAGCAGCACACTGAAACTGCGCCGCGCCAGAAGCTCAACCGACTGTGACACAGTCGAGAGTTTCGGCGTATAAAAGCTGCCGATCTTCAATCCGTCGTAGCCGATGATCGACAGATCATCCGGCACACGCAGCCCGGCATCGATCAGCGCACGAATCGCACCAATGGCGATTACGTCAGCCATCGCGAACACAGCCGTCACCTGCGGTGTGCGGCGTAAAATCGCCTGCATCCCGCTGTAGCCGTCTTCGTAGCTGTATCGGCCTGTGTGGTACAGCAGCGATTCATCAAACTGCATCGCGTTTTTCTCAAACGCGTCCACGCAGCCCGCAAAGCGTTGCGCGGACGTGTCCGAAAGCGTCCGGTCGCCGCCCAACACGGCGATCTGCCGGTGACCACTTCGGATGAGATAATCGACCGCACTGGCTGCACCCTGCCGGTCGTTGGTTGTAACGCTCGACAGATTCTCAAACGGCAGTGCGCTGGCATCGTTGGTCACAACGACTGCCGGAACGTGGATCTTGCCAAAATCCTGCTGGAAATTCTTGTTTGTACCGCCCAAAAACATCACGCCCATGGGCTTGCGTTCCCGGCAGAACTTGACCGCGCGCAGAACTTCGTTTTCATCTTCATCGATGAAGACGACAAACAGCGGGTGCGACGTTTGCAAAAACAGCGATTGCAGCTGTTCGACCATCGCCGCAAACATCTCGTTAGCCGTGCCTTTGACGATGATGAGGATGGCGTTGGAGCGCTGCTGTTTTAAAATCTGCGCACTTTCGTTCAGCTCAAAACCGCACTCTTTCGCAATGGCAAGAATCGCGGTTCTTGCTTTTTCGGAGACATTGGGCTGGTTATTGAGAACTCTGGAAACCGTTCCGAGCGAATAACCGCTCAGCCGGGCAAGATCCTTGATGGTCATAGTTTTTCCACTCCTTGTAGTTTCCCGCATTCCCTTCACTATAATACACAATGCAGGAAAAATCCACAAAAAGCGTAAAAATTTTCAGAATCCGACTCAACCCTTGACCGCACCGGCGGCTACACCCTTGATGATATACTTCTGGCAGAACATATACACGATGATGACCGGCAGGATACTGAGCATGATAACGGCCATCGACGCGCCGAGATCGACCTTGCCGAAGCTGCCTTTCAGATACTGAACCAGGATCGGCACAGTCATATACTTCGTCCGGTCAAGAACCAGATACGGCAGCAGATAGTCGTTCCAGACCCACATCAGCTCCAGAATGCCGACCGAGATCATCGTCGGCTTGAGCATGGGCAGAACGACGTGGAAGAACGTGCGCACCGGGCCGCAGCCATCGATCGCCGCCGCTTCTTCGATCTCCAGCGGCAAACCCTTGACGAAGCCCACAAACATGAAGATAGCCAGTCCCGCACCAAAACCCAGATACACAATGGGGATCGACCACGGCGTATTGAGCTTGAGCTGGTCGGCCGTAAAGGTCAGCGTGAACATGACCATCTGGAACGGCACGATCATCGAGAACAGACACAGATAGTAAAACGCATTGGCAATGGTACTCTTGACACGGGCAATGTACCACGCGCTCATCGAGCAGAACAGCAAGATCAGCACGACAGACAAGATCGTAATGACAAAGCTGTAGCCAAGCGCCTTAAAAAACGGATAGTTTGCAATGTTGATGCTGTTGAGGTAGTTCTGCACACCCGCGAAAGACTCCGCATTCGGCAGGGCGAACGGTTCAAGGTTAACATAATTGTTCGTCTTGAACGAGTTCATCAGAACCATGATGACCGGCATGACCCACGCCAGCGACAAAAGCGCGAAGAAGCAGGACAGGATCTTGCTGGATGTGGAGTAGGCCTGCACGCGTTGTTTCTTTGCCATCACTGCTCGACCTCCTTTTTGCGCGTCGCGGCCTGCTGGGCAAGCGCGAGAACGGCGACCAGAATAAAGAAGATAACCGCCTTGGCCTGTGCCACGCCGTGATACTTCTTACTGATGTTATACGTAGAGTAGATATTCAGAGCCAGCAGCTCGGTCACGTTAATCTTCGAACCGTTCTGCAATACGCTCGGCATACCGCCGGTCAGCGCAAGGTTCTGGTCAAATAGCTTAAACGAGTTGGTCAGCGTCAGGAACGTGCAGGTCGTGATTGCCGGCATCACGTTCGGGATGATGACCTTGAACAGAGTCTGTGAGCCGGTCGCGCCGTCAATGCGCGCAGCCTCAAGCATATCCTCGGGCACAGCCTGCAACCCGGCAATGTAAATAATCATCATATAGCCGATCTGCTGCCAGGCCACCAGAATGACCAGACCCCAGAAGCCATATGTGCCATTGGCCGTGAGATACGTGCTGAAGTTCTTCAAAATACCGTCAAAAATCAAGCTCCACACATAGCCCAGCACAACGCCGCCAATGAGGTTCGGCATGAAGAAGACCGTGCGGAAGATATTCGCCCCGCGCATCTTCTGCGTCAACGCATAGGCGATGGCAAAGGCCACGACGTTGATCAGAACAATGGACACCACGGCAAACCCGGCCGTGTTCCAGAATGCATTCATAAAGCCTGCATCCTTAAATACCTTGGCATAGTTCTCCAGACCCAGGAATTTTGCGTCTGCCGGGGTATTGAAGCTGCAAAACGACAGATAGATACCCTGCAGGAACGGCCAGATAAAGCCAATACAGAACGCGAGGAAGGTAGGCAGGATAAACAGCGGTGCCCACCGCTTCATGGGGCGGCGAATGAGGCTGCTGTTCACGCCCGCAACATATTTACGCTTGCGCAAAGTGATTCCCTCTCTTTCATGAAATACAAGATCTTCTGCATGAAGCCATGGTCAGTCCGGGCAGGGCAAAATCGCCGTTGGGACGCAACTTTGCCCTGCTCGCATGACCAAAGAAAACAGGGGCGGGCAGTTTGCCCGCCCCCAATCGGCTTATTTGATAAGGATTCTCAATTAGCCGTTGACGACTTCGTATTCGTAAGCCCAGCCGTCGACGATCGCAGCAACGACCTGCTCCCAGTTGGCATCGGTCGGATCAGCGGAGTAAGCGGTCAAAGCGGTAACAACGGTAGCTCTCCACGGGTCGGTGTTCGGGGTGTAGTTGAACGCCCAGGAGATGGCATACTTGCCCTGCGACAGCAGCTCGTTGCCGTCGTTGACGAACTTGTTGGAAGAAGCCGGGCAGTTCTTGAACGGAACAGAGCCGAGCTGGTCAACAAAGGTCGCGGAAGCGTCGGCATCGGTGACGAGCCAGACCAGGAAGTCGATGGAAGCCTGAATGTCTTCCTCGGAAGCATTGGCGTTGATTGCCCAGTGGTTCTCCGTGCCGGAGCAAAGAGCAGCATTCTCTTCGCCGTCAACACCGCAGTAGATGGGGATCATCTGCAGCTGGTCGTCGGTCATACCGGCTTCGATCAGGCTGGCGTATTCCCAAGTACCGTTCTGATAGAATGCAGCCTTGCCTTCGGTGAACTCGGCCTTGGACTCGTCGCCCGTGGAAGTGCTCAAAGAGGTGAGTTCAGCAGCGGTATCGGTGATGTACAGATCCCAGATCATCTTGAAGTTGTCCAGATACTCGTCGGTGATGGTGGCGACCGGCGCGTTGATGCCCTGATAGTGCAGCGGCAGGTTGGTCAGATGGCCAGAGAAACGCCAGGAAGAAGAGCCGTCCAGACCCGGAGCGGAGAACGCATCGAAGCCCAGCTCGTCAGCGCGCGCATGGATGTCGTCGGCAACAGCCTTCAGGGAAGCGAAATCGGTGATCTCGTCAACGGAGTGACCGGCAGCAGCCAGCAGATCCTTGTTGACGATGATGCCGTAAGTCTCGTAGCAGTGGCCAAGACCCTTCAGCTCGCCATTGTCGTTGTAGAGGTTGAAGGTGTCGGTGTTCTGCTCGTTGGCAATGGCAGTACCGGTCAGGTCCATTGCGTACTCGTCCCAGTCAGCCAGGTCGGAGACGTTGGTGAGGTTGAAGATGGTCGGCGCATCGGTCTTGGCCATCTCAGCGGTCTTGACCTCGGCATAGGTGCCGGAAGCGGCGGTAACGACCTTGACCTCAACACCGGTCTTGGCGGTATAGTCAAGGGCGAGCTGCTGCAGCGCTTCGTCAAATTCCGGCTTGAAGTTCAGGTAGTAGACACGACCCGTGCCTTCGGCGGCGGGCTCTTCCGTCTCAGCGGGAGCTTCAGTCTTTTCGGTTTCAGCGGCCGGCGTCTCGGTCGCAGCGGGGGTTTCCGTCGCGGCGGGCGTCTCAGTCTTGGTTGCGCAAGCAGCCAGACCCAGAACCATAACCAGCGCCAGAAGCATAGCGATCAGCTTTTTCATGGTAGATCCTCCTGATGAATTTTGTTTTTGGAAACGTTTCCATTTCCTTTGTCCCTATTATACTACATTTTTCCGTTTTCGGCAATCAAAATTTGTCCCAAATTCAATTTCGTCGTTTTTAACAACAAATATGCATTTTGGTTATATATATTGCTCATTCCGAATCGCTGCTTGCGTTTTGTGCGGATTGTCGATATAATTAAGGTAACGTTCAGAAACCGAGGTTCTTCCCATGAAATTGTTCAATCCCGACTCCCGCATCATGACCTTTCTCAGCCAACTGGCCGATCTGGTGATCGTAAACTTTCTCTGGATGGTCTTCTGTCTGCCGGTCTTCACCATCGGCGCGTCGACCACGGCCATGTATCGCGTCACGCTCAACATCGTCCGACAGGAGGGCGGCGGCGTGGTTAAGACATTTTGGGCTGCTTTCCGCCTCAACTTCCGGCAAGGCGTTTTGATCTTTCTCATTACCCTGCTGCCGGTTTTGCTCGTTACCTATGAGCTTTGGCTGTTTTTCTCCGGCGCTGTCGAGCAGAATCTGCGCACAGGCGTGATTTTCTGTTTCCCGGCGCTTCTGGTAACGCTCGTACTGGGCTATGTCTATCCCCTGCTTGCGCAGTTTGACAACAGCATCAAAAACACACTCAAAAACGCCTGCCTGCTTGCGATTTCCCAGCTGCCCACATCGCTTTTGATGGGCGCGCTCAATCTTTCCGCATTTTTGGTGTTTTTCTTTGCCACACCTTTTTTCCTGAGAACGGGCATTTTCTGGCTGGCCATCGGCGGCTCCCTTGTCGCACTCATCAATTCTTATCTGCTACGCCGCGTCTTCCAAAAAGTCTTCCACCTCGAATCCGACTAACTTTCTACCCACCACCACCCGGCGCGGCATAGCCGCGCAAAATCAGCAAATCACCATTGCACCCTGTAGGGCGGGACCTATGTGTCCCGCAGTTTTTCGTACCGCTTTTCCGTATAGCGTTGTAGGGGCGGGCGACTCTATCCGCCCGAACGAGTGCCGATTATCAGCAATTTGGAAGATGCGTAAGCCCTCTCAGGCGGCTTCGCCGCCAGCTCTCCCAGAGGGGGAGCCAAAGGGGTGCGGTGCGGCGTGTTAGGTGCGGTGGAAAACGGATGTTTTTCGGGCGGGCAGAGTCGCCCGCCCCTACGAAGTGTTGCAAAAACAGAATAACAAAAAACGAACCACCTCTTGGTGGTTCGTTTTTTTATCATGTTGTTTCGCCGATTTAACCGAAGAACCGTTGCAGCATTGCGGCCAGTTGGGCGCGGGTGGCAGTGGACTGCGGCAGGAGCTTGCCGGATTCCAGTCCCGCTGCGCCGGACATGATACCGTTGCCGACAGCCCAGCGTAGGCCGATGGTCGCGTAGTCCGAAATTTCCGCTGCGTCGATGAACGCCAGCTCAGCCAGCTTGTTCAGGTCGTAGCCCTTATACTGCGCATAGCGGTAGAGCATAACCGCCAGCTGTTCTCTTGTAATCGCTTCTTCCGGGTTCGTGCCGTCGGAGATACCGACCGACTTTGCCCATTCCACACCGGCTGCGTACCACGGGCTGTAGCGGTCGGTCTTAATGCCCTCGCAGCGGGCAAGAATGGTCATGACCATGCCGCGCGTGACAGGAGCATTCGGGCTGAACCGGTTCGCCGACGTTCCGGTCATCAGGCCATACTCATTTACATAACGCACTGCGTCGTAGAACCAGTCACCGACCTTCACGTCGCCAAACGTGGGCGCGTTTGCCGCGCCAATGACAGGCGTGAGCCAGCCGGGCAGTGTGCCGTCGTTGGCATCTGTGCTGCCCGAATCGCCGGAATCACCGCTATCGCCAGAATCACCGCTATCGCCGGTATCATCCGTGACCGGTGTGCCGGACGCGATCCGCACCTCCATCGCCACATCATTGTTCGTGTCCAAAACGGTCTGAACAGTTTCCAGATACGGGTTACTTTCTGTGCCAAAGTTTATCTCTTTTGCGCCCTGCTTGCCGCCTGTGGGGGTCACGATCTGCGCATTTGTCAGCGTCAGAGGCTCGGTAGCGACAACCGCCGCCATAACATTTGCAGCCGTACCGGTAGCCTTGGCCGTGAAGTCAACGCCCTTTCCGCCTGTGCCGATATGCAGGGTCTTCTCCGTATCAACGCCGCTTAACGTACCGGTAAACTTCGCTGTACCGGCCTTGATGTTGATCGGTGCCTCGCTACTTAAACCTATGCCGTACTCCGTCCCGGCCTCACCGTTTGCGGTCAATTTACCGCCGTTGAGGGTGATGGATTCGTCTGCGGTTACGTCATCAGCCCATGCATCGATCCCGTAGCTTACCTTCGACGCACCGCCAATGCCTTCCACTTCGCCGCCGGTGATCGTCATATTCAAATTGGAACGCAGACTGATGCCCACGCTGTTGTCACGAGCTGCTCCGCCCGTGGCTTTCAACTTAGAGCCCGTATTGACAAGAATACCACCGTCTATGTACAAACCATTGCTTGTGGCATACTTGCCTTCGCCGCTTTCTACAGTTGTCGTCGAGCCGCCTTCCGCCGTAACGGTCGCGCCGCCGCTGACTGTAAGCGTATCCACGATCTTAAGTCCAGTGCTTGAAGCGCTGCCTTCGCTCGACGAAGCAGACGCGCCGCCCTGCGGGTCGGGACACTTGGCCGTCAGCTTGGCCGTCGAGCCACTGACTGTAACATTACCTAAAGTAATAACGCCATAGCTTTCCGCATAGCCTTTCGCGCTCGCCGCGCCGCCGTTGCCCGTCAGCGTACCGTTGACCGTCAGCGTACCGTTACTACCGAAAACGAGAACGCCATAGCTGGCTGCATCAATGTATCCAGTACTCTCGTTGCCGCCGGTAGCGGTCACCGCGCCGCCGTTGCCGGTCAGCTCACCGCCCGCAGCCACCGTAAGTTCTGATGCAGATACGCCACGACTGGTCGCGCCGGAATAGACACTATCACCCGCACTCTTCGCCGCGCCTCCGTTGCCAGTCACTTTGCCGCTGCTCTGCACGATCAGCTTATCCCCTACAGAAACGCCATGGCTGGACGCGCCGCCGGTCTGGCACGCAGCCAAACCCATCGTCGTTTCCAGTGTACCGCCGACCGTAAGCGTCTGATCGGCACGAACGCCCAGCGCAGATGCGTTTGCGTAGTTATCGATTGTGCCAACATTGGCCGTCAGCTTACCGCCCTGCTCGATGGTCACATTGCTGTCGCATTGAAGACCCATAGCACCCGCAAATTCGTTGGTATCTTCTCCATACCCTACCGCGCTGCTGTTTGTGTTCAGCGTGCCGCCGTTTTTCACCGTCACATTGCCTTTGCAATAAACGCCGTAACTACCGAGCTGCTTCCCTTTTGTCGCCGGGCCGCCGGTCGCAGTCATCGTGCCGCTGACCAAAAGGTTTCCACCCACAGACACGCCATGGCTGAATGTAGTTGCCGATTCCAGCCTCTCATCTTTCACCGCGCCGCCGGCGACCGTCACGGTCGCGCCGCTGTCAATGGTAAGGTCACCCGCTACGAAGATGCCATACGCGGATTTTCTTGCTTCCTCATCGAACGCAATGGTCAGACTGCCGTTACCGGTGATCTTCAGGTTGCCGCCGTTAGCATCACTGGAATTAACTTTTTGAACGTTAATTCCGCTGATCAGATTCGGCTGATTCACGGTGATCGTGTTCGTTCCGACCAGCTCGATGGTTAACGTACCGCTTGTCACAGCTTTAATTACAGCCAGTTCGCTCGCGAAGTTGAGTAATGCGTTATTCAGCGTCAGGGTGTTGGTGTCCTTATCATAAGACACTGAATCTGACGGAGTGATTCCAACACCATTCACATACCCCGATGTTGAAAGGTCGACAGTTAAAATGCTTACGTAGAGGCTTTCGCTCCCTGCCGCCAGCGCCGCCACCGGCAACAGCCCCACACACAGGCACACCGCCAGAAGCAAACTCAAAATACGTTTCTTCATTTCTTCGTCCCCCTTAAAGGCGTTCATAGCCGGAGCGCAGCGTGTTGTCTTCCGCTCGGCAGCAGTTTGCCGCCCGCTTCGCTCCCGGTTTTTTACAGAGTTCCCTTTTGTTGTATGTAATACAACAAAAACGCGATATCGCGTTGCGATTCCTGCGTCTATTATAGCAAACTGTGACCCAATTACAAGTTATTTTTTCAGTTTTTTCTTCTCTCTACCCGGATACTCTGCGCACTTCCTCGCCGCACCGCATCCTTGGCTCTCCCTCTGGGAGAGCTGGCGGCAAAGCCGCCTGAGAGGGCTTGCCGCATATTTGCACAGCATTTGTAGGGGCGGGCGGCTTTGCCCGCCCCAGGCTTTTCCCCTTTCCAATACGCCCTTGACAAATGCCATACTCCGTGCTATAACTGTACCAACACAGTTAATACAGTTAGGAGGGATTCTTCCCGATGATCTCCATCAACTACCGTGACCCGCGCCCCATCTACGAACAGCTCCAATCCGAGCTGCGCCGTCTGATGCTCACGGGCGTGCTGCCGCCGGGCAGCCGCCTGCCATCCGTGCGTGAGCTGGCCGGGCAGCTTGCCATCAACCCCAATACCATCCAGCGCGCCTACCGCCAGCTGGAGACAGACGGCTATATCTTATCCGTAGCGGGCAAAGGCTCATTTGTCGCGCAGCTGGATAAACTGGCCGCGCAGCAGCTACAACAGGCGCAAACGGCCTTTCTGGCCGCAGCGGCGCGCCTACGTGAGCTTGGCGCGGACGAGCAGGAGCTGCTGCGCCTGCTACAGCAGAAGGAGACAGAACCATGATCGAGCTTCAAAACGTAAGCAAAACCTTCGACGGTGGAAAAAAGGCGCTTGACGCGCTCTCGCTGCGTGTACCGCAGGGCGCGGTATACGGCCTGGTCGGCTCGAACGGCGCGGGCAAATCCACCGCGCTGCGCCATCTGACGGGCATCTACCGCCCCGACAGCGGCAGCGTCACCATCGGCGGCGTACCCGTCTACGAAAACCCGGACATCAAGCGCCGTCTGGGCTATATCCCGGACGATCTGACTGTCCTCGGCGGCGCGAGCATCCGGGAGCTGGCGAACTTTTACTGCCGCATCTACCCGCGCTTTGATACACAGCGCTTCACGGCGCTGCGCGAGGTATTCCGGCTGGACGAAAAGACCCCGCTGCGCCGCTTTTCCAAGGGAATGCAAAAACACGCCGCTTTCTGGCTCACGCTTTGTCTGCGGCCGGACTATCTCATCCTCGACGAGCCGGTGGACGGCCTCGACCCCGTCATGCGCCGTCAGATCTGGAGTCTTGTCATGGATGACGTCGCGGCCTATGGCATGACGGTCCTTGTATCATCGCACAACCTGCGCGAACTTGAGGACATCTGTGACCACGTCGGCATCATGCACAGCGGTAAAATGCTGCTTGAGCGCTCACTTGCCGATTTGCAGGACAACATCGTCAAGGTGCAGCTGGTCACCGAAAATCCCCTGCCGGATGGGCTGAACATCCTGCACCAGTCGACGCTCGGCCGTGTGCAGACGCTCATCATCCGTGGCAACAGCCAGCAAATCGCCGAGCAGCTGGCCACCGGCGCACCCGTGCTGTGCGATCTGCTGCCGCTGAGTCTGGAAGAGATCTTTATTTATGAGTTGGGAG
>CAYSTN010000011.1:0-13651 GCA_964434135.1 uncultured Oscillospiraceae bacterium
AGCTCGCGGCCGAGCTTATTGTGGTCGCGGCGCAGCGCCTCTTCGCGCTTGGCCAGATACTCGTCGAGTTCCTCTTTCTTCGGGAAGGCCACGCCGTAGATGCGTTGCAGCGTCTCGCGGTTGGAGTCACCGCGCCAATAGGCCGCGTTGCAGGCCGTCAGCTTGATGGCGTTGCCTTTGATGCGGCCGGTGGAGTCGAGGTGCGGACCGGCGCACAGGTCGGTGAACTCACCCTGCGTGTAGAAGGAAATGTGCGCGTCGGCGGGCAGGTCGTTGATGAGTTCGACCTTGAACGGTTCTTCCTTGCCCTGCATATAGGCAATGGCCTCTTCGCGCGGCAGCTCAAAGCGCTCAAGCTTCAGCTTTTCCTTGCAGATCTTGCGCATTTCAGCTTCGATGGCATCCAGATGCTCCTGCGTGAAGTTGAACGGTGCGTCGAAGTCGTAATAAAAGCCGTTGTCGATGGACGGGCCGATGGCCAGCTTGACCGCCGGGTACAGGCGCTTGACCGCCTGCGCCATCACGTGCGAGCAGGTGTGCCAGTACGTCTTGCGGTACTGCGGATTTTCAAACGAGAATGCATTGGTTTCGGACATGATTCTTAGCCTCCTGATCGATAGTTGGGGCAAAACAAAAACGCCTCGCCCCTGATGTAGTTCAGGGGTGAGGCGATAACGCTCCACGGTTCCACCCTGCTTACGGAAAGTTCCGTCGCTTGTGATCTCGATAACGGGAGAACCCGGCGGCGCATTTCCGCGCCACGGCTCGGAAGCGGTATCCGTGGTGTGCAGTGCCAAGGCTCTTTCAGCAGATGAGCCTCTCTCTGGTGCATCGCAAGCGCCGGGACGTGTCTTCGTCGTTGCCTTTGTTGATGCCTAGAATAGCACGTTTTTTCCCGTCTGTCAATCCCGCTTTCGGCGATACGGGCGTTGAAAATCCGCAATTTTTCTGGTATGATACCACTGAGAAAGGCGGAACAGATATGGATCTTTGTAACATCAACGACATCAAATTGCTCCTGACCCGGCACGGTTTTCACTTCTCCAAGGCCAAGGGGCAAAACTTCCTGACCCAGAGCTGGGTTCCGCAGCGCATCGTCGCCGAAGCGGGCATCGACAAAACCTGCGGCGTGCTGGAAGTCGGCCCGGGCATCGGCCCGCTGACGCAGCAGCTGTGCCGCACGGCAGCGAAGGTCGTGGCGGTCGAGGTCGACCGCACGCTCGAACCCATTCTGGCCGAGACGATGGCCGGGTGCGACAATCTGGAGCTGGTCTTTGCCGACATTCTGAAAACCGATATCGCCGCGCTCGTGCGCGAACGGTTTTCCGGGCTGCGCGCGATGGCCTGTGCCAATCTGCCGTACTATATCACCACGCCCGTTCTGGCTGCGCTGCTGGAAAGCCGCGCGTTTGAGGCCGTCACGGTCATGGTGCAAAAAGAAGTCGCGCAGCGCATCTGCGCGCGCGCCGGAGCGGGCGAGTACGGCGCGTTCAGCGTGTTTTGCCAATACTACGCCGAGCCGGCGCTTTTATTCGACGTGCCGCCCTCGTGCTTTATCCCGCAGCCCAAGGTCACGAGCGCCGTGCTGACGCTGCGGCGGCGCGAGACACCGGTCTGTGAGATCAAAAACGAGGCGCTGTTTTTCAAAGTCGTGCGCGCGGCGTTCCAGCAGCGCCGCAAGACGCTGCTCAACGCGCTCTCGTCGGGGTTTTCGCAGTTTGACAAGGCGCAGCTGGCCGGAGTGATCGCCGCGTGTGGCTTCGCGCCCACGGTGCGCGGCGAAACGCTCGACATTCCGGGCTTTGCCGCCATCGCCAACGCGCTGGCCGAGGGGTAAGATGTACTACGTCTATATGCTGCGCTGCACGGGCGGCGCGCTGTATACCGGCATTGCGGCCGATCTGGAAAAGCGGCTGCGCCAACACGCCGCGCGCGGCGCGGCGTGCGCAAAATATACCCGCTCGCACCCGCCGCAGGCGCTGGCCGCTGCGTGGCAGACGGATGACCATGCCGCCGCGGCGCGGCTGGAAGTGCTGCTCAAGCAGCTGCGCGCGCCGAAAAAGCGCGCGCTCGTCGCGGGCGAGACGACGCCGCAGGCGCTCTTTGGCCAGCGGCTGGGACAAAAAAGCTATGTGCGCGTACCGTGTGAGGAGTATGCGGCGCTGTTTGACTAAGTCTCGTTTGCAGCCAGCGCGGCGCGGCACAGCTCACAGAACGACGCGCGCACTGCGTCGGGGCTGAGGATCTTCGCCCGGCTGCCGAACGAGGCCAGCCAGCCGAAGAAGTTCGGCGATACGTCGACCTCGACCGTACACACAAAATGCTCCGGCCCGTCCGGCGTGAGCGCGGTGTCGCGGCCAAAGCGGTCGATGACCACGCCCGTCAGGCTGCGGTCAAAGCGCAGCCGCACCCATTGCCGCGCCCCGGCAAACATTCCGAAGACGTTTTTGCCGTATTTGCTCAAATCCAGACTGCGCGTTTGCGCGTCCATGTAGCGTTTCTGGCCGGTCAGGGTGATTTTGGCCATCTTGTCCACGCGGTAGTGCGTCAGGCCGTGGCGCTCGGAGTGGGCGATGAGATAGTAATTCTCGTCCTGCCAGCACAGCGCATACGGGCTGGCCGTATATACGCCCGGGCGGTAGCGGCGCGAGCCGTCCAGATCCCAGTCAAAGTAGCGGAATGTGATGGTGCTGTTTTGCTGGATGGCAGCGTGCAGCAGGTCGACCGCGTAGTAGACGCTCTCGTTCATGCTCTTGACGCGGCCGGCCACGGTCACTTGCCGCCGCAGTGTACCGGCTTCATAGCTGCTGGCAAGCGTTTCGAGCTTGGAAATGAGCTGCATCGACTTTTTCTCGCTTAAAAACCGGCACGACAACACCGCATCCACCAGCAGCTTCAGCTCCACCAGCTCAAACGTGCGCGAGGCCAGAAAGTATCCGCCGTTTTTGCCGCGCACGAGTACGATGTCCATCCCGGCTTCCTGCAAACTCGCAATGTCGTCATAGACGCTCTTGCGCTCTGCCGGGATGCCCTGCCGCTCCAGTTCGGAAAGAATGTCCTGCATCCGCAGCAGATGGTTTTCGTCCGATCTGCGCACGAGCAGCTGCTGAATGATAAGAAGCTTTCGCTTCTGGTTTTCCGCGCGTCCCATGCCCGCCGCCTCCTTGTGTCAGGATTTGCTTTTATTGTACAAGTTTTGCGCGCAGACGGCAAGAGGAATTGCGCATTGTCCGCAATTATGTTATACTATATAAAATTTCAGACCGTTTTCCCACTCTATGTGCAAAGGAGTCAACGCCGTGAACGAACACAGAGATAAGCCGTATTTTAAATGGGGCTTTACCGCGCTGGCCGTCATCTTCATCAGCATTCTGCTCGTCGTGATCTTTACCAATCTGCCGGGCTTTTTTGCCGTGGTCAAATCCGTCGGTACGATCCTGGAGCCACTGTTCATCGGGGTCGTTTTTGCGTTCCTGCTCAACCCCATCGTCCGCTTTGTCGACGCAAGGCTCGAGCCGCTGCTCGCACACAAGACAAAATGGAAGCCCACAACGGTCAAAAAACTCAGCCGCGCCACAGGCGTGGTCATTGCGCTGATCTTCGCAGCGCTCATCCTGTACGCATTTTTCTCGATGCTGCTGCCGCAACTGTATGAAAGCGTGGTCGGCATTGTCGGCAACGCAGAGACGTATTACAACAGCGTCGACGGGTGGGTGAAAAATCTGCTTGAGGACAATCCGGAGTTGCAGCGGTATTTTGACGCGGCTCTGGAAAAGATCTTCGAATTTATCAACGCCTGGTTCACGACAACGTTCCTGCAGGACGTGCAAAAACTGCTGACAACGCTGACGACCTCGGTCGTGGCAGTGGTCAAGAGCCTTTTGAACGTACTCATCGGTCTGGTCGCGTCGGTCTATATCCTCTTGTCCAAGGATACGTTCCGCGCGCAGGGCAAAAAACTCATCGTTGCGCTGCTGTCGAAAAAGGGCGCAGACCATGTGTTTTATCTGGGGCGCAACATCTATCGCATTTTTAACGG
The DNA here is from genome assembly GCA_964434135.1 of uncultured Oscillospiraceae bacterium. Lineage (GTDB taxonomy): Bacteria > Bacillota > Clostridia > Oscillospirales > Oscillospiraceae > CAG-170. The sequence goes on from CAYSTN010000011.1 coordinate 4,040, forward strand.
GTTCGTCATCGGCACGATCGTGGACTCGGCGCTCATGGGCGTTTTGTGCTACATCGGAATGCTGATCTTCAAGATGCCGTATCCGGCACTGGTGGCAACCATCATCGGCGTGACCAACGTCATCCCGTTCTTTGGCCCGATCATCGGTCTTGTGCCCAGCGCGTTTCTCATCTTGCTGGTCAACCCGCTGCAGGCGTTCTATTTCGTCATCTTCATCCTCGCCGTGCAGCAGATCGACGGAAACATCATCGCGCCCAAGATTCTCGGCAACAGCATCGGCATTTCGGGCTTCTGGGTGTTGGCATCCATCACCGTGGCCGGCAGCGTCTTCGGCTTTGCCGGGATGGTGCTTGGCGTTCCGGTATTTGCAATCCTGTATCTGCTCATCGCCGACGCAATCAACGAAAAACTGCGCAAAAAGAACCTCACCACCGACACCACCGTCTACGGCGAGATCGACGTGGTCGCCGATCTGCCGCAGGAAGAACGCGCGGAGTAATTGCCTATGCTTGCATCCTTACAGCTTTTTCTGACGCAGCTGGGGGAAGTCCCGTGGCTGCGGTATGTGTTCCCGGTGCTGGCGCTGGGCATTTTGCTGCGGTGCGGCATCAGTCTGCTGACGTTTCCGCGTGAGATCGAGGTCTGGGCGTGGCTGACCACGCCGGACGGCGCACATCTGCCCGTCACGCATTGGGAAAGTCTCGTCGGGCGCGGCGCAGGCTGCGACGTGCAGCTGGCCTATCCGACCATCTCGCGCACCCATGCGGTGCTTACGCGCTATGACGACGGCAGCTGGACGATCTCGGACGCGCACTCCAAGTCCGGCGTTTTCGTCAACGGCAAACAGACGCAGCTGTGCGCGCTGCGCTTTGGCGACGTGATCACGCTCGGCGGGGTCAACTTTACGCTCATCCCGCTGACAAAACAGCAAGAGCGCATTCAGGCCGGAACGCGAACGCGCGCCGGCCATACGGTGCATCCCGTGCCGACGCTGCTGCTGCTGACGCTGTTTCAGGTGTTGGCGGCGGTGCAGCTGATCCTCGGCGGGTGCGACGCGGCGGCGGAGCTGGCCGCGTTCGGCGGGCTAATCGCGCTGGAGTGGGGCTTATATCTGGCGCTGCGGCTTTTGCGGCGCACCGGGTTTGAGGCAGAGACGCTCGCGTTTTTCCTGTGTACGATGGGGCTTGCCGTCGTCTCCAGCTCCGCGCCGGAGAGTCTGCGGAAGGAATTGCTCGCCATCGTGGCCGGTGTTGCGGTGTTTTTGTTCGTGTGCTGGTCGCTGCGTGATCTCGAGCGCGCCAAAGCCGTGCGCTATCTGGCCGCCGTGGCGGGCATGGGACTGCTGCTGTGCAATCTCGTGTTCGGCGTGGAGAAGTTCGGCGCGCGCAACTGGATCCAGCTCGGCTCGTTTTCGTTCCAGCCGTCGGAGCTGGTCAAGGTCTGCTTCATCTATGTCGGTGCGTCCACGCTTTCGCGGCTGATGGCCAAGCGCAACATCGTGCTGTTCATCGCGTACTCTGCCGCCATCTGCGTGTGTCTGGCGCTGATGAAGGATTTCGGCACGGCGGTTATCTTTTTCGTGGCATTTCTGGTCATCGCGTTTCTGCGCTCCGGCAATTTTGCCACCATCGCGCTGGCCGTGGCCGCGGTCGGCTTCGCGGGCGTTCTCGTGCTGCGGTTTTTGCCCTATGCGCGCAACCGCTTTGAAGCATGGGGCCACGTGTGGGAGTATGCACTCACGACCGGCTATTCGCAGACCCGCTCGATGATGTGCATCGCCTCCGGCGGGCTGTTCGGGCTTGGCCCGGGTCAGGGCTGGCTCAAATACGTCGCAGCGTCGGACACCGATCTGGTCTTCGCGTTCGTCTCGGAAGAGTGGGGGCTTATTCTGGCCGTTATGATGGTCGCGTGTATCGTGCTGCTGGCGTGTTTTGTGGTGCGCTCCGCCCCGGCCGGGCGCAGCTGCTTCTATACCATCGGCGCTTGCGCCGCCGTGACCGTCATGGTCACGCAGACCATTTTGAATGTGTTCGGCATGGCGGACTTTTTGCCTCTGACGGGCGTGACGTTCCCGTTCGTCTCCAACGGCGGGTCGAGTATGCTGTGCGTGTGGGGTCTTCTGGCCTTTGTCAAGGCCGCCGACACCCGCCAGAATGCATCCTTCGCCATTCGGGTACCGCACCATATCCCGAAAGCCTCTTCTCTGCCGCCGCGCCCCGGCGATGAGCCGGAAGATACGGACGCGTCCGATGACGCGCTCTGGCAGGATGATGCGTTCTGGCAGGACGCGGCACGAAAGGAGACACGCACATGAAAAAAGTCTCCCGGCGCGCTCTGTTCGCGCTTGCCCTGACGGCAATTCTCGCACTGGGAACGCTTCTGTTCTGCTTCCGCTATGCCACCCACGCCGAGCAGTGGGTCACGTTCTCGGGCAGTCCACACGTCTACACCGGCTCAAATCTCACGGGCGGCAAGATCTATGACCGCACCGGGGTGCGCATTCTCGATACCACCGACGGGCGCGTGTACCACGGCGACGCTGCCGTGCGCGAGGCCACCGTACATCTGCTCGGTGACCGCTACGGCTATATCAGCGCGCCGCTTCTGGGGAACTTCGCCGAGCAGATGATCGGTTACGACAAAATCACCGGTCTGAGCGACACGCAGCAGACCGCCAGCGCCCGTTTGAGCATCAGCGCCGATGTCCAGGCCGCCGCGCTTACGGCACTGGGCAGCTACCACGGCACGATTGGCGTTTACAATTACCGAACCGGCGAACTGCTCTGCGCCGTGACCAGCCCGTCCTATGACCCGGACAACATCCCCGATATCGCCGGGGACGAGACTGGCGCTTACGACGGGGTGTATCTCAACCGTTTCTTTGACGCGGCGTACACGCCGGGGTCGATCTTCAAGCTCGTCACGTCTGCCGCTGCGCTGGAAAACCAGCCCGACGCGCAGACGCAGCAGCACACCTGTCAGGGCGAAACCATCATCGGCGGCCAGCGGATCATCTGCATGGGTGAACACGGGACGCTGTCGATGCCGCAGGCGCTTGCGCATTCGTGCAACGTCTACTACGGCGAGCTGGCCGCTTCGCTGGGCGCAAACACGCTGCAAAAGACCTGCGAAGCGCTTGGCCTGACCGGCAGCTACGCCTGTGACGGCTATACCGCCCGCTCAAGTATCTCGCTGGCTGAGGCCGACGACGGCAGCGTCGCCTGGGCCGGTATCGGTCAGTATACCGACCAGATCACCGCGCTGCAATTTCTCCGCTTTGTCGGCGTGATCGCCGGTGGCGGTGAGGCCGCAGAGCCGTATCTGATGCAGAAAATTTCCCGCGGCGGCGAGACGGTCTATGAAGCGGCGCGCCGCTCGACCGGCCGGCTGCTTTCCGAACAGACGGCGCAGACGCTCGGCGAGATGATGCGCGGCGCGGTCGTTGACCAGTACGGCGCGTGGCAGTTCGGCTCTTTGACCGTCGCGGCCAAATCCGGCACGGCTGAACGCGAAAACGGCCCGGCCGACGCGACGTTTGTCGGCTTTGTACAGGACGAAGTGTACCCGCTTGCGTTTGTCGTGTTCGTCGAACGCGGCGGCTCCGGCAGCCAGATCGCCGCGCCCATCGCCGCACAGGTGCTGCAGGCGTGCAAGCAGATGCTCGACACGCCAAATCCCAACGAATCAGGAGACGGAACCTCATGACTGATTTCCACGCTTTAATTGACAGCTTCCGCGACTGTGCTTGCGGACAGAAGCATGAATGCGCCATTCAGGACATTGCCATCGGCAGCGGCCTGGTCGACGCCGTCGGCGAGATCCTGCGCAAAAACGGCTTCGGAACACGGCTTTTGCTTGCGGCAGACGCGCAGACGCTTGCCGCTGCGCCGGGACTGGAAGCTTCGTTGCGCGGCTTCACCGTCGTGCGGCACATCTGGCCGTCCATCCGTGTGGCCACGATGCAGGACGTCGAGACGATTGAAGGTTATTTTGACCGGGTCGACGCGGTTTTGGCCGTGGGGACAGGCTCTGTCCACGACCCGTGCCGGCTGGCCTGCGCACGGGGAAATGTGCCGCTGTGCCTGTTTGCCACCGCGCCGTCAATGGACGGGTTCGCGTCGTATTCCGCGCCCATCGTCAACGGCAGCTTTAAGATCACCTACCCGGCCAAGTGCCCCGAGGTCATCATTGCCGACACGCGCATTCTCGCGCAGTCGCCCTCGGCGCTCAAATCGGCGGGCTTTGGCGATATGATCTCCAAGTACGTCGCGCTCATCGACTGGCAGGTATCGAATCTGCTGACCGGGGAACACTATTGCGAACGGGTCGCTGCGCTCACGCGCGAGGCCGCCGACCGCGTGCTTGCCATGGCCGCGCACGTCACCGAGCGCGACGAGCAGACCGCCGCCGCCATCTTTGAGGCGCTGCTGCTCACGGGCATTGCCATGAGCTTCACCAAGACCTCGCGCCCCGGCAGCGGCACGGAACATATCATGGCGCATTTTTGGGAGTGCATGGAGCTGCTGGATGGCAAGACCCCGAACTACCACGGCGAAGACGTGGGCGTGACCACGCTGCTCATCTTGCGCTACTATGCGCAGCTTGCCGGGCTGCCGCAGGTCACGGCACACCCGGAGCGCTGCGACTGGGACGAGATCTACCGCGTCTATGGCCCGCTTGCACCCGACGTGCGCCAGCTCAACACACCGGACACCATCACCGACCCCATCGACCCACGCCGCATCGAGGCTTGCTGGCCCGAAATCTGCCGCATCGTGCAGTCCGTTCCGTCCTATGAGACGTGTCTTGCCGCCATGCAGCAGGCCGGGTGCAAAACCACACCCGAGGCCGTGGGCAAAGCGCCTGAGTTTGTCGAGCTCAGCTTCCGCTATCATCCATATATGCGCCGCCGGCTTTCTCTCAAGCGCGTGAGCCATATGCTCACGCTCCCGCCGGAGCTTTTGTGAAGTAACCACCACAAGGAGAACCGATCATGGATCACAACGAAGAAAGAATCCAATACAGCTTCCAGCCCGTCGACCAGACCCCGCCGCAGCCGCAGGCGCAGCAGCCCTACGCGCCGCAGCCCGAAGCGGATGCAGCCTCGCCGCTCATACAGGCAAAGGCGGAAATTCGCCGCGGCAGACACACGGGCGTGAAGATCGTTGCGCTTCTGGCCGTTTTGGCCATCGTCGCGACGGTGGGAAGCGTCGCGCTCACGCGCGCCATTGAGGCCATTGAAAAGCAGAATCTTGCCACGCAGCCCGACGCTGCCGCGATGGGCGAGCAGGACGTTGCCGATGTGCCGCAGGACGTGCCCGCTTCTTCGCCTGCGCAGTCCGACGCGCCCTATCGGCTCGAGTCCACGCCCCTGCCCGAGACGCTGCCGTCAAATGCCGGGAACAAGACACTCACGCCCGCGCAGGTGTATCAGATGAACATCGACGCCGTGTGCGGCATTGCAACCGAGGTCACGACCAACGTCTGGGGACAGACCTCAAACAAATCCTGCGCCGGTAGCGGGTTCGTGCTGAGCGAAGACGGCTACGTCATCACCAACAACCACGTCGTTGCCAACGCGACCAAGGGTTCGGTCGTGGTGCGGCTGTACTCCGGCGAGGAATACCCCGCCACCGTCGTTGGCGCGGACAGCATGAGTGACGTTGCCCTTTTGAAAATCGAGGCCACCGGTTTGCCGACCGTCACGCTGGGCGATTCCGACCAGCTGGAAGTCGGCGAGATGCTCGAAGCCATCGGCAATCCGCTTGGCGAGCTGACGTTCACCATGACGGTCGGCTATCTCAGCGCGCTTGACCGCGAGATCAACGCCGACGGTACGCCCATCAATATGATCCAGACCGACGCGGCCATCAACGCGGGCAACTCCGGCGGGCCGCTGTTCGACATGAACGGCAACGTTGTCGGTGTGACCTCGGCCAAAATCTCCGGGTTGTCTTCCAGCGGTGTGAGCATCGAGGGGCTTGGCTTTGCCATTCCCATCAACGATGTGCTGCGCGTGGTCTATGATCTGCAACAGTATGGCCGGGTGCGCGGGCGCGCCTATCTTGGCATCACGTTGCAGGATCTGGACTCCAACGTCGCGAAAATCTATAACCTTCCCGCCGGGCCGCAGATCGTCACCGTGACCGAGGGCAGCTGCGCCGAAAAGGCCGGTTTGCAGCCGCAGGATATCATCATCCGGTTTGAAGACACCGAGATCGGTTCGTATACCGACCTCACCGCCGCTCTGCGCGACAAAAAAGCCGGGGACACCGTCACCATGCGCATCTTCCGCGCAGGCGCGGAGGTGGATCTGACGATCACGCTGGACGAGCGCCCCGACGAGGCCACCGTTGACCAGACCGAGCAGGATGCAAACTCCGCTTTGCAGGACGAACCGGTCATCCCCAGCAACGGCAGCATCGAGGACTATTACGGCGATTTTGAGGACTTTTTCGGAGAATTTGGCTTCGGCGGGTAAGTGTATCGCGCAAAACCGCATACAAAACCCCGGGCACGGTCGCGATGTGGCCGTGCCCGGGGTTGTTTTTTCGTTTAATCCACGTAATCTTTCATTTCTTCGCGGCGGGCTTTGTAGGCCGAAAGCTTGCGGCAGCCCTCGTGCAGCTCGTCAAGGCAACCGATCACCAGCATGACCACACCGGCCACGGCCAAAATCGCACCTACCAGCTTTAAAACGGACTTTACAGATTTCATGCGGTTTCCTCCTGTGTTTTGTTTTCTCCAGTATACGCCTATTTTTCACGCTTTGCAAGGGGTTTCGCGGCAAAGACTATACATATCCGTACATTCCACGCACCGAAACTTCGCCGCACGAGACGGCCTCGCGGCTGCCGTCCGGGAACGTGACCAGCAGCGCGCCGTGCGCGTCGATGCCGTCGGCAAACGCCGGGCGCACCTCGTCACCGCGCAGCAGCTGCACGGGCTTGCCGAGCGTGACGCAGTGCGCCGCGAACTCTTCCAGCCACGCCTCACGCCCGGAAAACAGCGCCTGCTGCATCTCATGCAGCGCCCGGATGAGCGCCGCCGCCAGTGCGTTGCGGTCGACTGCGCGCCCCGTCTCGGCAGCAAGGCTTGTGGCCATTTCAGCCACCGGTGCAGGCAGCGGCGCTGCCGCGCAGTTGATGCCGATGCCCACGACCACATAGTCGACCAGCCGCGTCTCGGCTTCGATACTCAGCTCCGTCAGGATGCCACAGAGCTTTTTTTGGTTCAGGACGAGATCGTTCGTCCACTTGATGCCCGGATAGACCCCGCACACGGCCTCGATCGCCCGCGCGGCGGCCACCGCCGTCATCGCCGTCAGGTGCAGCAGCGATTCCGGCTGTGCCTTTGGCCGCAGCAGCACACTGCAATACAGCCCGCCTTCCGGCGAAACGAACGTCCGGCCGCGGCGGCCGCGTCCGGCGCTCTGCGTGACGCTCAAAACTGCCGTTCCTTCCGGCGCGCCCTCTGCGGCAAGGCGCTTGCAGACATTGTTCGTCGAGTCGACGGACGCAAAGACCGCCGTGCGCCCCTGCCACGGGTGGCCGTGCAGCGCACTTTCAATCTGGTCGCGTTCGAGCCGGTCGGGTCTACCGGTCAGGCGATAGCCGCGCCGGGGCGCGGCCTCGATGGCGTAGCCGTCTCGGCGCAGCTGGTCGATGGCTTTCCACACCGCCGCGCGCGAAATGCCCAGCTCGCGGCACAGCTGCTCACCGGAAACGCTCTGCTGCGCGCGCAGCAGGACAGACAATACGTTTTGCTTGGTCATGGCTTTGCACTCACCCTTGCTTTTTGGTTGGATTTGTTGTATTGTAAACCGAAAGCATTTATCCGGTTTACAAAGGAGACTGTTTATGCCGCGTGGAAAAGTCCGGATGCTCACGCTCAGCGCACTGTTTACCGCGCTGACGGCTGTGGGCGCGTTTTTTAAAATACCGTTCCCGCTGGCGGCCATCTCGCTGCAATTTTTCTTCACTGCGCTGGCGGGCGTGCTTTTGGGCGCAGGCTGGGGCGCGGTGTCACAGGCGGTGTATGTGCTGCTGGGACTGGTGGGACTGCCGATCTTCTCGCTCGGCGGCGGCGTGTCGTATGTGTTGCAGCCGACGTTCGGCTTTGTGCTGGGTCTGATCCCGGCAGCGTGGGTCATCGGGCGGCTGGCCGGACGGCCTGTGCGGTTCTGGCGCGCACTGGCTGCGATGCTGGCCGGGCTTTGCGTCATCTACGCGGTGGGGCTGGCGCATCTGGCGCTCATCACGCGCGTGTATTTGCATCAGGCGCTCCCGGCTGCGGCACTTTTGCGCGCCGGGCTGCTCGTCTATCTGCCGGGTGACGCGCTCAAGCTCGTGGGCGCGAGTCTTTTGTGTCCGGTGCTTTCGCGGCGGCTCGGCGCAGCGCCGGGTTGAGTTTCGGAAACATCTCCTTTCATAAAACCATACTTTTTGCGCCTTGTCAACCGCACAGGCGGGCAGTTGTTGATAATTTTATCCAGAAGCGTGCCTACCGTTTCGTGCATTTTTCCGAATTGCGCCTTGACACAGCCGCGCAGAAACGGTACAATGTAAGCTAGATTTATATGGCTGTAATGGGACTTGGGGAAGCCCATTGCGCTTTATGATCCAACCCGCGCCGCATACGCGGCGTACCCAATACTGAAAACAGGAGGTGTCATTCGCAGCTTATGGAATTTAATACGCTATGCCTCATCCTTTGCATCGCGGCACTCGTGCTGTGCGCGGTGTTCTTCGCAGTCGGCATTCTGTACCGGAAAAAGGTCGCAGAAAAGCAGATCGGCAGCGCCGAAGACGAAGCCAAGCGCATCATCAACGAAGCCATCAAGGGCGGCGAGAGCAAAAAACGCGAAATGCTGCTCGAGGCAAAGGAAGAGATCCATAAATCACGCAGCGAATACGAACGAGAGGTCAAGGAGCGCCGCGCCGAAGTCTCCAAGCAGGAGCGCCGCTTGCAGCAGAAGGAAGAAGCGCTCGATAAGAAGATCGATCTTCACGAAAAGAAAGAAGAGGATCTGGCCAGAAAGATCACGGCCATCGACAAAAAGCAGGAAGAAGTCGACGCACTCAAGCGCAGCCAGATGGAAGTGCTCGAGCGCATTTCCGGCCTGACGCAGGACGAGGCCAAGGCTTACATCCTCAAGGGCGTGGAAGAAGACGTCCGCCACGAGACGGCCATGAAGATCAAAGAGATCGAAGCGCAGCTCAAAGACGAAGCCGATCAGAAAGCGCGCGAGATCATTGCCACGGCCATCCAGCGCTGTGCGGCTGACCACGCAGCCGAGACGACTGTCTCCGTTGTGCCGCTGCCCAACGACGAGATGAAAGGCCGCATCATCGGCCGCGAAGGCCGCAACATCCGCACTCTGGAAACCATCACGGGCGTCGACCTCATCATCGACGACACGCCCGAGGCCATTACGGTTTCTTCGTTTGATCCGGTTCGCCGCGAGATCGCACGGCTGGCACTGGAAAAGCTCATCGCCGACGGCCGCATCCACCCGACCCGCATCGAGGACATGGTTGAAAAAGCTCGCCGCGAAGTCGACCACACCATCAAGGTCGAGGGTGAGCGCGCCACCTTTGAAACCGGTGTACA
>CAYSTN010000011.1:13672-34768 GCA_964434135.1 uncultured Oscillospiraceae bacterium
CGGGGCTGATGGCATCCGAGCTGGGTGTCGATGTGACGCTGGCCAAGCGCGCGGGTCTTCTGCACGACCTTGGCAAATCCGTCGACCACGAGATGGAAGGCAGTCACGTCCAGCTGGGTGTGGAGCTTGCCAAGAAGTACAAGGAAAACCCGGTCGTCGTCAACGCCATCGAGGCGCACCACGGCGATGTCGAGCCGCAGACGGTCATCGCCTGTCTTGTGCAGGCCGCAGACGCCATCTCTGCCGCACGCCCCGGTGCGCGCCGTGAGAACGTGGAGAACTACATCCGTCGGTTGGAAAAGCTCGAAGAGCTGACCAACTCCTTCGCGGGCGTGGAAAAGGCATACGCCATTCAGGCCGGCCGCGAGGTGCGCGTGATGGTCAAGCCCGAGGAAGTCACCGAGGACAACATGATCCTGCTGGCGCACGACCTTGCCAAGAAGATCGAAGCCGAGCTGGAATACCCCGGTCAGATCAAAGTCAACGTCATCCGCGAAACGAAAGCCATCGAATACGCCAAGTAAATCACAAAATGCAAACCGGCGGTGTGACACAGTCACCCCGCCGGTTGTTTTTTATCTGCCATACGATCACGCCTCGCCAGACTCGCCCGGTCATGCAAAGCGCACAGCTTCTTCGCTGTGCGCTTTGTGGTTACAGCCGGGTTGGGCTGGATTTTTGGAGAAGCTTTTGGTAAACGGGGCGCATTTCCGGTTCACTGACGGCTGCAAGCACCTGCTCTGCCGGAAGCCAGCGCACGGCGCTGTTTTCATCCGGCTTGCAGCGGATGGGCGCGCGCTCGTCCGCGACAAACAGATACGTCACGTTCAGGTGCAAATGCGCGCAGACGAACTGCCCACGCTTGACGTGCGGCGCGACGTGCAAAATCTCCAGCGAAAAGATCTCGTCCGAGACAGGCTGCGCAGTGATGCCGGATTCTTCGTTGGCCTCGCGCAGGGCAACCGAAAGCAGATCCGCTTCGCCGTCGGCATGGCCGCCAAGCCACGCCCAGGACCGGTACAGGTTGTGATACGCCATCAAAACCTTCGTCCGGGTGGGGTCGACGACCCAGCATGAGGCCGTGAAGTGCGCCGTTGCGTTCTCGCGCGTCAAAAGGTCAGAAAACGTGTCCATATCGCGCAGCATCTGCTGCTTGTCCGCGCGCTCCTGCTCGTTACAGGGGCAAAACGCCTCGATCTGTGCGCGCAGCCGGGACAGCTCAGTCATTCTCGTAGGCCATGACCTTGTCGATGCGGCGCTGGTGGCGCGCTACGCCCGAAAAAGCCGTATCCAGCCATACGTCGACGATCTCCAGCGCCAGCATTTCACCCGTCACGGCTGCGCCGAGCGCCATCATGTTGGTGTCGTTGTGTTCGCGCGTCAGGCGGGCGGACATTGGGTTATCGAGCAGCGCGCAGCGAATGCCCTTGACCTTGTTGGCCGTGATGGACACGCCGATGCCGGTCGTGCAGCAGACGATGCCGCGGTCACATTCGCCGCTGGCGACGGCTTTGGCCGCCGGGCCGGCAAAATCCGGATAGTCGCAGCTGCTGTCGTCGTAGCAGCCGAAATCCTTGTAGCTGAGTCCGCGTTTTTCAAGGTGTGCCATAATGGCCTGTTTGAGCGCGAGTGCGCCATGGTCACACGCCAATGCAATCATAGTAAGTACCTCCTGCGTTTTTCTTTATCATAACCGCAAGCGGCAGGAAATGCAAGCAAAACCTACTGCACACGCCAGCCGCACATAACCAAAGACAGAATATGCGCCCAGAACTGTCCGCCGCGCGCCTGATACAGCCGCGCGGGCGCGATGGGATGAAAGCTGATGATGTGCGTCCGGTCATCGAGCCAGGCTTCGTGGAGCTGTTCGTTCCATTCGTCTTTGCTATCGTTCATTGTCCGTTCATTGTTCCGAAAATGCTGCTCAGGCGCAGCACCCGGTCTTCGTCGGTGGTAAAATAATAACTCACACCGTCGATGGTGAAGTTATCGCCCGGTTCGCGCCCGCGATAGAGCGTACTGCCGCGATAGGCCTGTGCCAGCGATAAAGCCGTGGCGTAGTCCATACCCAGATAGACACCGTTGGGCAGGATCTGCGTCTCGTCCTGCGGCAGCGAAACGACCGGGCCCGTGAGGGTGAAGTCTCCGCGCGCGAAGCAGTCTTTCACGCGCAGGGTCGGGAAGTCGATATCCAGAAAGCCGGTGTAGTAGCCGTCTTCGTGCGTGTGCCACTCGATCACGCCCACGCGCCCCTGATCGACCGGTTGCAGATTCGACGCGGGCATATCGTTCATGTACCAGTAGGTCACGTCGACGCGCTCGTCAAGCAGCGTCCGTTCGCCCGTTTCCCGCTGCAAACAGACCAGCTGCGTTTTGGTATGGCTTTGCGTGCAGCCCGCCTCGTCGTTCGGGCAGGGGATCGTCGTAAGTTCGGTACGCAGCTCATATGTCCCGGCATAGGGATAGGCCAGCAGAAGATCGGTCTGCGGCTGGCCGCTTTCGTCCACAACGGTAAAGCTCTGCGCCATCTTTTGCAGCAGGCGCACGACGCTTTCGTCTGCGCCGTCCGGCCACGAAAGCGTCAGCTCGTAGCAGCCGTTTTGCGCCGGATACAGCCAGCGCAGGACGCTTTTGCCTTCGCCGGAATCGCGGGTGTCGGTATAGACCTCGCCGCGCGCGGTCAGCTCACTGCCAAGGCCAAGGCCTCGGTAGCCGTTCGACAGCTTTGCGATCGGCTCGTAGAAAAACGTGACCGCAGCTCCGTCCCGGCCAGCGCATCACAGCGCCAGCGCAGAGCCTCGCCTTCGCGCGTCCAGCCGTGCGTGGGGATGTAGAGCGCAAAAGTGCCGGTTTCGTGCTGCACGGTGGTATAAAACGCAGCGCAGCTGCTGCCGTCGGCGTTAGTGTCAAAGACGGGGTCGAGGTATTTCCCCGTGTGCAGTCCGGCGTAGACAACATAGACATCGTGCAAATACGCGGCCAGGTTTCCTGCCGCTGCGTAAGGCGCTAAGATCGTCCCGTCATCGACGGCAGCGCGCAGAATCTGATACTGCCCGGCCTCGTTTCGCAGCGCGGTGAGCAGATAATTGCTGCGCGCGGCGGCAGGCAGTGCGTACGACACTTCCCACAGTTCCAGCGTCCCGTCCGGCGCGAGCGCCGGAAGCGTGGCCAACTGCACAAGCGTCTCCACGTGCGCCGCACCTGACGCGTCCGGCTGCGTCAGCGTGAGCGTTTGCAGATAGTCTGCCGCATAGTCCTCGACGCTGGCGTACAGGCCATTTGACAGGCGCTGCGTGGCCGCGGGCAGGGCTTCGGCGGTTTCGCTCTGCAAGGACTCCGGCTGCTGCGCGGCTGCCGGGGTCTTCGGGTCGGTCAAAAAGCACACGGCCACCACACCGCCCACCACGAGCGCCGCAGCCGCCAGCCACAAGGCCGGTCGCCGATCGCGCAGGATTTCCCGGATGCGGCGCTTGACATCCCGTTCGCCAAAGGCCAGCGGGTCTGCGCCCAGACGGCGGCGCGGCACACTGCACAAAAGCAGCGCGCGCGAATACGCTGCCCGGCCGTCTTTGTCCAGCCCGCGCACGACCCGCTCGTCACACGCGCGCTCGATATCCTGACACAAGAGGCGATAGGCCAGCCAGCACAGCGGCTGAAACCAGTACACAGCCAGAAGCACATAACCCAGCGGCTTCCACAGCTGGTCGCCGCGCCGCAGGTGCGCCCGCTCGTGCGCCAGAACCAGCGCGCGCTCGTCCGCTTGCAGCCGGTAAGGCAGATAGATGCGCGGGCGCAGTACGCCCAGAACGAACGGCGTGTCGATAAATTCAGACTGGAAGACCCGCTCTTCGAGCCGAACCGCCGTGCGAACGCGAAGACGCAGACGCGCCGCGCTGTAAAGCGCATAGCCGCACAGCGCCGCCGCGCCGATGAGCCAGACCCACGCAGCAACGTACACTATGATCTGCATGGGGTTGACGCTTGCGCCGACTGCGGGCGCAAGGGCGGCCAGCGGGGGATTAACCGCCGCGTCGATGGCCGCGATGCCGCTGGCAATGGTCGGCATTTCGGCGTAGAGGATCTCCGGCTGCACCGGCTGGGCGCTCGGCAGCAGACTCAGGGCGCTTTGGACGGACACGGGGCTTATCAGCCGCACCGCAACCAGCGCCCAAAGCGCGCACAGCAGCCACTTTGGCGCACGCCGGAAAATCAGCCGCACCAGCAGCAGCACCAAGATCAGAACGCCCGCCGTCAGGCTGCGGTTGAACACCGCAAGAAAGAGCTGCGTCATGCCTGCCGCGCCTCATAGCTGTCGATCATGGCTCGCAGCTGGTCGATCTCGGCCTCGGATAAGTCGGTTCGGCGCGAAAAGGCCGCGACGAAGGCCGGAAGTGACCCTTCGAACGTCTTTTCCACCAGCGCGTCAAGTTCGGCGGCCTGTACCTCGTCCTTGCGCACACAGGCGCTGACCAGACCGTTTTCGTTTTTCACCACGCCGCGCTCGGTGAGGCGCTTGATGACGGTATAGGTCGTGGTACGGCTCCAGCCAAGCTGCTGCTTGCAGAGTTTGGCGAGCTGCGCGCTCGCGCACGGCTCGTTCTGCCAGAGAATCAGGCAAAAGCGGTATTCGCTTTCAAAGATCTTCGGTGTGGGCATCGGGCTGCTCCTTTCTGTCTAATGCGTTAGACTATGCTGTCAGTCTAACCCATTAGACAGCCGTTGTCAAGTCTCTGCCCGCATTTTCGGCCAAGCCGGACAGAAAAACCGCAGAACGCAACTGCGTTCTGCGGTTTGCTCTTTTTTGGTTCAGCCTGCGTCCTGCGCGGCAGACGGTGCTTCGTGCGTCTCGACGCGGCGAATGTTCGCGCCAAGGGCGGTCAGCTTGCCGACGATATCTTCGTAGCCGCGCTCGATGAAGTGCGCGTCTTCGATGGTGGTCGTGCCTTCGGCGCACATGGCGGCGATGACCATCGCTGCACCGGCGCGCAGGTCACAGGCGCGCACTTCACAGCCGTGCAGCGACTGCACCCCGTCGATGATTGAGGTCTTGCCCTCGACCTGGATGTTTGCGCCCATGCGGCCAAGCTCGGCCGTATAGCGGAAGCGATTGTCATACACGCCCTCGGTCACAAGGCTCGTGCCGACGGCGGTAGCCAGACAGACGGTGATCTGCGGCTGCATATCGGTCGGGAAGCCGGGGTAAGGCATGGTCTTGACGTTGGCGCGGTGAAGCCGGTAGGCCGACTCGACCCGGATGGCATCGTCATATTCGGTCACGTCCGCGCCGATCTCACGCAGCTTGGCCGTGATGCAGTCGAGATGCTTGGGGATGACGTTTTCGATGAGTACGTCACCGCCGACCGCCGCAGCAGCCGCCATATACGTGCCGGCTTCGATCTGGTCGGGGATGATGGTATAGCTGCCGCCGTGCAGCGCCTTGACCCCGCGCACCTTGATAACGTCCGTGCCCGCGCCGGAAATCTGCGCGCCCATAGCGTTGAGGAAGTTGGCCAGATCGACGATGTGCGGCTCTTTGGCGCAGTTTTCGATGATGGTCATGCCGCTGCACAAAACAGCCGCAAGCAGGATATTCATCGTTGCGCCGACCGAGACGATATCCAGATAAATATGCCCGCCGCGCAGCCCGCCCTTGGGCGCATCCGCGCAGACATAGCCGCCCGCCTGCTCGACCATCGCGCCCATGGCCTCGAAGCCCTTGATGTGCTGGTCGATGGGACGAACGCCGAAGTTGCAGCCGCCGGGCATGGCAACATGGGCATGGCCAAAGCGGCCAAGCTCCGCGCCGATGAGGTAGTACGACGCGCGGATGCGGCGAACCAGATCGATCGGAGCGGTCGCGTTGCGCGCGTGGGTACAGTCGATCTCAAGGGTGTTGCGGCCATATCGATGAATTTCTGCACCCATATCGTGCAAAATCTCCAGCAGCAGCCGGACATCCGAGATATCGGGTACGTTTTCAATGCGGCATGGACCGCTGACGAGCAAGGTGGCCGGAAGAATGGCGACCGCAGCGTTCTTCGCGCCCGAAATGGTGACCGAGCCGGAGAGCTTTGCGCCGCCCTGAACAATGTATTTGATCAAAATAGAATCCCTCTTCGTTAGTGTCAGCCGCTGCGCGGGACACTAAGAGTATTTCCTGTTATGTCGGGTATCACAACGGCAATTTGCGCCACTGTTAGAATAGCACACCACGGCAGGAATGTAAAGGAAAAATGACAAATCAGAAACAGTTTTCTTCAGATTTTCTTCATTTTTCGACCCTGCGGCGGCCTCTTCTCAGCCCAGCGCGGTGATCTCGCGCGTGATGGCGTTGACATAGAAGCTGCCGGTGTCCGTTTCAATGCGCCACACCGGGACAAAGCGGATGCCCGTTCCGGCGATCTCCGTGGGAAGATAGCCCTGCGTCAACGCGGTGACGCTGCTGCCGACCCAGCCGAGCGCGTCGCGCCGCGACAGCAGCTCCATCAGCGCGTCCACACCGGAGATCGACTCCTGCTCGGAGACGCGGGTAATCGTCTCGCTGCCGGTGTAGAACGTCCCTTCGACCGCAGTCAGGCAGTTGTCATCGTAGGTCAGCTGCAAGCTGCTGCCGAACACCGGTACGCCCAAAAGCGCCTGCTCGGCGGTGATACACGTCTGGCTGCCGCGCGTTTGCACCTGCTGCGACCACGGCTGAAAGCCCATGCCGTGCAGGAGCTTATCGGCGGCTTTTTCGCAGTTTTTGACGCGGCTGCCTGCTTGCAGCTGCGCAGAAAAACCGCCCATGCGCGTCACGTGCAGCGTACCGAGCGCGGAGACGTATTCACTCTCAAAGCGGTCGGGCTGCGCGTTGTGCGCCGTCTTGACCCCCAAGAGCGCCTGCGCCGCTACCGCACCGGCATCCTCGGACAGTTCGACGCTGTAGAGCGTCGGACTGCGCGGCAGTTCTTCCAGTTCCAGATGCAGGGCGCTGGATTCGTAGATGGTCTTCAGCTGCTCCATCATGCGGCGCTGCTCCTGCGTCTGTGACAGACGGTTCGGCACGGCCACGGCCAGCAAACACACCGCCGTCACACTCAGCACCAGCAAGATCAGATTTTTCATACGGGAAGCACTCATTTCGCACCTCCTGACCCGATCTGCCAGCCCGCGCAGAGCCGGCCGTCGGCATCTTCAACATACAAAAGCCGCAGCGCCTCGCCCGTCGGCACACACGCCGCCGCCTGCGCGCCGGGCAGCAGGGGAGCGGTCTGCTCCTGCACACTCAGTTTGCGATAGAGAATACTCGCGCGCGTGATCTGGGTGCCGTCAAAGCGCACCTCCATCGCGCCGTTTTGCAGCGCGGTCTGTACCCCGCCAAGATAATAGCCAAACTCGCACACGGCCTGTGTGCCGTCGGTTTCATAGCGCCGTAAATAGACCCGCGCGTCACCGTAATCGTCGCCGGTCAGGCTGCTGATGAGGCTGCGCGCGGCCTCGATCTGATCGCGCGCGGCGCTCGACGCGCTTTGAAAGCGCGTATCGGCTTGCAGCAGCTGCAAGGTGATCTGTCCCTGCGGGCTGACGCGCAGGGTCAGTCCCGTCTCGGTAAAGGACGTTGCGCCGTCACTGCTGACAAAGCGCGCATCGCCGTAGGGGTTGATGCCGATCTGCGTGGCAAGCGCGGAAATAAAGCGCGTGTCGCAGGGGTTGCTGCTCACGGCGGTGGCCATCTGCGTCGGGTGCTGCTGCACCAGACACAGGCCGCTCAGTGCAGCATACGGCGACCGGTCAGTCTCAAAGGCGAAAAAGCTTCCATCCGGCACAGCCGCTTCAAGCTGCGCGCTGAACGTTTGCAGTGCAAGCTCCGTGCGCGCGGCATAGCAGTCCGCGCCGCGCAGATACAGCCAGACCGCGCCATCTTGTTCGCACAGCACGTACCACTGTGCCTGTTCGCCCGCCGGGGCGCGGACATTGAGCCACGCGCCCAGCACCGCCGGTGCGATCGCCCCGGGGTAGCAGAACGCGGCGCTCGGCGTTTGCAGGGCAGTAAAAAAGTCCTGTTCGGTGCATGGCTGGGGCGCTTCGGCGCTCTCGAGCGCCTGCGCCAGCAGCGCGCCATACTGCCCGTACAGCTCGTCAAGGGCGGCAAAATCATACTGCGCCGTCTGCCGCCCGGCTTCGGTCATGAGCGTGATGGCCACCGGCTGCGCCGCGCCGATGACCGTGCTGCCCGTGGCGGGCGCGGTGTAGGTCAATTCTGCCTCATTCAGGCCGAAAATACCCGCGAACGGGCGCAGCGTCTGCGCCAGCCACTTCGTCTCGGTCAGCGTCTTCTGCGGCAGACACATGATAAACAGCACCACGTCCAGCACGACCAGCGCCGCGATGAGGACATCTTTGCCCAGCGCGAGCAGCCGCCTGCGCAGCCTGCCGCCCACGCGCACGTTCCGGCCCGTCATACCGCATCCTCCGCAACGGGCATACTGATGCGCACCGTCGTGCCCTGGCCGAAGACGGAATCGATCTCGATGTTGCCTTTGTGCTGGTTCAGAATTTCCTGTGCAATGGACAGGCCAAGACCCGTGCCGCCGGACTCGCGCGAGCGCGCTTTGTCCACGCGGTAGAACCGGTCAAACAGACGCGGCAGGTCTTTTTCGGGGATGCCGATGCCGTTATCCTGTACGCTGACGAAGACCGTCTTGCCCTCTGTGCCGACGTGCAGCTCAATCCGGCCGCCGTCGGGCGTATATTTGACCGCATTAGAGACGATGTTGGTGATGACCTGCTCGATGCGTTCGCGGTCGCCGTTGACCTCGGGAATCGGCCCGTCGCAGCGCAGGGTCATGGTGTGGTGGTGGTTTTGCTCGGCGTTGAGCTTCGCCGCGTCGTAGACGTTCTGCACCGCCTTTAAGAACGCGAAGCGGGAGATGTTCATCTCCATCTTGCCGTAGTCGATCTTGCTGAGTGTCAGCAAGTCCTGCACGATGCGGGTCATGCGGTCGGCTTCGCTGATGATGACGTTCATGAAGTTCTGCCGCAGCTCCGGCGGCAGCTCGTCGCCCGTCTCGACGATCGTCTCGGCGTAGGATTTGATGTTGGTCAGCGGCGTGCGCAGCTCGTGCGAGACGTTGGCGACAAACTCGCGCTTGAGCTGTTCACTGCGGCGCTGCTCGGTCACGTCATGGATGACGACCAGCACGCCGCCCTGTGCCTGATCGGACGAAAACGGTGCCATGAACAGCTCCAGCTCGCGCTCGCCCACGGTCTTCTGCGTTTCGATGTACTGCGGTCTGCGCAGGGTCAAAAGCGTGTCCAGCTCTGCTTCTTTGGCAAAGATTTCGTCAAAACTGCTCTCGGCAGACAGATTCTGCGCCAGCATCTGCGTTGCCGCGGGGTTGTAGTGAATCACGCCGCCAGCTGCGTTGAATGCGACCACGCCGTCGGTCATGTGTAAAAACAGCGTCGAGAGCTTATTGCGCTCGTTTTCGGCCTCGGAGATGGTATCCTGCAAAACCTTGGCCATGTGGTTGAAGTTCTGGGTCAGATCGCCGATCTCGTCGCGGCTGTCGACCGTGACGCGGTTGGCAAAATCCCCAGCCGCGACGCGCTTCGTTCCCACGGTGAGCGCGCGGATGGGCGTAATCAAAATCTGCGCCAGCAGGAACGACAACACCACGCAGATGACCAGACCCAGCCCCAGCGCGCGCAGGATGATGCTCAAAAGCTCGCCCGTCAGCGCGTCGACCGTCGCACGGTTGTCACGGATGTAGGCAATGTAGCACGCGCCCTGCGTCTCGACCGGCACGGCCAGATCCATATAGTTGTTGGTGACGGCGCTGCTCTGGCCGACGCTGCCGTTCATGGCCAGCAGGATGTTCTGCGTCATGGCCACGCTCGTTTTCTGGTTGGAGCTGTCCAGAACATCACCGGTCTGGTCGAGGATATAGACGTTTCGACCCGTAATGTCGATGCCAAGTCCCGCCTGCGCCATCATGAGCGCTTTCATCTGCGCCGGGGCGTTCGGCTCGGCGGCCATCGCCTGCAACTGCGTGATGAACTCCGGGGTGAAGACCTCTTCCATCTGCTCATAGAACTGCGAGACATAGAAATTGCCAACGCCGCTCATCAAAAACGCGCCGATTGTCAGCATCAAGGCCAGGATCAAAATGACCATAATCATGACCATTTTCATGCGCAACGATCGCATAGGCCGTTTCTCCTTTCTGTGTGCGGCTGCTTATCCCGCGAAATAGTAGCCCACGCCGCGCCGTGTCAGGATATACTGCGGCTTGCCGGGGTCGTCCTCGATCTTTTCACGCAGGCGGCGCACAGTCACGTCAACGGTGCGCATATCGCCGTAATACTCATAATTCCACACCTGCTGCATCAGATCCTCACGCGAGAAGACCTTGCCGCGCTCGCGCAGCAGATACGACAAAAGATCGTATTCCTTCTGCGTCAGGTCGATGAGCTTGCCGTTTTTGCTGACCTGATAGGTGTCCTGGTTGATGCTCAGGCCGTTGGCCTGTACGATGTTCTGCGTCGGCTGTTCCGGGGTATAGTCCATGCTGCGGCGGCGGATGTTGGCCTTGACGCGCGCGAGCAGCTCTTTCATGGAGAAGGGCTTGGTCATATAGTCATCCGCGCCCGTTTCCAGTCCGAAGACCTTGTCCATCTCCTCTTCGCGCGCGGTGAGCATGATGATAGGCGTGGTACGCTTTTGCGCGCGCAGCGTCTTGCAAATGTCAAAGCCGTTCATCTTCGGCAGCATGACGTCAAGCAGAATGAGGTCGGGGTCTTTCGTCTCGGCCAGCAGCAGCCCCGTCTCGCCGTCGAGCGCCTCGAGCGTTTCGTAGCCCTCGCGTTTGAGGTTGAATTTCAAAATTTCGACGATCGCGCGTTCATCCTCTACGATCAGAACCGTCTTTTCCATCTTTCTTCCTCCTGTTGCTTCAAAGTGGACGCCGCAGCGCCTTGGGATAGTGATTTTTCAGTTGGCCGCCCGCGCCCTTGACCCAGCCCAGCGAACACCCGTCCACCCGGACAAGCGTCCAGCCGTTCTGCGTACCGGGCAGCACCTCACCGGCCAGATAACGCGCAAGCGCGGCATCCGCGCTGCGCAGCTCCAGCGTGCTGGGCAGTTCGCGCAGCCACAGCGCCCACGCGTGTGCCGGAACAAAGCGGTTTTTCAGCACTTCGCCCAGCTCCAAACCCGCGCGCAGCACCCGCAGCCCGCTCAGCTGCGGCAGCTCATGCGGCACTTGATAGGCCACGGTTCCAAACAGAATCAGCTTGCCTGCCGGCAGCTGCGCGCCCGTTTCGCGGCAAAATGCCGCCAGCTCCTTTGGCGTTTTCACGCCCGGCTCGAGCGGCAGCGCCGCGCCGTCTGCTTCGCCTGCTTTTTGCAGCACGGCGGCAAAATGCCCCTCGCCGCGCAGCTTGTGCGGCCACAGCCGCACGGTATGCTCCAATCCCGGCGCAGGGTTTTCGATCCACTCAGGCCGGCCGGGCGAGAACCACGGCGTGTCGACCGGCACGACCGAGAAATCGGGGTTTTCCCGCAGAAACGCAGCGATCACGCCCTCGTTTTCCAGCGGCGAAAACGTACACGTCGAATAGACCAGCCGCCCGCCCGGGCGCAGCATTTGCGCCGCAGAGCGCATGATCTCCCCCTGCCGGTTGGCGCAGACGGCGTTCGTCTCGTCCGTCCAGTCTGCCACGGCTGCGGCCTCTTTGCGGAACATTCCCTCGCCGGAGCAGGGCGCGTCGACCAAAATTTTATCAAAATAGCCCGCGAAGCGTTCAGCCAGGCGCGCCGGATGCTCATTCAGAACCAGTGCGTTTGCGATGCCGAGCCGTTCGATGTTGCCGGAGAGGATCTTCGCGCGCTTGGCGTTGATCTCGTTGCACACCAGCAGCCCTTCGCCGCCGAGCTTTCCCGCCAGCTGCGTAGACTTTCCTCCCGGCGCGGCGCACAAATCCAATACCCGCTCGCCCGGATGCACATCCAGAAGCTCCGCCGGGGCCATCGCACTCGGCTCTTGCAGATAGTACAGTCCTGCCGCGTGCAGTGCAGACAGCCCGGGTCTTGTCACCGGGTCGTAGTAGTATCCCGTCGGACACCACGCAACGCGCGCGCCCAAGGGCAGCGCGGACGTTTCGGTGAACCCCTGTTTGAGCGGATTCATCCGCAGTCCGGTACACAGTGGCCGGTCGAACGCCGCCAAAAATGCGTCATATTCCGCTTGCAGCAGCGCGCGCATCCGCACCGCAAAGCCTTCCGGCAGCATTCGCCCCGCCTCCTTCGCCGCAGTGGACATAGTTGTGTTTATTATATTGCATTTTTTGCGAAAAGAAAAGAGGGCAGACGCATTTTTGCCGCGTCGGGCGCTCGTTTGGGCTGCTTTTTTCCCGGTATCTGCGGAAAACCCGGCGCATCTTTCCAAAGACGCGCCGGGTCATGCGTTATTCTTTGTTCTTCAGCAGATCACGGATTTCCGTGAGCAGCAGTTCTTCCTTCGTCGGTTCGGGTTCTTCTTCCGGTTCGGGCTCGGCCGGTGCTTCCGGCTTGGAGAGCAGGTCGTGTGCCTTGTTGACGCCCTTGACGATGCAGAACACCACAAACGCCATGATGAGGAAGTTGAGGATGGCGTTGAGGAAATTGCCGATCATCAGATCGCCGCCGCCCGGCAGCGAGATCGCCACCTCAGACAGGCTGATATTCGAGCCGGTGAACATCCCCAGAATCGGATTGATGATGTCCGCGACCAGCGAATCGGCGATGGCCTTGAACGCGCCGCCGATGATGACACCGATGGCCATGTCCATGACGTTTCCGCGTGCGATAAAGGTTTTAAACTCGTTCAAAAACTTTTTCATGCCGTTCTCCTCACTCTGCTTTGTGTTTCGGAATCAGGACGCTCTTGCCGCCCATATACGGCTGCAGGCACTTCGGGATCGTGACCGAACCGTCCTGCTGCAAATGGTTTTCCAGGAATGCGATGAGCATACGCGGCGGCGCGACGCAGGTGTTGTTGAGCGTATGCGCCAGATAGGTCTTGCCATCATCGCCCTTGACGCGGATGCCGAGGCGGCGCGCCTGCGCGTCACCCAGGTTCGAACAGGAGCAGACCTCAAAGTATTTCTTCTGCCGCGGACTCCAGGCCTCAATGTCGCACGAGCGGACTTTGAGGTCGGCCAGATCGCCCGAGCAGCACTCAAGCTGGCGCACCGGAATCTCCAGATTGCGGAACAGCTCGACCGAATAGCGCCACAGCCGGTCATACCAGTCTTTCGACTCTTCCGGACGGCAGACAACGATCATTTCCTGCTTTTCGAACTGATGGATGCGGTACACGCCGCGCTCTTCGAGTCCATGGCTGCCAACTTCTTTGCGGAAGCAGGGGGAGTAGGACGTGAGCGTCAGCGGCAGCTTGCTCTGCGGCAGAATCTGGTCGATGAAGCGGCCGATCATGGTGTGTTCGCTCGTGCCGATCAGATACAGGTCTTCGCCCTCGATCTTGTACATCATCGCTTCCATCTCCGGGAAGGACATCACGCCGCGCACGACGCTGCCGTGCATCATAAACGGCGGGATGACGTAGGTGAAGCCCTTCTCGTCGATCATAAAGTCGCGTGCGTAGGCCAGCACGGCCTCGTGCAGCCGCGCGATGTCGCCAAGCAGATAATAAAAGCCCATTCCGGCCACGCGCCCGGCCGCATCCTTGTCGATGCCGTCGAACGACTGCATGATGTCGACGTGGTGCGGAATCTCATACTCCGGCACGACCGGCTCGCCAAAGCGCTCAACTTCGACGTTGCAGCTGTCATCCGGGCCGATGGGAACAGCGGGGTCAATGATGTTCGGGATCACATACATGATCTCGCGCAGCTTTTCTTCGGCCTCGGCCTGCTGCTGTTCGAGTTCGGCGCGGCGCGCATCGTCGGCCTTGACTTTGGAATTATTTTCCTCTATCTGCCGTTCCAGCTCGGCTTTTTCCTCGTCGGTTGCCTTCTTCAGCCGGCCATAGAGCGGCCCGTTGGCCTTGGAAAGCTTATTGCGCGCGGCTTTGAGCTGCTCACATTCCTGCTGCGCGGCGCGCTTTTGCGCGTCGAGGGCGATGGCCTCGTCGACCAGCGGCAGCTTTGCGTCCTGAAATTTTTTTCGAATGTTCTCGCGGACCGCTTCCGGATTTTCCCGCAAAAAGCGAATGTCGATCATGTTGCCTTTCTTCCTCCCGTTATTCTCCGCCCAGCGCCAGATACTCCTGCAACGCCAGCGCGCCAAGATAGTCCTTCAATCGTTCCAGCGTCTGCATCGCGCGCGAGAAGGTCACGTTGCCCTCGCGCGTGTCGCAGCTTTTCGCTTCGAGCAGCGCTTCATACGCCTCTTGCGTCCGTTCAAGCTCGGTGCGCAGCGATTTGACCATCTCGTTTTCGGCTTTTTCGCTTTGCTCCTGCTCCTGCTGCATCTGCTCCAGCTGCGCCTGCTGCTCACTCAGCTCATCCTGCAAATCCGCAAGCTGCTGTCGCAGCGCCCGGTTTTCTTCTTGCAGGTCACGGTTCTCGGCTTGCAGCGCCTCAGCGTTTGACAGCGCGCTCGTACTCATCGCACTCAGTTCGGAGATCTTGGCCTCTGACGAGTGCATTTGCAGAATCATCGAGATCAGCACCAGCACGAACGCCGCAGAAAACAGGACTGTCATATATCGCAGCAGCGCCTGTTTGCGCTTTTCGCTCAGCGGCTGCGCAGCGGCTGCCGTCTGCTCCTGCGCAAGCGGCTGCTCCTGCGTGGTTTTATTTTCATCCATTGGTTTTGCTCCTTTTTTTCAGACCGTGCAGCGCGTCATACAGCTGCTGCAAATCGTCCTGCCCGTAGTATTCCAGCTCAATGCGCCCCTTGCGCTTGCCGCTGACAATGCGCACCTTGCGCCCAAGTCCGGCGGTCAATTCCTTTTCGCACTCAGCCAGATAGTTCACCTGCGGCGGCTGCGTCTTTTCCGGCGGGGTCGGACGGTTGAACTTTTTGCACAGCGCTTCCGTCTGCCGCACGGACAGGCCAAGCGTCACCACCCGCTGCGCCAACGCAAGCTGCTGCGCCTCGTCCTTGACCGGCAGCAGCGCCCGCGCATGGCCGGCCGAGAGTGTTCCGCTCCGCACCAGTTCCAGCACCGCCGGGCACAGGCTCAACAGGCGCAGCGCATTGGCCACCGCCGGGCGGGATTTTCCCACGCGGGCTGCAGCCTGTTCCTGCGTCATGTCATATGTCTCCATCAGCTCCTGGTAGCCCAGCGCTTCTTCGATGGGGTTGAGGTCTGCGCGCTGCAGGTTTTCAATCAGCGCCAGCTCCATTGCCTTTTTGTCGTCGGCCTCAATGATAACGACCGGCACTTCATCCAGACCGGCCAGCCGCGCCGCACGCCAGCGGCGTTCACCGGCGATGATCTGATAAAAGCCCGACGGCAGCTTGCGCACCGTCAGCGGCTGAATCACGCCATGTGTGCGGATGGAATCGGCCAGCGAATCGAGTTCCTGCGCGTCAAAGTTCTTGCGCGGCTGCAGGGGGTTCGGCTCGATCTTTTGCAGCGGCAGGCGCACAGCGCCCTCGGTATTGGGCTGCGCCTGCTCGGTATAGTCTTCAAACAGGGCGCCGAGGCCCTTGCCCAGACCCTTTCGTGTTGCCATCGTGCAAGCTCCTTTCTTACGCGCCGCGCGCTTCCATTTCGATCATCTGCTGCGCGACCGCGTCATACGCCGCCGCGCCCCGGCTGAACTTGTCATACGCGCACACGGGCATTCCGTGGCTCGGCGCTTCGGACAGACGGACGTTGCGCGGAATGGCCGCCGCAAAGACCTTGCCTGGGAAGTGCCTTCGGACTTCTTCGGCCACCTGCGCGGAGAAGTTCGTTCTGCCGTCGAACATCGTCAGCAGCACCCCGAAGATCGAGATCGTCGGGTTCAGCCGTTTTTTGACTGCGCGCAGCGTCACCATCAGATCGGACAGCCCCTCCAGCGCATAATACTCGCACTGCACCGGGATGAGAACCTGATCGGCTGCGCACAGCGCGTTGAGCGTCAGCAGCTCCAGAGACGGCGGGCAGTCGATGAAGATATAGTCATACGCCTCGCGCAGCGGTTCGAGCGCGCGTCGCAGCGCATACTCGCGCGCGGCGGTGCTTACCAGTTCCACGCCCGCGCCGGACAGGTCGACATTCGACGGCAGCAGATCGCAGTACGGCGTGTGCAGCACCGCGTCCTGCGCAGCGAAGCCCTCGATCACGATGTCATAGGTCGTGTGCGCAGCCGCGCTCTTGCCCACGCCGAGCCCGGACGTTGCGTTGGCCTGCGGGTCAAAATCGCACAGCAGGACCCGCTTGCCCGCCTTTTGCAGCGCTGCGGCCAGATTGACCGCCGACGTTGTTTTTCCCACGCCGCCCTTCTGGTTGACAAACGCCAAAATTTTGCCCATGCGCGCCACACCCCTTTGCTCTCATTTTGTAACCACTATTATACTGGCCTGTTGCACAAATTGCAACCGGACGCCGCATATTTTCTTGCAGCCTGTTTTTTGTGTTTCACGTGAAACACAACGTTTGCCTTACAGCCCCGTGTACATCCGCACCACGGCCTTGACCCGGCCAAGAATCTGTGCATCCGTCCCGTCGATGGGTTCGTAGGCCGGATTCTCCGGCAGCAGCCAGACCTTCTCGCCGGTTTTCTTAAAACGCTTGACCGTAGCCGAATCGTCGAGCAGCGCCACGACGATCTGGCCGTTCTCAGCCGTCTGCTGCGGACGCACGACCACCGTATCGCCCTCCAAGATACCGGCGTTTATCATCGAGTCACCGCGCACACGCAGCGCAAAGCAATCCGGTTCGCTGTCCCACGGCAGATAGCCCTCGATATTCTCCACCGCCAGAATCGGCTGTCCGGCCGTCACCACGCCGACAATGGGGATGCGGTTCGTCTGCCGCGCAGCCGGGATGGAGATGGCGCGCTTTTTTTGGTCAGGCTTGCAGATAAGCCCCGCTTCTCGCAGCGCCGCAAGATGATAGTGTACCGTTGCCGTCGAACGCACATCCACCGCCGCGCAGATTTCGCGCACGGACGGCGCATAGCCGTTCTCGGCGGCAAAGGTCTTTAAAAACTCGTAGATTTCCTGTCGTTTGTTACTGGTACGTGCCATATTGACCGCTCCTTTCCTGATTATCCTTAGTATAACACACCTTTACGGAAGTTGCAAACGTTTGTTCCGACTTTTTACAGTCCTTCCAAATTAAATTCCGGAATATACTCCGCCGTCGCGGCAGAAAAGTCCTGCGTATACCCGTTATCCAGCCCCAGCAGATACAGATACGACAGCACCGCGTCGTATTCTTCCTGCGTGATGCGCCGGTCGAACGGCGACAGCTGCTTTGCGCGTCCCATGGGGACGTACTGGCTCATCAGGCTGACCAGCACGTCGTTTTTGGGGAACGTTTCCGCGACCCAGTCCAAAACGCCCAGCGAGTTGTCGATCTGCCCCGGCAGCACCAGGTGCCGAATGAGAACGCCCTTTTTCATCTGCTCGTCTTCGATGATGGCACTTCCCACCTGCCGGTACATTTCCAAAATGGCTGCTTTGGCCGTCTCGACGTAGTCCGGCGCAGCGGATAACTGCTTTGCAAGCGCATTGCTGCTGTATTTGAAGTCCGGCAGATAGACATCCACCAGCCCGTCCAACTCCCGCAGCGTCTGTACCGATTCATACCCGCCGCAGTTGTAGACCACTGGCACAGGCAGTTTCGGCGTGAGCGCCGGGACGATGGACGGCAAAAAGTGCGTGGGCGTGACGAGGTTGATGTTCTGACACCCTTCCTCGATCAGCCGCTCAAACACCTCGCGCAGCGCAGCAGGGGAGAGTTCCTTTCCGAATCGCTCGTGCGAGATCTCTTGATTCTGGCAGAACGCGCACCGCAGCGTACAGCCGGAAAAGAACACCGCACCGCTGCCAAAGCTGCCGGAGATCACCGGTTCTTCCCAATAATGCAGCGCCGCGCGCGCCGCGCGCGCCGTCGCGTCCATCCGGCAAAAGCCCAGCTCGCCCGCCGTGCGGTCGACCCCGCAGCGGCGCGGGCAGAGCGTACACGCTCGATAATCCAGCATGGCCGCACCTTCTTTCTTCCTTCGTTTTCTTTCAGTATAGCCGTTGTCGCGACTTTACACAAGCACTTTTCTGTGCTAAAATTTAAGTAGGAGGGAATTGCTTATGAAAACCTGCTTTGCGGCCTTGCTGGCTGCTTTTTTCCTATTCACCGCCGTAGGCTGCGCCGCCAAACCGGCAGCCGAACCGTCTGCCGAACCCGCCGTAACCGAACCGCAGTCTGCGCCAAATGTACAAGAACCTGCGCCCGAACCCACTGCGCCAGAGCCGCAGCCGAAACCGGAAACCGAACCCGAGCCGCTTCCCGCCGCCTGGCAGGATGCGCCGCACACCGAGCAGCTTGATCTGGAAGAAGTCGTCTCGTGCAGCTACACACTGCCGCAGCTGACGCTTGCCACAGACGAAGCCACCGCCACGGCCAACGCCGTCTTTGCCACGCTGGAAGATACCATCGTCACCTATGCTCAGCAGACCGTCTATCCGGCGGCGCAGGAAAAACAGGCCATGGGCTTTGTCAACGGCGGATATACAATAGAAGAAGCGGACGATACGCTCATTCTGGTCTACACCATCAGCGTTTCTTTCTCCACCGAAACGAACGACACCCGCTTTGACCACAGCTATACCCTCAGCCTCACCACGGGCGAGCTTTTGAAGGAGGCGTGAGTGTTTCACGTGAAACACTCCGAATGTATGATGAATGAATGCAAGCGCGGCGCGGTGCTGACCGTGCGCATCGACTCAGCCACCATTGACGGCAGCGGCATTGCCCGCATAAACGGGCAGGTCGTCTTCATCCCCGGCGCGCTGCCGGGCGAGACGTGCCGCATTCGCATTGCGCACGTTGGCCGCAGTGCGATCTATGCCGAGCTGTTGTCGGTGCAGACGGCATCCCCACACCGCGTAAAACCGGATTGTCCCTACTTTGGCTGCTGCGGCGGGTGCGCGCTGCGGCACATGGACTATGAACAGGAGCTGCTGCTCAAGCAAGACCACGTGTTAAACTGCCTGACGCGCATCGGCGGTCAAACGCTGGACGAACTGCCCATCACCGGCGCAGCGCAGACCGACGGCTACCGCAATAAAATTCAATTTCCCGTACAAATGCAGCAGGGGAGCGCCATCGCGGGCTTTTTCGGCGGCAAAACGCACACCGTCATCCCCGTGACCAACTGCCGTCTGCAACCGGCGCGCGCCGAAGCCATCCGCACCGCCGTGCTTGCCTGGATGCAGACCTACAACATCCGCGCCTATGACGAAGCGACTCACACCGGCTACATTCGCCATCTCTACCTACGCTTTGGCGCAGTCAGCGGGGAGCTTCTGGTCTGCCTGATTGCCAACACGAACGACCTGCCAAAGAAAAAACAGCTCGTGCAGACGCTGCTGGCTGCCGACCCGCAGATCACCACCATTGTCTTTTCGCCCAATACCAAACGGGGCAATACCGTCCTCGGCACGGACTTTATCCCGCTGTATGGCAGCGGCACGATCACCGATACGCTCTGCTCGCTGCAATTCCGACTCTCCGCTCCGGCCTTTTATCAGGTCAACCACGCACAGGCCGAGCGCCTGTATGACCGCGCGGTCGCGCTTTCCGGTCTGACCGGGCAGGAAACGGTGCTGGATCTGTACTGCGGCACGGGCACGATCACCCTCTGCCTTGCGCGCCACGCCAGACGCGCAATCGGCGTGGAGATCATCCCGCAGGCCATCGAAGATGCCAAATACAACGCCGCGCAAAACGGTCTTGCCCATGCGGAGTTTTACTGCATGGATGCCGGTCAGGCCGCTGCCATGCTGGCCGCGCGTGGCACACGCCCCGATGTCATCGTCGTCGACCCGCCTCGCAAGGGTGTCAGCCCGGACGTGATTACAGCCATCCATGCAATGTCCCCGCTGCGCGTGGTCTATGTCTCCTGTGACCCGGCCACGCTCGCGCGCGATGTCAAGCGCCTGAACGAAGTCGGCTATCAGCTGCAAACCGCCGAAGCGTTCGACCTGTTTCCGCGCTGCGCCCACGTCGAGACGGTCTGTTTATTGTCCAAACCTCAAACTTAACAGCATCAATCTAAACACAGACGAGATGGCTGTGACCGATGCAGAGAAAAAAGCCACATATCCAAAAATAAAGGATATGGCAACGAGCGTAAGAATTACAACCTGGTATCTACACTTTTTAAGTGTTTTGCATACAAATACGAAACAGAAAGGGTGGTTTTTTATGAAAATGAGTCGTGTATGGAGGGTTCACGCTTCCTAACCCTCCGAATAAAATTTTGGAGGAAACAAAATGGAAAACCAAATCACCATCCGCGAAGCAGTCACGGAACACGACGCTGCACGCTTTTGGGAGCAGCTTCACACCTATTTCGAACGGGATGTGTTTCCCGACCCGAACGCAGAGAAAAGAGCTTACTTCCTCGGTAATGAATACCGAACCACGGTGCAGAAGATTCACGACAGACCGCAAGATCGCTGCCACTACCTGTTCTTTCAACGCAACGGACAAGACATCGGCTTTGCCCTGCCGGTGATCTTCACCTCCGAGGACGGCAAATGCTTCATTATGGAGTTCTGCGTGTATCCCGAATACCGTGGAAACGGTACAGGCCAGGAATGTGCCAAAGCTCTGCTGCATTGGGCGGAAAAAAACGACGCACGCTATGCGGAACTGAATTATGGCGGGGATGATCGCCTTCTTCGCTTTTGGAAAAGCGCAGGCTTTATCGAGAACGGCGTTGACGAATGGGGCGAGCCGCTGATGCTCTTGCCGGCCAAAGACGACGTACCTTTTACCGTGGAACGATTGACCGAACCAACCGATTGGCAGCTTCTGAAGCTGGAAAACGGCTTCAAAAAGGAGATTGGTGAAGAATCTCTTACGGAAGAAAAGCAACAACAGCTTCAGCAGGCGATCAAAGACGGCAAGATTACTTTCTTTGTTGCAAAGCGTGGATACCGTGCTGTCG
>CAYSTN010000012.1:0-32910 GCA_964434135.1 uncultured Oscillospiraceae bacterium
CGCTGTACAGGCCGCCGGCCATATCCCCATCGATGTCAACGCCATGCACATCGACCTTATGAGCCTTTCGGCGCACAAGTTCCACGGGCCGAAGGGAGTCGGGATGCTCTACGCGCGGCGCGGCATCATCCTCACACCGCTCATCGACGGCGGCGCGCAGGAGCGCGGCAAGCGCGGCGGCACGGAAAACGTCCCCGGCATCGCCGCCATGGCCGCAGCGCTCAAAGATGCCTGCGCAAAGCTCGACGAAAACGCCGCCAAAGTCACCGCCCTGCGTGACCGGCTCATCGACGGCATCAGCCAAATCCCCCACTGCCAGCTCAACGGCGCGCACACGCCGCGCCTGCCGGGCAACGTCAGCTTCTGCTTCGAGGGCATCGAGGGCGAAAGCCTGCTTCTGCTGCTCGACGCAAACGGCATCAGCGCCTCGTCCGGCTCGGCCTGCACCTCCGGTTCGCTCGACCCCAGCCATGTTCTGCTGGCCATTGGCCGCCCGCATGAAGTCGCGCACGGTTCTTTGCGCCTGACACTGAGCGAAGACAATACCGATGCCGACGTGGATTATATCCTCGATACCCTCGCGCCCATCGTCCAGACCCTGCGGCAGATGTCGCCCGTCTGGCGCGATCTGACCGGCGGCAAACGCCAATTCATTCTGTAAGGAGGCCACACTGCTATGGCACTGTATACCGAGACTGTTATGGATCATTTCCTGCACCCGCGC
Source organism: uncultured Oscillospiraceae bacterium (assembly GCA_964434135.1). Classification (GTDB taxonomy): domain Bacteria; phylum Bacillota; class Clostridia; order Oscillospirales; family Oscillospiraceae; genus CAG-170. The sequence goes on from CAYSTN010000012.1 coordinate 725, forward strand.
AACGTCGGCGAACTTCCCGATGCCGACGGCATCGGCGAGGTCGGCAACGCCAAATGCGGCGATATCATGAAAATGTACCTCAAAATCCGCGATGAGCGCATCGAAGATGTCAAATTTGAGACGTTCGGCTGCGGCAGCGCCATCGCGTCGAGTTCCATCGCCACCGAGATGATAAAGGGGCGTACACTCGAAGACGCACTTGCGCTGACCAACCAACAGGTCGTCGACGCGCTGGGCGGTCTGCCCGCGCACAAGCTGCACTGCTCCGTCCTGGCCGAAGAGGCCGTCAAGTCGGCCATCCAGGACTACTACGAAAAGAATCACATCGACTATGACCGCAGCCGCTTCCCGCAGCCGGACGCGCCCGACACCTGCCGCCTGGTCTGAGCCGTTATCAACCCCTCTCCCCCGCAAACCGGTGCAAACGCCATTAACTCGTATCGCAACATTGTTCCAAAATCGAGCAGATGCAACATGGATAACGGTTCGCTTTATCTAAGATGACATCTGATCCATACCGATGAGCCAAGAATCCGAAAGCAGTTGATTCGTTCACAGCTTCCTGCTATAATATTTATTAGAATATTCTTGGAAATGGGCTATATCTGTAAGCGATTTAAAGCTGCGGGAGCTGCTAATCGGCAAAAAGCTCAAACGAGTTGATCTTAAAACAATAGCAGCAATCAGCAACAGCACCACACTTGCTAAATCAGGTAAGGATGAACGTGTGTCTATAGCGTGCATCGAAAAAACTGTGACAGGTTAGAGTGTGTCATTTCTGATGTAATGTGCTTTTCAAGAAAAGAAGCAAGAGAACGGGGTAATGAAAATGTTTTCAACGATTGAATTGTTTGCCGGAGCTGGCGGACTGGCGCTTGGCATTGAAAAAGCAGGGTTTAACACTTTAGCTTGCCTTGAGTTAGATAAGGATGCTTGTGATACACTCAGAAAAAACAGGCCGCAATGGCGTATAATTGAAGACGATATATCAAGATGCAAAATCAGCTTTTGAGAGATGATGATTGTGCTTGTTTCCTCGTGGAAGCTATCGCGAAGAAATCTCAGAATATTAAATGGGAAACTTCTGTTGACGGTCAGAGAATGGGGCATCGTCTTATCCGCAGAGTAAGTCTTGACCAGTTTTATGCTCTTGTGACAGGCCAAAAAGATGCATTTTACCAGATGTGCATAACATTGCCAGAAGTCATTCAGCGTGTGGTTGAAGCAGGCGGCAATGAATTTGTTCCGCATGATACTGTCATGGAGGAACTGATTGCGCTTGCAAATGAAAACAACCTTGAGAACAGAGATTTGGCGATTGCGATGGCAATTTATATGCTCGGGTTTTCAACGTATACCGGTTTTTCTGGGTAAATAATGATCCCCTTCGTTCCGAACAGGCGTATTTCCGTCCTCCCCCGTGCGCAATTTGTCGACCCATGTCGAGAACTTTTGGGCAACATTTCCAGAAAATAAATTGAAAATATTCCCATTTTGTGCTACATTATTGCTATCGCAGCGATAATGCAGTCAGTGCCTGACACACACCACATGATGAGGAGAGGTCAAGGATGGAAAACCGTGTCAAAATTCTGATCGCGGATGCCAACGAGGTGTTCAGCGATCATCTTAAGCAACGGCTGGAACAGGCTTCCGGCTTCCAGATCGTCGGCGTGGCCGCAGACGGCCAGCGTGCAGTCGAGCTGCTGCGCACCACGACGCCGGACGTTCTGGTGTTGGATCTGATGCTGGCCAAACTCGACGGCATCACCGTACTCAAACACTCGCGTGAGCTGGCCAAGCCGCCCGCCGCGCTGGTTCTGACGGGCTTTATGACGGAATATGTCGCAGCGATGGCAGCCGGGCTTGGTGTGCAGTATTTCATGACCAAGCCGTGCCAGCTCGATGCCGTAGCCGAGCGCATCCGCGAGATGACCACCGTCGACGAGCAGCACCGCCGCAGCGCGCAGCGGCGGCAGTGCGTCAACATTGAAGCGATTGTCTCCTCCATCATCCACGAGATCGGCGTTCCCGCGCACATCAAGGGCTACCAATATCTGCGTGAAGCCATTTTGATCGCCGTGCAGGATATGGATGTCATCAACGCCATCACCAAAGTACTCTACCCGCAGGTCGCCAAGACCTTCGCCACCACGCCCTCGCGCGTCGAGCGCGCCATCCGCCACGCCATCGAAGTTGCATGGGATCGCGGCGATTTGGAAACGCTGCAACGCTTCTTCGGCTATACCGTCTCGAACACCAAGGGCAAGCCCACCAATTCCGAGTTCATCGCGCTCATCGCGGACAAGCTGCAATTGCAGCTGAAAAACGCGCAGGCGAGTTGAACTTCCCCGCACACCCGCCCGGCACGCGCCAAAGTTGGCGTGTGCCGGTTTTTGCACGCCGAAGCTGCATTCGCGCGTTGACAAGCGCCGCCTGTGCCACGTATAATAGAAGCATCTGACACAGGAGGTCCTCGCTTATGCGCTGGGATGTGATCTTATTTGACCTGGACGGAACGCTGACCGACTCCGGACCGGGCATCATGCACGCGGCGCGCTGCGCGCTGCAAACGCTGGGCGCGCCCGACGTACCCGAGTCCGCGCTGCGGCACTTTGTCGGCCCGCCGCTCGTCGAGTCCTTCGCGGACTATTTCCCGCCCGCTCTTGTCGAGACGGCCATCTCTCACTTCCGTGCCTACTACGCCAAAACCGGCTGGCTGGAAAACGCGCCCTATCCCGGCATTGCCGACTGCCTTGCGGCGCTGCGCGCTGCTGGCGCGAAGCTCTACGTTGCCACCAGCAAGCTCGAGCGCATGGCCTGTCAGGTGCTGGAGCATTTTTCGCTGCTTTCGTATTTTGACGGGGTCTGCGGCGGCATAGACGGCGACCCCGAGGCCGGGAAAAAGGTCAACGTCGTGCGCCGCGCGCTGCGCCTGTCCGGCTGTGACGATCTCACGCGCGCCGTTTTGTGCGGAGATCGCTGCTACGATGTCCTTGGCGGCGCGCAGGCCGGCATCGCCACCGTCGGCGTTCTGTACGGCTACGGCTCGCGGGACGAGCTGCAACAGGCCGGTGCATCGTTCCTGGCCGATTCGCCGCACGCACTTGCGCAGCTGCTGCTTACCGCTGTGGACACACAATCTCTCACATGAAACGCTGCACACTGCTTTTTCTGGCGCTTTTGCTGCTGTGCGGCTGCGCCGCACCTGCCGCGCAGTCTGCGCGCGCGGGCACGGGGCGCTATCCCGGCACGGCCATCTGCCTGTCCGGTGGCGACTGGCAGCCGATGTCTGCCGTCTATGCGGGCGAAAATTACCTCGACCTGCGTCCAGACGGCGCAGGTACGCTTTGCCTTGATGGCGAAGCGCTGCCCATCACCTGGGACTTGTCCGCCCAGACCCTGACGCTTACCGCCGCGCAGCAAAGCTGCTCGGGTACGCTTTCGGGCGGCTGCGCCGAGATCTGCTTCTTCGGCGCGGATCTTCTGCTGCGCTTTGGCGGCGAACTGCCGGCCGCCGCACCGCAACCCGGCGACGAAGCGCTGCCCGAGCAGGATGCGGCCGCAGACGCGCGCGCTTCATCCGCGCTTTTGCCGCAGGACTATTGGCCGGGCGACTGGTACGGCTGGTACGCCATTGTCGATGCCTGCGAGGCGCTTTCCGCGCTCAAAGACAGCACCTGGGATGCCTGCGCGCGCATCACCTATTCCGGCGGCAGCGGCGCATTTACCCTCTGGGATACCGAGACTGACCCCGGCGAGACAGTCTGCCGCGCCGAACTGACCTTTACGGACGGTTTGACCCCTGCCGGCTGTATGAGCGCACACAGCGGCAGCTTTCTGGGCTTTGCGATTGACGGCAGCTGGACGTGTGACCCGGCTCTGTCGGACGTGAGCGCCTTTGACCACCTCATCTGTCTCAGCGGCCGCGCCGTGGACTTATCTTCCGGTGACTGGCTGCAACTTCGCGTCTACCTGCGCCCCTGGGGCATGGACTGGTCGGATGTCAGCGCGGGCGATCTGCGCGGCTGCTGGTACGAAGATATGCTCCCGCCGGGCTATCAGCGCTGGTACAGCCCGCTGCTCAAACGCGGCGTAGCCGTCATGCCGGATTCCTTTGCCGCCGGGCGCGCTTTGTTAAAGTAACATTTACGCGCAGCAAAAAATGTGTTATACTGTAAAAAGAAACCGAAAACCGGAAAAATGCAGGAGGAGAGCTTCTATGGAATCGATCCAGACCCGTTATGCGCAATGGTGCGCGCAGACCACAGACGAAACGCTGCGGCAGGAGCTTGCCGCGATGCACGGTGACGAGGCGAAGATCACCGACGCATTCTACTGTGACCTTGCATTTGGCACAGCCGGTCTGCGCGGGATTTTGGGCGCGGGCACAAACCGCATGAACCGCTATGTCATTCGCCGCGCCACACAGGCCGTTGCCGCCTACCTCAATGAGACGGACTTGCCCAAACACGTTGCCATTGGCTACGACAGCCGCATCAACAGTGACCTCTTTGCCCGCGAAGCGGCGGCGGTCTTTGCCGCCAACGGCATCACGGCGCATCTGTATCCCCGGCTTCAGCCCGTCCCGGCGTTGAGCTTTGCCGTGCGGCAGCTGCACTGCGGCCTCGGCGTGTGCGTCACGGCCAGCCATAACCCCTCTGCCTACAACGGCTACAAGGTCTATGGCGCGGACGGCTGTCAGCTGACACCGCAGGCGGCGCAGCGCGTCGTGGCGCTGCTGGAGAGCATGGACTATTTCACCGGCGCCCAATACGCCGACTTTGACACAGCCCTCGCCGACGGCCGCATCCAATACATTCCCGAAGCCGTCCTCGATGCTTTCGTCGACGCGGTCTATGCCCAGCGTGTCGGTGACGGCGCGGGCATCTCGCAGCTCAAACTCGTCTATACGCCGCTCAACGGTGCGGGTCTGGAGTGTGTGCAGAAGCTCGCCGCCAAACTCGGCATTGAAAACATGACCCTCGTGCGCGAACAGCAGCAGCCCGACGGCCATTTCCCCACCTGCCCGTACCCCAACCCGGAAATCCGCCAGGCCATGGAGCTGGGTCTGCAATACTGCGACCGCGTCCATCCCGATATCCTCATCGGCACCGACCCGGACTGTGACCGCTGCGGCACGGCTGTGCCGGACGGTCAGGGGGGCTACCGCCTCATCTCCGGCAACGAAATGGGCGTGATCCTGCTCGATTTCATCTGCCGCAGCCGGCTTGCCGGTCACACCATGCCCGACGCGCCCGTTGCCGTCACCACCATCGTCTCCACCGACATGGTCAGCGCCGTCGCGCAGCACTACGGCATCGAGCTGCGCCGGGTGCTGACAGGCTTTAAGTACATCGGCGAACAGATTGCTCTGCTCGAGCAAAGCGGCCACCCGGAGCGCTATATCTTCGGCTTTGAGGAGAGCTACGGCTACCTCTCCGGTGCGCACGTGCGCGACAAAGACGCGGTCAACGCGGTACTTCTGATCTGCGAGGCCGCCGCGTGGTACGCCGGACGCGGCATGACCCTCGGCGATGCCATTGACGCGCTCTACGCCGAGTACGGCTTCTACTGCAACGCGCAAAAGAGCTTCACCTTCGCCGGTGAGAGCGGCATGGAAAAGATGGCCGCGCTCATGCGCGCACTGCGCCAACAGCCGCCGCGCACGCTTGGCGGCTTGCCGGTCGAACGCGCGATCGATTATCAGCACGACGAGACGGGTCTGCCCAAGGCCAACGTGCTGGAGTATCAACTTTCCGGCGGGGACAAGGTCATCATCCGCCCGTCCGGCACCGAGCCGAAGATCAAGGCCTACCTCAGCGCCGTGCGCGCGTCCAAAGCCGAAGCCGAAGCGCAGCTTGCGCGGCTCGGTGAAGATGCCGCCGCCCTGCTGGCCTGAGCCATCTGCAATACAGCAAAAGAGCCGGACAGCTTTCGCCGTCCGGCTCTTTGTGTTTCTTCATACCAAAAACCATTCCAGCAGCAGCACCACCGCGCAGCAGCCGACCGCCACCTGAAACAGATTTGCCCCCAGCCACGCCGCCACGATGCCCAGCACCAGCGCAGCCAGACCCGCAATGGGAGAGCTGGTTGCCGTGACGATCGACGGGAACGTCATCACCGCCAGCGTCACATACGGCACATAGAACAAAAACGACCGCAAAAACCGGTTTCGGATGGGCTTTCGGATGAGCGTCAGCGGCAGCTCGCGGATGAGAAACGACACGCCCGCGCACACCAGGATATACCCGTAAATTTTATCATGCATCCGTCTGCGCCTCCTGCTCCGGCTCATCTTTGACCGGGAAAATCAGCGCCGCCGCCGTCGCAATGACCACGGTCAGCAAGATCGTCCGCGTCCCGGACGAGAGCGTCTTCACCCCCGGCAGCACCGCACACGCGAAGCTTGCCGCGAAACTCACCAATACGCACCCGGCCACCACGGGGTTTTTCCGCGACGGCGGGATGATGATCGCCAAAAACATTCCAAACAGCGCCACCGACAGCGCACTCACCACGCGCCCCGGCAGCAGACTTCCCGCCGTCACGCCCAGCGCCGTGCCGACCGACCAGCCGCTCAGCGCCGGGACGAACGCGCCGTAGGAATAAAACGGGTCTAAATACCCAGGCCGGGCAATGGCGATGCCGAACAGCTCGTCCGTCACATCATAGCCCACCAGCAGCCGCTGCCACAGCGGCGTCTCGGGCGCAAACTTCTGGCTCAACGAGCAGCTCATCAGCAGATACCGCGCATTGGTGATGAGCGTGATGAGCGCCATCTCCAAAAATCCGGAGTCTGCCGCGATGACGGTAAACGCCGCGTATTCGCCTGCCGACGCGTTGTTCAGAAAGCTCATCAAAAATCCCTGAAACGCGCTCAGTCCGGCCTTTTTCGCCGCAATTCCCAGTGAAAACGAAACGGCCAGATAGCCCAGCCCGATCGGCACACCGTCGCGCAGCCCGGCGAAGAATTGTTTGCGGCGCGCAGCGCGCAGCGATTGCTCCATTGTGTTTCCCTCTTTTCTGTCTCAGGCGCTCTTTTTCGCCTGAATCTGCACTTTAGCACAGCTCGTTTCGATTGTCAAGCGCCCCCGGCATTTTGCCGAAAACCGCGCGTCGCAGCAGCCGGAAATAAGGCGCGTGTGCGCGCGCTCCTGTCAAATATGTGTAAAAAATGTCCACGGTCTTGACTTTCCGCGCCGCGTTTGTTATAACTGTTCTATAGCCATTTAAAGTGTTTCTGCTTTAAAACAAAAATGCAAAATGAAAGAGAGAGTCATCATGCAAAGAGAAAAATTAGGCTCGCGCCTTGGCTTCATCCTGCTCTCGGCAGGCTGCGCCATCGGCTGCGGCAACGTCTGGAAATTCCCGTGGATGTGCGGCGAATATGGCGGCGGCGGCTTCGTGCTGATCTATGTCCTGTGTCTGATTTTGATGGGTCTGCCGGTCATGACGATGGAGTTTGCCGTTGGCCGCGCGGCACAGGCCAGCCCCATCCATATGTACCAGAAGCTCGAGCGTAAGGGTCAGAAGTGGCATATCCACGGCTACGTTTCCTTCTTCGGCAACGTCGCGCTCATGGCCTTCTACACGGTCGTCACCGGCTGGATCCTCTACTACTTTGTCAAGTTCCTCACCGGCCAGACTGACAACCTCGGCTTTGTTGGCATGATTACCAACCCCAGCATCAACATCACCTACCTTGCTATTACGGTCGTTGTGGCCTTCGGCATCCTGTGCTTCAACCTGCAAGGCGGCCTCGAGCGCGTCACCAAGTACATGATGATCCTGCTCATGGTTCTCATGCTTGTCCTCGCCGTCAACAGCTTCACGCTCTCCGGCGCAGCCGAGGGTCTGAAGTTCTACCTCGTCCCCGACTTCTCCAAGATCACCGGCAAAGTCATCGTTGCGGCCATGAACCAGTCGTTCTTCACCCTGTCCGTCGGCATGGGCTCGATGGCCATCTTCGGCAGCTACATCGGCAAAGAGCGTTCGCTGCTTGGTGAGTCCGTCAACGTCATCCTCTGCGACACCTTCGTCGCCATCACCGCAGGCCTCATCATGTTCCCCGCCTGCTTCACCTACGGTGTTGAGGTCAACGCCGGCCCGAGCCTGCTGTTCGACACCATGGCCACCGTTTTCAACAACATGGCCGGCGGCCGCTGGTGGGGCACGCTGTTCTTCCTGTTCATGGTCTTCGCTGCCCTGTCCACGGTTCTCGCCGTGTGCGAAAACATCCTCGCCATGGTTCGCGAAATGACCGGCTGGAAGCGCCCGACAGGCTGCATTGTGTGCGCAATCGGCGTGTTCATCCTCGCAATTACCACCGCATTGGGCTACAGCGTCTTCAAATTCCAGCCGTTCGCCGAGGGCACGGCGTGGCTCGATTTCTGGGACTTCCTCGTTTCGAACAACATTCTGCCGCTCGGTTCTCTCGTTTTTGCCCTGTATTGCTGCAACAAATTCGGCTGGGGCTGGGAGAATTTCCTGGCAGAAGCCAATGCCGGCAAGGGTCTGAAAGTCCAGCGCTGGATGAAGCCCATTTTCCGTTATTTTGTTCCGGTTGCCATCCTTATCATCTATGTTTTCGGCATTATTGACTTCAATTGGGCTTAAAATTGCCGTAAAAACGCGGGATTTTTGATAAAATTTGATCCGTTTTTGATGTAAAATACGTGAAAAATGAGCCGTTTTTGATGGGTTTTTCCATCAAAAACGGCTCTTTTTTTCGTTGTTTTTTACAGCTCCTGATACACCGCGCGCGCTCCGCCGATGTATTTTGGACGCGTCCGGGCACACAGCAGGCTTGCCTCGCCGATGGCTTTGACCGACAGCCGAACCGGGATGGCAACCCGGCGCAGGTGCATCCCGATGAACGTCCCGCCGATGTCAAGTCCCGCGTCGGCGACGATCGTCTCGACGAGGACGGGGTCGGCAAAGTTCTGCCATGCGGTCATGGCGAACGAGCCGCCTGCGTGCAGCTGCGGCACGGCGTTGACAATCTCGTAGCCGCGCGAACGGGCTACGGCGCGCTCGACGACGAGCGCGCGGTTTAGATGCTCACAGCACTGCGCGGCCAGCGCGATGCCGTTTGCCTGCAAGACCGGATAGATTCCGGCGAACGCGGCCTGCGCCGCATCCAGGCTGGAGCCCTTGCCGATGTGCGCGCCGACCATCTCGCTCGACGAGCAGCCGACGACAAACACATCGCCCGGCGTGAGCTTCGCAACGGCAAGCAGCTCGGTCACGGCCTGACGCGCTTGCAGTGTGATCTGTTCATACATAATCATTCACCCTTCCAGAATGTTTTTTGCAGTTGCGGGACTTTGCGCAGCGCGCCGTAGAGCAGGGTCGAGACGACGATGCCGATGGCGGCCTGCACAAGATTGTTGGGGATGGACGCGGCGGCGGCAAGTCCCTTGCCCAGGATGAGCGATTTGTAGCCAAAATAGCCCGCGAGCATCACAAGCTCCGACGGCAGCTCCAGAACAGCCAGCCGCCACAGCGGCAGCGGCGCGCCCTTTTTCAGAAGCGGGCGCACCAAAAGCGCCACGCACATGGCCACAAGCCCCTTGATGGCGAACGTCCCCGGCACGTAATGCGCATACCCGGCAAGCAGATCGGCAAGGCCGCTACCGATGCCGGCGGCGAGGAAGCCGTACCACGGCCCGAGTACCAGCCCGGCAAGCAGACAGAAGGCCTCGCCGACGTTGGTGTAACCGCCAATGGTGGGAAACTGTATGAGCATGGTCGCGACGCAGCACAGCGCGGCAAACAGCGCCGTGAGGATGAGTCTGTGGATGTGCGTGTTGCGGTTCATACGGGGGTCCTCCGTCTAGATGAGATACCCCGATTATACACGATTCTGGGTCTATAAAAAGATGCAAAAATCGATAATTTTTTAGGTACAGATTCGCCCGGTTCACCCCACGATGGGGAACAGCAGCTTCTGGTTTTCCTGCGTGTACATATTGTCCCTGGTGATAAGGACACAGGCAACCTCGACAAAGTCCTCGGTCTTTTCGCCGTTGGCAACAAGGACGGCCTGCTGCACGGCCATATAGCCCATGTTCAGTGGCCGCTGGGTCACAATGGCCTGAATGATGTTCTGCTCGAGAAACTGCACCTGCCGCTGGGAATTGTCGCAGCCGACGACGAACACGCGCCCGCCCATGTTCTGCTCCACGAGAGCATTGGCCGCGCCGACGTTGCAGACCTCGTTCGTGCAGACAAAGCCGCGAATGTCGGGATACTGTTGCAGCAGCTCCTCGGTGATGGTCTGGGCGCGGTCGATGCTGTTGTCGCAGCAGAAGCTGCCAAGAATTTCGATGTTCCCGGCCTGTTCGAGTGCGTCGAGAACGCCCTGCGTGCGGTCAACACCGGTGGTGGTGGTCAGGATGTGCTGGATGACGGCGACCTGACCGCCGTCGGGCAGGTATGAGGCCATCTGCCGCCCCATTTCCAGGCCGATCTGATAGTTGTTACTGCTGACAAAACAGGCGCGCCCCGGTGCGCTGACGTCCGTGTCAACGGCCACGACGTCAATGCCCGCGTCGATGGCCTGTTGCGCAGCCTCGGCGCAGCGGTCATAGTCCGCAGCGGAGAGGATCATGACATCCGGCTTTTCTTCGATGGTCTGGTAGATGAGTTCGATCTGCTCGTCGATGCTCGTCTCGGTCGGCGCGGCCAGCACGTTCAGCTCCACGCCGTATTCATCCGCGGCCTTTTCGACCCCGGACAGGAGCATTCCCCAAAACTCGGCAACGTCGGCCTCGGTCTTTAAGATGAGGGTCATGCGCAAAGGCCGCTGCGCAGCCGCGCAGCCGATCAGGCTCAAAAGCAGCACCGCCACGAGAAGCAGCGCAGCCCCGTTATGCTTCCGCATCGCTTTCCTCCTTTTCGCGCACAATGGGCAGCACCAGCATCACCATGGTGCGCCGCCCCGGCTCGGAATAGTATTTCATCTGCGCTTCGCTGCCGAAGAACAGTTGCAGACGTTCGTTGACGTTGCACACGCCGATCTTGCTGCTCTCGCCGTCGGCCTCTTTCTTTTCGAAAATGCGCGCGAGCTGCTCCGGCGTCATGCCGACTCCGTCATCTTCGACGGTGATGAGCAGACGGTCATCGTCCAGCAGAGACTCAACGCGCACCGTGCCGCCCTGCTGCTTGACCTTCAGCCCGTGGTAGATGGCGTTTTCGACCAGCGGCTGCAAGATGAGCTTGGGCAGCAGACAGTCCTCGGTCTGCGGGTCGATGTCCAGCTCGTCGCGGAGCTTTTCCTTGTAGCGCATTTTCTGGATGGTCAGATAGCTGCGCACGTGTTCCAGCTCTTTTTTGAGCGTGTTGGTGTCTGAGCCGTCGCCGATGGACGAGCGCAGCAGCGAGGCCAGCGCGCCGGTCATCTCGACGACCTCGTCGTTGCGTCCGGCGTGGCTCATCCAGATGATGGAGTCGAGGGTGTTATAAAGAAAATGCGGCTGAATCTGCGCTTGCAGCGCCTTATACTCGCTTTTGCGCTTCTGCTCCTCGATGCGAAGCCGCTCGTCCATCAGCTCTGCCGTTTTGGCGATCATGTGGTTGAAGCTGTCGGAAAGCTGGCCAAGCTCAGTCTTGGACGCAACCTGACAGCGCACGTGCAGATCACCGTCTTCCACGCGGCGCATGGTCTTGGTCAGGCGGCGAATGGGTTCGGCGATGGAATGCGACAGGCTCAGCGCAAACACCAAAGCCAGCGCCAGAGCCGCGACGGCAATAAGGATATAGACCTGATAGATGCGGTCTTGTGAGCGCAGCAGTTCCTGCGTGTAGGCAACGCCGACCGCCGTCCAGCCCGTCGCGCCGGAGCGGCAGGCGACGTACAGCCGCTCGGACGCGCCCTTGCCGGCCAGAACGCGGCCGTCCTCGGCGGCAAGCACCTGTTCCACGTTTTCCTCTTTCAGTCCCGCGTAGATCAGATCCTGCTGCGGATGCCAGAGGATATCGCCGACCTGATCGATGAGGTAGATATAGCCGCGGCTGCCAAGCTCCACGTCGGCGCACAGGCGGTCGATGATCTGATAGCTGAGGTCGATGAGCAAAACGCCCTGAACGTTGCCCTGACGGTCAAGCACCGCCTTGGAAAACGAGACGACCCAGTTATACTGCCCGGCGATGAGGTTTTCCACGCGCGACGAGGAAACCTGCACCTCGTTCGGGTGTGCCAGCGCGTCGGCGTACCACTGGGAAAAGCGGTAATTGGAATAGGTGTTGAGCGCAGCGCCCTGCGTGCCGAACAGTGCGCCGCCGGACTGCGGAATGAGGGCAATGGAGACGATCTCGGAGCGGATTTTCTGCGCGGCGGAAAGCTGCTGCTGCGCAAGATGCCCCGCCGCGTCGGTCAGGCGGTGGGCATTGGCGGCGGCCAGATAGGACTGGATGGCAGAGTTGTCGACGATGAAGTCAGAGATGTCTTTCATATACTCCACGTACATATCCAGCTCCGCATTGACGCGAAGAATGAGCTGCTCGGTATAATCGGTGGACGTGTCGAGCAGCTCATTGGTGGATACACTGATGGAGACATAGGTCATGGAGATGGTGATGAGCAGGATCAGCAGCATGAAAAGCGCTGCGATCTGTGTGCCGATAGAACGGCGCGAGAGAAAAGCTCTAGGTTTCATTTTGTCCCTCTTTAAATTGCTTTGGTGTCAGGCCGGTACGGCGGCGGAAGGTCAGCGAAAAATAATGCGGGTCGGCAAAGCCGATGCGCTCGGCGATCTCGTAGGTGCAAAGACTCGTCTCACGCAGGTATTCCTTGGCCTTTTCCATGCGCAGGTTGGTGAGATATTCGATGAAGGACTGGCCGGTTTTTTCTTTGAAAACGGTGGAGAAATAGCTGCGGCTGACCCCAAGATGCTCGAGAATATCCGGCAGTTTGAGGTCACAGTCGGAATAATGCTCGTTGAGGAAGGCCACGGCCTGCCGGACGCAGCGCGCGGCGGGCGAATCGTTGTGCTGCGAGCGGCATTGCAGGACATAACCCTCGAAGCGCTCAACGGACAGCCGGACTTCTTCCAGCCCGTAGCCCAGCTGCGGCAGAACGAGCGCCGGGGCGCGGTGCTGCTGCTCACGCGTTAAGTTGGCGCTCAGAAGAATCTGCAAACGCTGGATGACCTGGCGGCATTCGTTTTCGTGGACGCGCCGACGGCGCATACAGGTAAAGAGCGTACTTGTCAGCTCCAGCGCGCGGCTGCCGCTGCCGCTTTGCAAGGTGGCGGCGATCAGCGCGGCGGTGGGACAGTCTTCGGTTTGCAACGAACCGGCCGATTTGCGAAGATCGGGGTCAAACAGCAGCGTCTCTGCGGTGGAAAAAGCGTAGCCCAGCGCGTGCAGCGCGGCCTGTGCGGCCTGGTGCAGCTGTTCGTGGCCGGTATGCACGCCGCTGATGCCGATGGGCGCGCTCACGCCCTGTTCTTGCAACTGTATGCGCAGCTGGCGCGCGCCGGTGGCCGTGCGCGCCATCAGTTCAGCCGTCTCGTCTCCGCTGAGGATGAGCATGAGCCACTGTTCGCCCAGAATGCGCGCCTGCGCTGGCGCACAAAGCTCGGCCACGCGGGCGCAGCAGGCCTCCAGCTCGGCGGTGCGCGCCTGCACCGGTGTGAGCGCGACGGCGTGTAAGCGCCCGGGAAGCTCGTCCCAGATGGCGCGGATGACCTCTTCCGGCTCCGGCGTGGGTTCGGGCTGCAGCAGACTTTGAAAATAGTGGTCTTTGAGGACTTCATCGGCCAGAACCGCGCGGGTGAAGAGTCCCTGTCTGCTTTCGCGCGCGGAAAGCTCGGAAGAGAGATTGCGCAGCAGATCATCAAATTCCTGCGGTTTGACGGGCTTGAGCAGGTAGTCGTGGACGTGGTAGCGGATGGCCTTTTGCGCGTAGGAAAATTCGCTGAACCCGGTCAGGACGACGACGATCGTCTCCGGCAGCAGCTCATACACGTGGCGCGCAAGCTCCAGACCGTCGAGAAAGGGCATACAGATATCCGTGATGACAACGTCAGGCCGCACACGCGCAAGCTGGTCGAGCGCCTGCTGGCCGTTTTCGTAGACGTGCGGCGCGGCAAAGCCGAATGCTTCCCAGTTGGTATTCTGCGCCATGGACTCGCGCACGAGCGCTTCGTCCTCGACGAGCATGATCTGATACATTCGCGCGGCCTCCTTTTCCGGTTTGTGACTAGTGTATAACAAAAGGGGGAAAATTGCAACGAGAATCTGTCAAATCGCCGGGTCGATTTTGTCGGAAGCCGGAATTTATTTCGACAATGGCGAACCGCGCACGGTTGCCGACGGGCGCTCGGCATGGTATAGTAAAGAAACCGAAAAGAAAATCGAAAGACGGAGGTTCTACCATGGCTGAAACGGAAGGCAAGACCATCCATTCTGTTGCAAAGGCAATCCGGCTGCTGGATCTTCTGGCGGCAAATCAGGAGCCTACAACCTTGACAGAGCTGTATCAGAAAACCGGCTGGCCGAAGAGTACCATCCACGGTTTGCTCTCAACGATGCGCGAGGCCGGACTGATCGAACAGACGGCAAATGGGCGGTACTGGCTGGGCATCCGGCTGTTTGAATATGGGTGCGCGGTGTCGAATGCGTGGGACATCGGCGCGATCGCCCGGCCGCATATGCAGGCGATCTGCGCGGAACTGGGCGAGAGCGTGTTCCTGTCCATTTTTGACCGCGCCGCCGTTGTGACGCTGGCAGAGGAAGAATCGCGCGCAAGCCTGCGCGTCGTTTCGGAAGTCGGCGCACGGCTGCCGGTACACTGCACGTCACAGGGCAAGCTGTTTCTGGCCAACAGTTCGGCGGCAGAATGCCGGCGGCTGCTGACGCTTGCGCCGCTCAAAGCCTATACGCCGCACACGCTCACCACGCTCGAACAGTTCTCGCCGGAGCTGGCGCGCATTCGCGAGCAGGGCTATGCGGTGGAAAACGGGGAATATAAGATCGGGCTGCGGTCGGTTTCCGCGCCGGTCTTCGACGTGACGGGCGAGGTGCGCTACGCCATCGGGTGCGTGGGGATGTTCCGGCAGGTGCAGTCGGACGAGTTTTTGCACGCCATCCGGCTCGTGTGCGCGGCTGCGGAGAGCATCTCCAGAGCCATCGGCTATCGTGGGTGAACATATATGGAGAAAAAACCGAGCCAGCCGATCCGGCTGCTGGCGTTCGATCTGGACGGAACGCTGCTGAACTCCAAAAAAGAACTGACCGCGCGCACCCGCGCGGCGCTGCTGGCTGCGGCGCAGGCGGGCGTTTTGCTCGTGCCGACCACGGGGCGGTTTTATAAGGCCATGCCCGAGGCCGTACACGCGCTGCCGCTGCAATATGCCATTGCCATCAACGGCGCGCAGATCTATGACATCGCGGCGGCGCGCACACTGCGCTCGGCAGAGTTTCCGGCGCACACGGCGCTGGAACTGATGGAATATCTCGACGGCTTTGCGGTGATCTATGACTGCTATCTGGACGGCTGGGGCTGGATGACGCGAACGATGAAGCAGCGCGCGGCAGACTACATCCCCAACGCCTATGCGCTGCGGATGGTACAGACGCTGCGCACGGACGTGGACGATCTGAAAACCTTTGTGCGCGAGCGCAACTGCGGCGTACAAAAGGTGCAGCTGTTCACGGCTGACGAGCCGCTGCGGCTGAAGCTGCTCGAGGAGCTGACGGTGCGCTTTCCGGGGCTGTGCGTCTGCTCGTCGCTGCCGTTCAACGTGGAGATCACCGACGCGCGCGCGAACAAGGGCGAGGCCGTGGCCGCGCTGGCTGCGCATTTGGGCATCGCGCTCGAGGCCGTCATGGCCATCGGTGACGGGCTGAACGATGTCAGCTTGTTGCAGACGGCGGGCTGGAGCGTGGCGATGGAGAACGCGTGTGAGCCGCTGCTGGAAATCGCGGACGTACAAACCGCGTCGTGCGACGACGAAGGCGCGGCGCTGGCCATTGAGCGGTATTGTCTGCCCGGAGGTGGGCAGGATGGTTGACTGCCACATTCACATGGTACTCGACGGGCTGGACTGGCGCGCGGCCATCGCGCGGCATCAGCCCCGCCCGGATGAACCGGCCATTCGCCGGACGCTGGCGGCGTATCAGGCGCTGGGCTATACGGATCTGCGCGACGGCGGCGACCGCTGGGGCGTTGGCGCGCTGGCCTCCCGGCTCGCGCCGGAATATGGGCTGCGCTACCGCACACCGGGCTTTCCCATCTATAGACGCGGGCACTATGGCAGCTTCATCGGCCGAAGCTTTGACAGCCCAGCGCAGTACCGCGCGCTTTTGCACGAGGCGAAAGCGCAGGGCGCGCATTTTATTAAAATCATGATTTCCGGGCTGATCGACTTTTCGCGCTGCGGCGTTTTGACTGAGCCGCCCGTCGACCCGCAGCAGATCAAGGCCATGATCGGCGAGGCGCACGAGATGGGCTTTTCGGTTATGGCGCACGCCAACGGTGACGCGGCTGTGCGCGCGGCGCTGCGCGCCGGGGTGGACTCCATCGAACACGGTGCGTATTTATCGGACGAAACGCTTGCGCAGCTGGCCGAGAGCCGCGCCGTCTGGGTGCCGACGCTGGCCACGATCGGCGATCTGATCGGGAGCGGGCGGTTTCCGGATGCCGTTTTGCAGCCGCTGCTGCACGGGCAGCTGGCGGCAGTGCGCACCGCGGCGGCGCTTGGCGCGCGCATAGCCTGTGGCTCAGACGCAGGCGCGTACCGGGTGCTGCACGGACAGGGTGGACTGGATGAGCTGGCGCTGCTGCGGCAGGCGCTGGGCGAAGACGCGCAGCGCGTCGTGCGCGAAGGCAACCAAAGCATCCGGGAACGGTTTTGAATGAGGCAAGAGCGCGGCGAAAGCCGCGCTCTTGCCTCATTTGCCGATTTGCACTGCACCGCTCCGTGTTAGGTGTGATGCGAATGAAAATATTTTGGGCCGACAGAGTCGTCCGCCCCTACAACGCTATACGGAAAATCCCCAGAGCCAGGGAGCAAGCCCTCTCAGTCACCTACGGTGACAGCTCTGGCAGAGGGAGAGCCAAGGGGTGCGGTGCGAATCGCTGGCAGAGCCAAAGGGTGGTTAAAATGCATGGGGCATCCGGGTACGGGGTGGGCTGCGCAGGCAGAAAAGGCGGCAGAACGTAACGTTCTGCCGCCTGAATTATGCGCTTGTATGCGTTTGTGTGCGTTGTATGGGTTTAATGTGCGCGGTTATCCGCGTCCCAGATGTTGAGCGCCGCCACTGCGCAGCCAAACGCGCCGACCCACAGAAGCACCGCAGGTATCCACTGCCGCAAAAAGCCGAACAGCGCTCCGCTGAACGCCAGCAGCGCAACCGCCGCCACCAGAAGCCGCACAGATACCTGTTTCATCCGTCTTCACGCTCCATCTGCTGCGGCTGCTGCACCGCCTGCAAAAGCGCAGAGAACTCCAGACTCAGCATCCCGCTGAGCTGATCGACGGTAAAGCTGCACGCCTTGGTCGCGCACAGCGCACCAATGCCAAAGGTGTAGATCCAGACATTTTCAAACAGCGTTCTGGCCTGCTCCTGCGTGAGCGAATGCACCTGGCACAGCAGTTCAACGCACGATTCGGCCACCGGCCCTAGTCTGGCGAAAATGCCGTCAAAGCCCGTGCTTTCTTCCGTCTCCTGCATGAAAAGCAGCTGGAACAGCTTCGGCTCCTGCGTGGCAAACAGAATCATCTGCATCCCAACCTGCTTGAAAAGCGGCAACTGCGGCATCGTGTGCTGTGCATAGGACTCAAACCGGCGCATGGCGGCTGCGCGCACCTCGGTCTGCACCTCTTCCATGCTCTTGAAGACGGTGAACAGCGGGCGCGCAGAGCTTCCGAGCTGCTTGCCCAGCTCACGCGCAGTCAGCGCCTGTTCTCCGCGCGCGGACACCAGTTCCAGCGCAGCGGCAATGATCTCATCTCGTGTAAATTTCGGTTTCGGCGGCATGACATATCCTCCTGTAATCATTTTCTGAAACGTGTGATTTAGTATATCATACCGCATTTTTCGGTTTTGTCAAGTCGTTCACGCAAAATTTTGCAAAAAACAAAAACAGTCCGAAGCATTCGGACTGTTTTTTCTGGTTCGCTGCATTTTTTACAGCGCTTTTGCACGTGTATCCGACAGGAAGAACAGTGCCAGCGCCCCCGGCCCAACGTGTGAGCCGGTCACCGGCTCATAATCCACGACCAAGATTTGCTTCGGCGGGTGCGCCGAATGGCGCAGCAAAGACGCAAGGATCTGCGCATCCGCTGCGCAATCCGCATGGGCAATGCCGACGGTCTGCGCAGCTGCGTCTACGACCAGCTCCTCGTAATACCGGGCGATGCGCTCGATGACACGCTGGCGGCCGCGCAGTTTGGCAAAGCAGACGATCCGACCCTGTTCGTCCCCTTTGAGCAGCGGCTTGATCTGCAAGACCGTGCCGACAGCCGATTCCAGATTCGACAGCCGCCCGCTGCGCTTGAGATAGCGCAGGTCATCGACGGTGAAAATCTGCGCAACGTTGTGGCGCAGCGCGCGCAGGTGCTGGTACGTCTCGTCGATCGACTGTCCTGCGCGGCGGCAGCGCGCCGCCTCCATGACCAGCAAGCCCTCGCCCAGCGACGCGCCGTAGGTGTCGACCAGCAGGATCTTGCGCGCCGGGAACGCCTCGCGCAGCTGGTGCGCGGCGATCTGGCCGGAAGCATATGAGCCGCTGACCCCGGAAGACATACTGACAAACAGGATGTCCTCGCCCGCTGTGAGCATCGGCGTGAACGCATCGAGATAGCGCTGCGGCGGAATCTGTGAGGTGGTGATCTTCTCTCCGGCGCGCATACGGGCATAAAACGCGTGTGCGTCAAAGGTGGTCGGGTCGAGGCAGGTCTGTTCACCCGAAGCAGAATGGAAGGTGTACGGCAGAATGGTGATCTGTTCATCGCGTACAAAATCGGCGGGCAGATTGGCCGAGGTATCGGTAACAAGTCGGAACATGGCACAGCTTCTTTCTACATAATGTTGCGTATTAGATTATCACATTTTAAGAACCGTGTCAATTCGCTTCACATATTGTTTACTTTATTGGAGAATCATGTTATACTGTGCAGGAAAGGTGTGTGAAACCATGCAATTTGACAACGATCTGGTGTTGGGCAAGCTGCGGCGCTGGGAGGAATATCTCGCTTCGTACCGCCTGCCGCGCTGGGAAGACATCCCGGATCTGGGGCTTTATATGGAGCAGGTTTTGCTGCTGTTGACGCAGTATCTGGAATATCTGCCGCCGGAACTCAAACAGTCTGAGCCGATCACAGCGGCAGCCATCAACAACTATGTGCGCCTGCGGCTGCTGCCAGAACCACAGAAAAAACGCTATTACCGGGTGCATATCGCGTGCCTCATCATGATCTGCACGCTCAAACAGTCGCTGCGGCTGTCAACGCTGCGGACGCTTTTGCCGCAGGAAATGACGCAGCAGAACATCCAGGCAGCCTATTGCGCGTATGCAGAGCGCTATACGCACTGCGAACAGTATTTTATCGAGCAGAGCCGCCTCATTACGGCAGCGATGTTCGACCGCGAGGTCACGACGCAGCTGGCCGCGCAGGACACGGCAGATATGATCATCTCGGCTGCGATTTTGAGCGGCTTTACGCGGCTGTTCGCGGAAAAGCTGTTGATGCTCGAAGGTAAAACGCTGGGCGACGGTGGAAGCATCGCCCTGCTGGACTCCAGCGACTGACCACGCCGCGCCGGGGGCGGT
This sequence comes from uncultured Oscillospiraceae bacterium, assembly GCA_964434135.1. Classification (GTDB taxonomy): domain Bacteria; phylum Bacillota; class Clostridia; order Oscillospirales; family Oscillospiraceae; genus CAG-170. The sequence goes on from CAYSTN010000012.1 coordinate 20,511, forward strand.
GGAAATGGAAAGATTTTGGGCGGACAGAGTCGTCCGCCCCTACAAGTGCAGTGGTAATTTGCGACAGCGGGTCGATGTGGGCATCGACCCCTACAGGTGCAAAGCAAGATTTCAAGTGTGCAGCAAGAATGTAAGTGCGCTTTCGCCCTCTCAGGCGGCTGCGCCGCCAGCTCTCCCAGAGGGAGAGCCAAGGGCGCGGCATGGCCGCGCCGGGGCGGTGAAGATTTGGAAGAGCAAACCCCCGGGTGGGCGCGAAGCGCCTGCCCGGGGGTTGCTGTTTTACCGTTTCTGTTTGCGCAGCGTTACAGTTGATACTGCGTATAGCGCACGACGCGCTTTAGCAGATAGTCCTGAAACGCGCGGCACTGTTCGGCAGAAAATGCTCGGTCGGTCATGATGATGAGCGGTTCGGCTGCGCCGCCGCCCTGAAACGGCAGCTGCACGTGTGCATACGGCTGCGCTTGCAGTCCGTGCCGCTCGTAAAATGCTTTCCGGCGGCGCTTTTTTTCGTCCTCGGGCGGCTCGATCTCCAGAACGAGCGGCCGATCGGCACAAAACAGCTGCTCCAGCAGCGCGCCGCCCAGTCCCTGCCCGCGCAGAGCCGGCTGCACCGCAAAATGCTCCAGATACGTAAAATCCGGTGTTCGCCATACGAACACGTCGGCCAGCACCGTATCGTGCTGCACCGCGCACAGCGGGAAAAAGTCCGCGTCCGCCAGCGCGCGCAGATGATCGGCGCGGGTGCGCCGCTCATTGAGCGGAAAACTCTGCTCGTAGAGCGCAAACGCCGCGTCAAACAGCGGGTGCTGCGAGTCTATCCGCTGCAATTGCATGAATAATATTCCTCCACGCTTCGCCGGTCGGCCAGCACCTGCGCGCGCAGCGCGTCAACGCTCTCAAAGCGACGCTCACCGCGCAGCCGCGCTTGCAGCCACAGGCGAAGCTCCTTTCCGTATAGATCTTCGGCAAAGCCGATCAGGTTTGCCTCAGCCACCGGCTGCGCCAGCGCGCCGAGCGTCGGGTGTACGCCAATGTTGACACACGCCGCATAGCGTCTGCCGTCCACCTCGGCCAGTGCGCGGTAGACACCGAAAGCCGGGACCAAGATGTCCGGCTGAAAGCGCAGGTTCGCCGTGGGGAAGCCCAGCGCCGCACCGCGGCCTGCGCCGCGTTCGACCACGCCGGTGAGCAGCTGGCCGTGGCCGAGCCAGCGCGCGGCCTGTTCACACGCGCCGTCTTGCAGCAGCGCGCGGATGCGCGTGGAGCTGACGGTCTGGCCGTCCAGTTCGACCGGCGGGATAACATCGCAGCCGATGTGCAGCGCGCTGCACTTTTCCCGCAGCCGCTGCGCATTGCCCGCGCCCCGGTCACCAAAGTGAAAATCGTGGCCGCAGACCACATAACGCGCGCGCAGCTGCCGCGCGAGATAGTCCTCTACGAACGTTTCCCACGGCAGGTGCATCATCGCCGTGTCAAAGTGCGCAAAGATGACCTCCTCGATGCCGCACAGGCTGCGCATGAGATACGCGCGCTCGGCCATCGTGTTCAAAAGTGCCACCGGCGTACCGCGCACGAGCGTATCCGGGTGCGTGTCGAAGCTCATCGCCGCCGCCGTCAGACCCAGCGCCCCGGCGCGCTGCCGGGTGCGCTCGAGCAGCGCGGCGTGACCCAGATGGATGCCGTCAAAAAAACCCAGCGCCAAAACGCGCTCATGTTCCACTTGTGTTCACCTCAAAAAAACTCTTTATGGTGTGCAAAACGCCCGCTTCCACGCGGCCAAGCAGCAGAAATTCGCCATCTTCGGCGTACACGCGCCACGTGCCGTCGGCAAAGCTCCGGTCTTTGACCGGCGCGCCGTTTTTCAGTCGCGCCGCCTGCTGCATGGTCACGATGAGCGCCGGGTGCGCCGCGAAGATCGCGTCGACCGGCAGAAGGAGCTGCTGCGGGTCGTGCGATTGCGCAAAGTCCAGAACCTGCTGCATGGTCACGGCCTGTTGCAGCGTAAAGCTCCCGGCACGCGTGCGCCGCAGCGACGACATACACCCGCCGCAGCCGAGCGCCGCGCCGATGTCGTGACACAGTGTGCGCACATATGTCCCCTTGGAGCAGTGGACGCGCAGGGTATAGTCTGCCGCCGCGCCGTCAAGCAGCTCCAGCTCATAGATCGTGATGGCGCGCGGTTGGCGCGCGACTTCACAGCCTTTTCTGGCCAGCGTGTAGAGCTTCTGGCCGCCGATCTTGATGGCGGAGTACATGGGTGGCAGCTGTTCGATCTGGCCGCAAAACGCCCCCAGCGCGCTCTGAAGCGTCTGGCGCGGAATATTGGCTTCGCACTGCTGCAAGATCGTGCCGGTCGTGTCCTGCGTATCGGTCACGACACCCAGCCGCAGCCCGGCGATGTATTCTTTCTGCGCGTTTTCCAAAAATTCGGCTGCGCGGGTCGCGCGGCCGATGAAAATAGGCAGCACGCCGGTGGCCATCGGGTCAAGTGTGCCGCCGTGGCCAACACGGCGCTCATGAAATACGCCGCGCAGCTTGGCCGCCACGTCCTGACTCGTCCATCCGGCGGGCTTATCGATGACAAGGATCCCGTTTGCCATAGGTTCTCCTTTATACGTTGATACCGCTTTGCCGCAAAACGCGCAGAATCGCCGCGCGCGCGCCGTCGATGCCGCCGGGCACACTCGCTCCGGCTGCCGCGGCATGGCCGCCGCCGCCAAGCTCCTGGCACAAAGCCGCCGCGTCATACGGCGCTTCGGTGCGCACACTGAGCTTGCCCAGCCCGTCTTCGACCTCACGCAGCATGATGCCGATCTGTACGCCCTCGATGCTGCGGGCAAAACCGGAGATGGAGTCCAGCTCGTCCTCGGTGACGGCGAGCGAGTCAAGGAGCGACTTCGGCAGGGTGCAGATACCCACCGTGCCGCCGGCGTAAAACTCCATCGTCTCGGTCAGCGCCGCCTCCAGGCGCAGGCGCGCAAAGCTCTTGGTATCAAAAAACACCTTGTTGATCGGCGCGATGTCCGCGCCCGCGTCGATGAGCGCCACCGCTGCGCGGTGGGTATCGGCGCTTGTATTGGAAAAGCGGAAACAGCCCGTATCGGTCGAGATCGCGACGTACAGGCACTCGGCAATTTCTTTCGTCAGCGTCACGCCCAGCTGCTGTAACAGAGCGAAGATGACCTCGCCACAGGCGGCCTTGTCCCCTTCGACGAGTTTGGGGCATTCGAGCGAGTTTCTGCCGTGGTGGTCGATGGCGCACTGCGGCAGCAGACCCAGCCTGATCGCGTCAAAGGACAAAAGCCGCTCCGAGGCAATGTCAACGGCCAGAACCGTCGCATCCGGCCAAGGCGTCTGCTCGACCAGCCCCGCAAGATAGGGCGCAAAGCGCGGCGTGAACTGTTCGTTGCACAAAATACAGGCCGATTTGCCAAGCTGGCGCAGCCCACGGCACAACGCCGCCGCCGAGCCGATGGTATCGCCGTCCGGGCGGCGGTGCGTCAGGATGACGAACCGGTCGTGCCCGCGCAAAAACGTGCAGACTTCAGTTCTCGTCATGCTGTGCCTCCGTCTGCTTTGCGCTCTGCTGTTCGAGCTTGGCCAGCAGGTCGTACATATGCGCGCCGTATTTGAGCGAATCGTCCAGCTCGAACACCAGCTGCGGCGTATAGCGCAGCTGCAAACGGCTGCCAAGCTCCCGCCGCAGCCAGCCACCGGCAGATTTGAGTCCCTGCACGGCCTGCTGCGCGCGCGCTTCGTCGAGTACGCTCACGTAGATCTTGCTGTAGCGCAGATCGGGTGTTGTGTCCACGCGCGTGATGGAGATCATCGTCTGTACGCGCGGGTCTTTGAGCGAACGGATCAGCTCGGCAAGCTCGCGCTGGATCTCCTCGTTGATCCGGCCAATTCTGTTGGAAGCCATAGTTACCTCCTTATTTGTCACGCGGCCAGCGCCGCAGCGCTGGCCGCAGGGTTCTTAGTCCTTGATCTGCTCCATGACGAAGCACTCAAAGATGTCGCCTTCCTTGATATCATTGAACTTTTCGATGGACATACCGCATTCGTATCCGGCTGCGACTTCCTTGACTGCGTCCTTGAAGCGTTGCAGCGAACCGAGCTTGCCCTCGTGGATGACGATGTTGTCGCGCAGCACGCGTACCGACGCGTCGCGCGTGATCTTGCCGTCTTTGACGTAGCAGCCCGCAATCGTGCCGATGGCCGAGACTTTGTAGGTCTGGCGGACTTCGGCGTGGCCGCTGATGGCCTCGCGGAACTTCGGTGCGAGCATACCCTTCATCGCGTCGGTGATCTCGTTGATCGCGTCGTAGATGACGCGGTACATCCGCATATCGACCTTGTCGCGCTTGGCAGCAGCCTGCGCCAGCTCGTTCGGACGGACGTTGAAGCCGATGACGATGGCGTTGGACGTCGAGGCCAGCAGGATATCGGACTCGTTGATCGCGCCGACACCTGCGTGAATGACACGCACCCGGACTTCTTCGTTCGTGATCTTTTCCAGAGAAGCCTTGACGGCCTCAGCCGAGCCCTGTACGTCTGCTTTGACGATGAGGTTGAGTTCTTTCATCTCGCCCTCTTGCAGCTTGGAGAACAGGCTCTCCAGCGTGACCTTCTGGTTGAGCTTGTTGGCCTCGTCCTTGAGCTTCTGCTTGCGCTGCTCAACGAGCTGTCTGGCCATGCGCTCGTCGGAGACGACGCTGAACTCGTCACCGGGCGACGGCACTTCGGCCAGGCCGGTGATCTCGACCGGGATGGACGGGCCGGCCTGTTTGACCTGCGCGCCCTTGTCGTTGGTCATCACACGCACACGACCCACCGCCGTACCGGCGATGATGAGGTCTGCCTGGCGCAGCGTACCGTTCTGCACCAGCAGCGTCGCGATCGGGCCGCGGTTTTTATCCAGCCGTGCTTCGAGGACACAGCCCTTGCCCGCACGGTTCGGGTTGGCTTTGAGTTCTTCCATTTCGGCGGTCAGGATGACCGTCTCGAGCAGCTCGTCGATGCCCATGCCGGTCTTCGCGGAGATCTTGCACACTTCCGTCTCGCCGCCCCACTCTGCCGGGGTCAGACCGTGTTCGGTCAGCTGCGTCAGGATGCGGTCGGGGTTCGCGCCGTGCTTATCCATCTTGTTGACGGCCACGATGATGGGAATCTTCGCGGCCTTGGCATGGTTGATGGCCTCAATGGTCTGCGGCATGATGCCGTCGTCCGCCGCGACGACCAGAATCGCCACGTCGGTACACATCGCGCCGCGCGCGCGCATCTCGGTAAAGGCCGCGTGACCCGGCGTGTCCAGGAAGGTGATGGGCTGGTCGTTGATCTGCACGGTGTACGCACCGATGTGCTGCGTGATGCCGCCGGCCTCACCGGCTGCGACCTTTGCGTTGCGGATATAGTCCAGCAGCGATGTTTTGCCGTGGTCGACGTGACCCATGACCACCACGACCGGCGGGCGGGCGATGAGTTCATCGGCGGTGTCCTGATGGTCGTCAAACAGCCGCTCTTCGATGGTGACGATGATCTCGCGCTCGACCTTGCAGCCCAGCTCCGTGGCGACAAATTCGGCGGTGTCAAAGTCGATGGTCTGGTTGACCGTCGCCAGAACGCCGTTTTTCAGCAGGCACTTGATGACCTCGGCCGCCGTTTTCTTCATGCGCGAGGCCAGCTCGCCGACGGTGATCTCGTCGGGGATCTTGACGACCAGCTGCGCCTTTTTGGCGATCTCCAGCTGGAGTCTGCGCATCTTCTCCTGCTCCTCGGAGCGGGATTTTGTGCCGAAACGCTTGCCCTGCTGCTGTTTTTTGTTTTTGCTGCCGATCTTCTGTGTGCCGCGCTGATAGTTCTGCACACGCTCGGAAACCAGTGAGTCCACGCGGTCGTCATAGCGGTCAGCGTTGACTGTGACGGCGCTGGTGTCGATGACGCGGCGCTCACGCTTGCGCTCCGGCTGCGGCTGCTGCGGCTGCTTGGCACGGTTGGGCTGTGCGGTTGCGGTTTGCTGCGGCTGCGGGCGCTGCTGCGCAGGCGCATTCTGCGGCGCGCGGCGCTCGGCCGGGCGCTGTGCGCTCTGGCTCTGCTGCGGCTGTGCAGCGGGCCTGGTCGGCTGCGCGGGTGCATTCTGCGGTGCGGCAGCCGGTGCAGGAGCCGGTTCCGGCTTTTTCGCCACGGCAAAGACCTGCTCGATGGAATCGATCTGATTTTGCTGCGTGATATAGTCCACGATCACGTTCAGCTGGTCTTCTGTTAAATTCTGGGAGCTGCTTTTCGGCTTTTCGTAGAACTTGCCAACAATTTCGATCAGTTTCTTTGCCGGCATTGCGAAATCATCCGCGACTTCCTTGATCTTCTGCTTCACTTCAATACTCAATCCAGCCACCTCCAGTTATTTCTTCCCCATTTTAACGTTTTTCCTGTGTGCCTGCGCTTCCTGTCTGCGCTTTTGCAGGCGGGCGACCTGCTGCGCCAGCTGCTCGAGAACCGGCTCGTGCTGCGGCTCGTTGAGCGTTTGCAGGAAGTTCACGGCGAACGCTGCATCCACAAACGCGCACAGCGCGCAGGCATTGCAGCCCAGTGCGTCGCCCAGTTCGTCTTTGGTGTATGGCACACAGACATACGGACATTTGCTGCCCGAGACAAACGAGCGCGCCCGGCGGAAGGTATGATCTCCGGCGTCCTTTGCGACCAGTACGAGTCTGGCCTTGGCGCTGCGGCAGGCGATGCCGACCGGCTCTTCGCCGATGACCAGCAATCTTGCCCTGCGCGCCAGTCCGAGCAGACGCAGCGCCTTTTGCTGTTGCTCTGTCATGTCGCACCGGCCTCCATTCTTTCAAGCAGCTGCTCGATGATGTGCTGCGGGATCTGGCAGTTCAGCCCGCGCTCGAGCGCCTTGGACTTGATCGCCCGCTTCAAACACTCCGTCTGCGGACACACATACGCGCCGCGTCCGGGTGCTTTGCCGCGAAAGTCCAGAGAGATCTCTCCTTCCGGACTGCGAACCACGCGGACGAGTTCTTTTTTTGCTTTCATTTCCCGGCAGCCGACACACTGGCGCATCGGGATCTTTTTTTGCATCCTGTCCGCCTCCTTCCGGTCTGTCGGCTTATTCCTGCGGCAAAGACGCCTCAGCGGCTTCGTCCGCGTTCTGCTGTGTCTCGGCCAGCTGCGCAGCAGCGGCCTCTTCCTGCAAGATCGCCTGCTCCTGCGAGGCGGGCTTGATGTCGATCTTATAACCGGTCAGCCGTGCGGCCAGCCGTGCGTTCTGTCCTTCTTTGCCAATGGCGAGCGAAAGCTGGTCATCGGGCACGATCACGCGGCAGGCTTTTGTTGCGCCGGGCAGCAGCGTCACCGATTTGACGTCTGCCGGGCTCAGAGCCGACGCGATGAACTGCGCCGCGTCTTCCGACCAGACGATGATATCCATTTTTTCGCCGTGCAGTTCGTCGACGACCGCGCCGACGCGCGCGCCGCGCGTGCCGACACACGCGCCCACCGGATCGATGCCCTCCTGCGAGGCATACACCGCCAGCTTGGTGCGCGAACCGGCCTCACGGGCGATGGACTTGATCTCCACAAGACCCGAAGCGATCTCGGGCACTTCCAGCTCAAACAGGCGCTTGACCAGACCCGGATGCGTCCGCGAGACGATGACCTGCGGCCCGCGCGTCGAGCGACGCACCTCCACCACGTACACGCGGACGAGGTCACCTTCGTGGTAATACTCCGTGCGCACCTGCTCGGAAGCCGAAAGCATCGCGTCGGTCTTGTCGTTGCCGCCGCCGATGCGGATGGTCATGTCGTTGGTTGCCGGTTCGATGCGCAAGACCGTACCGGTGAGGATCTCGTGTTCTTTCGACGAGAAGGTGTCAAACACCATCCCGCGCTCAGCCTCGCGGATGCCCTGGATGATGACCTGCTTGGCCGTCTGCGCGGCAATGCGGCCGAAGGCCTTGGTCTGCACGTCCACATTGACCAGATCGCCCAGCTGCGCGGCCTTGCTGATCTTGCGCGCCGCGTCAAGCGTGATCTCGGTCGTGGGGCTGATAACGTCCTCGACGACCTCTTTTTGCACGTACATATGCATATCCTGATCCTGCACCTCAACGAAGACGTTGTCGGTGTAGCCGTCTTTGTCCTTTTTGTAGGCCGCAACGAGTGCCTGCGTGATCTTTTCGATCATGTAGCTCTGCGGGATACCGCGTTCTTTTTCCAGCTGCGCAAGCGCTGCAAAGATCTCAGCATTCATGGTTCTGATTTCCTCCCTTTAAAACTCGACGTGAAGCCGCACCTGCGCGACCTCGTTTTTCTGGAATGTCATTTCACCGGCGGCGGTTTGGATGGTGAGCGCGCCGTCGTGGTATGCGCGCAGCGTCCCGACGAACTCTTTTGCGCCGTTGACGGGCTTGAAGAGCTTGACCGAGACGGAACTGCCCATAAACTGTTCAAAATCCGACGGCCGTTTGAGCTGCCGCTCCAGCCCTGCGGAACAGACCTCAAAGCTGTAGCTCTCGGCGATGGGATCCTGTTCGTCCAAAATCGGATCGACCGCGCGCGAGATCGCCTCGCAGTCCGCGATGTCCACGCCGCCCTGCTTGTCGATGTACAGCCGCAGGAACCACTCGCCGCCCTCGCGGACGTATTCCACATCCCAGAGTGTGCAGCCGTGCGCCTGCACGATGGGTTCTGCAAACTGCGCTACCTGTTCGGTCACCTTCAAAGAAAAACCTCCCTTACCAGCAAGAAAGAGTGGGGAACGACTCCCCACTCTCAAGTAAAATACTATCAAGATGACTGTATTATAGCACCCTGGTATGGAAAATGCAAGGGTGAAATGCGGTTTTTCCGGCAAAAAAATCGATTCTTTTCCGTATTTTTTCTCCCGCTTCGCAAAAAATCTGCGCGCACAGGAAAAAATTTGTCGCGCGATACTGTCTTTTGCGCCGGTTTTGTGTTATACTTTTTTCAGAAAAGGGGGTCTGCGGACTATGAAGCACAATTCCGGTCTTATCGGTGTGGTCTACGCGGCGATCTTGGCGGCCATCATTGGATTTTTCTTCCACGCGTCGCTGCTTTCCGGCGGCAGTGCCATCCCGCTTGTCGCGTTCAGTATCCTGATGCTGCTGGTCTTTGCGCTGGCGGCGGTGAGTCTGGATAAGCATTCCGCGTTCGCAGAGGTCTTCCCGTCTTCGCGGCAGGATATCTGCTTTTCGCTGCTCGGCGCAGCGGCGCTGCTGGCCGGGTGCGTCCTTTCGTTCCGTGGCTCGACGCTGCGGATGCTGCTGAGTCTGCTGGGGATGCTGGCCGCGCTGGGACTGGGTGTGGCGGCCGTGTTGCGCTTCCGGGGCAAAAAGCCCACCGCCGCGTGGTATGTGCTGGCTGTTTTGTTCTACGTCGTGCGGCTGTTCCGCGATTTTCGCAGCTGGGAGCATGACCCCAACATCTGGAACTACTGCTTCAACCTGTTTGCCATGATCTCGTTTATGCTTGCGACTTATCACGCCGGTGCGTTCTGCTTTGACCGCGGCGCAAGACGGAGGCTGGCGTTTTATTCGCTCACAGGACTGTTCTTCGGCGCAGTGAGCCTTTCCGGCGCGGACACGTCGACGCTGCTGGTCTACGGCGGGAGCATTCTGTGGATGCTTGCCCTCGCCCAACAGAGCCTGAAACGCGCCTGATAATTCCGATGTGAGATACCGTTTCGTTACAAAAACCTTGCAGCTTCGGTGGAGCTGCAAGGTTTTTTGCGTTATTGGGCGGCTTTGGACAGAAGCTCGGCTGCGGGCAGAAGCGCGCAGACATCAGCCTGCGCCATCGTGCCGGCATCAAAGTGTGCCGCAAGCGTCGGGTCAATGGGCAATCTGGCCAGCACCGGCACACTGAACTCCAGCGCCAGCGCGTCCAGACCGCTTTTGCCGAAGATATCGACACGTTTGCCGCAATCCGGGCACTGGAAATAGCTGTAGTTCTCGACAAAGCCGTAGACCGGCACGTGCATCATGCGCGCCATGTTGACCGCCTTGGAGACGATCATGGACACGAGGCTCTGCGGGCTGGTGACGATGACGACACCGTCGACGGGCAGAGACTGAAACACCGTGAGCATCACGTCACCCGTTCCGGGCGGCAGGTCAACGAACAGATAATCTACGTCACCCCAGCACACGTCCGTCCAGAACTGCTTGACTGCGCCGCCGATGACCGGCCCGCGCCAGACAACGGGGTCTGTCTCGTTGGGCAGCAGCAGGTTGATGGACATGACCTTGATGCCCTCGGGCGTGACAGCCGGGAGCATCCCGTCTTCACTGCCGACGATCTGCTCGTGCAGGCCGAAAGCCTTGGGGATGGACGGGCCGGTGATGTCTGCGTCGAGGATGGCAGTCCGGTAGCCAAGCTTCTGCATAGCGACGGCCAGCATCGACGTAAGTGTCGATTTGCCGACACCGCCCTTGCCGGAGACAACGGCGATGACGTGCTTGACGTTGGATTTCTTGTTGGGCTGCGCCAGCAGGCTCTCAGGCTTGCGGTCGGAACAGCTTTCTGCGCAGCTGGAGCAGTTGCCGCTGCAATCACTCATGATAAAAACACTCCTTTGTGTGATGGTTCTTCTGTTATTGTATCATACAAGGCCGGAAAGTCAACGATGCGCCTGATAGACGGCCTTGCAGAACGCAAAGACTTCGCGCAGGGTATAGTTGAGCTTTAAGATCCACGGCCATGTGTCGCTGGCAAGGCCATAGGGCTGCATCCCCAGCGTCCGGGCAATATACTTTGCCCGGCACAGATGGAAATCACTCGTCACGATCAGCACGCGGCTGGTGTCGATACCCAGCTGTGCAGCCAGCTGCGACGAGAACAGAAGATTCTCGCGCGTGTTGGAAGCAGCCGTTTCCTGCACGATCTGCGAGGCACTGATGCCGTGGTCGATGAGATACTGCGCCATCACGGAAGCCTCGGTCGTCTGCTCGTCCGGCCCTTGTCCGCCGGAGACGAAGACCGTTGCGTCCGGATTTGCCTGCATAAACGAGACGGCGCGCTCGAGCCGCTTTTTGAGCGTCAGCGACGGCTGCTGCCCCTGCACCTGCGCACCGAGTACGACAACAAAGTCCGGCGTGTCGGTCGCGGTGAGATCACTGTCTGTTCCCTGCATGGAAAGATACCCCATTGCGCCAAAGATCACCGCCATCACTGCGGCGGTCAAACCGAGCAGAAGACGGTTCCAGATTCTGGGTGCGTTTTTTTCTTTGAGCAGCCGCACGGTCAGCAGCACCGCCGCAAGCAGCAGCAGACACACGCCCGTCATGCCGATGTGCAGCGGCACCACCAGACACACAGCGCCCAGCGCCGCCAGCACGGCGATCAGCCAGCGCGGGATCATATGCTGCCCTCGAGCTGCGCGCCGAGTGCCGCCCAGTCATCCATCAGCTGCGAAAGCAGCTCGTCACACTGCTGCTTTTCTTCCATACACTGCGCAAGCGCCTGATAGTCCGTGGCACAGGCCGCGATCTGCTCGTCGAGCTGCGCGGCGCGCTGCTCCTGCTTTTCGATCTCCCGTTCGAGCGCGCGCAGCTGCTTTTCCAGCTGTTTGCTGCCGGAAAGCCTGGGCTTGGCGGGCTTCGGCTCTTTTTTTACGCGCTCCGGCGCAGGCGCGGCAAGCGCCTGTTTCTGCTTGATGGCGCGGTATTTCTCATAGCCGCAGGGATAGTCCCGGATGTGCGCGTTTTCCAGCTCCCAAACGCGCGTGGCGAACTTGCTGACAAAATAGCGGTCGTGCGAGACGAACAGGAGCGTCCCTTCGTACTGCTCCAGCGCGTCTTCGATCCACTCACGCGAGGCGATATCGAGGTGGTTGGTCGGCTCGTCCAGGACGAGCAGGTTTATCTTCTCGTCCATCAACATACACAGCCGCAGGCGGCTCTGTTCGCCGCCGGAGAGCGACGCGACGGTCTTGAACACGTCCTCGCCCTCAAACAAATACGCGCCCAGCCGGTCGCGCGCGGTCTGCACGGTACAGTTTTTCTCGTAGAGCATCGTATCGAGCAAGGTGCGCTCCGGGTGGTCGAAGTGGATGATCTGCGGCAGGTACGCCCATTTGACCGTAGGGCCGAATTTGATGCGTCCGGCTCCGGCTTCCTGCCCCAGAAGCAGCTTCAAAAAGGTCGATTTACCCGTGCCGTTATCGCCGAGCAGCGCGATGCGCTCGCCGCCTGCGACCGTAAGCTCGACCCCGGAAAACAGCGTCCGGCCGTCATACGCCTTGCCCAGGTCTTTGACCGAGAGGACTTCGTCACCGAAAAAGTCCCGCTGTGCAAAGCGCGCGCGCATGGTCTTTTCCTTCGTGGGGCGGTCGGTTTGGGCAATGCGATCCATACGGTGCTGGATGGACATG
>CAYSTN010000013.1:0-32688 GCA_964434135.1 uncultured Oscillospiraceae bacterium
TCCGCCGCGCTTGATTTTGTGAAATGTGTATACTATGTGCCCGAACATTTTGTATGCTATGTGGGCTGTACAAGAGTCGTCCGCCCCTACAACGTTCTACAAAAAATCCGTAGGGGCAGAGAGACAGCCCTCTCAGCCACCTTCGGTGACAGCTCTCCCAGAGGGAGAGCCAGGGGGTGCGGCGCGGACAGGAGAGCCAAGGCGGGGATCGATGTGCCAGGTGTCGTGCCAGCGCAGCACGGGGCGATCGCCGTCCCAGTCGATGGGCAGCCAGACGTAGCGGGCGATGCTGGTGTTGATGCCGTGCGCTTGCAGTTTGCCGGGCAGTGCGCCGGCCTGCTTCGGGCTGCGATCCGGCTCGGTCAGCGCCTGATGCCGGCCGGATGACATGGCCTTTTGGATGAGGGTGTAATACCGCCTGGAGAACCACTTGCCGAACGCCGTGGGCTTCCAGCGGTCGGCGAGGGCGATATACTGATCTTTGCCGGGCAGCTTGAGGACGCAGGAGATCTGGCTGTAGAATGTCGTGCCGTCGGTGTCGCCCTCACAGGCGTTGCCAAGGTCGCGATATTCGCCGTGCCAGTCGTCAAAAACGCACACCTGCGAGGGGTTCGGGCAGTAGCCGCTGGTGCCGCTGGTAAAGAGGTAGTGCTTGCCGTTGCGGGTGAAATAGGCGGGCGCTTCGCGGCTGAACGGCGGTGCGAGGTTGACATAATGCTCGGAATACTCGCCGGTGACTTCGGTATAGGTGTCGGACAGGGTCGCGGTGACCAGCTCAAAATGCGGGCGGTCAAAGATAAAATACGCCTTTTTGGTCGCCTCGTCGATGGCAAGCGCGAAGTCACCGGTGTCCATTTGCAGGGGCTTATAGATCTTGTGGACAAACTCATATGGGCCGAGGAAATCATCGGCTTGCAGGACGGACATGAACTGGCTGGTACTGCCGCACATGATCTTGAGCCACGCGACATATTTTCCGGTCTTCTCGCAGTAGAGAATGTGCGGTCTGTCCATGCAGTAGGTCGGGTGCAGCGGGCTTTGCAGATCATCCGGCTGCGGCGGGATGATGAGGCCGCGGTCGTCCCAGTTGTAGAGATCTTTGGACGTGTAACAGCGCACACCCCAGTGCCAGATCTTGTTGAACGGACCGCCTTTGGTCTTTTCCTTGTTTTCGCCGTACCAGTAGTACAGGCCGTCTTTTTCGTTGTAGAAGACGGAAAAGCCGTGCGCCTGAATGGGCTTGCCGTTTGTGTCGAGCCAGAGTGCGCCGGGTTGGATGCAGTTATAGGACATAGGTATACCTCCCTGCGGTGACGGTGTGGACGCTGCCGTCCGGCAGACGGACTTGCGCGTCGGTGTTGGGCGGGATGGAAACGGTGAAGGTCGTGCCGGTCGCGGTCTTTTCCCAGCGACTGGTCACAAGCCCGTAGAGGCTTTGATACTGCCCCTCGGCAAAGGTCAGCTTGCCGCCCGGGACAGGCGCGAGAACGAAGTGGTTTTCACCGGCCACGCGGATGCCGGCTGCGGTATCAAACAGCCACTGGCAGACCGCACCGGGGGAGTAGTGGTTGAAGCTGCCCGTGCCCTGATAGCCGGTAAAGCCCTCCCAGCTTTCCCAGTTGGTGGTCGCGCCGCGCCTGATCTGATACAGCCAGCCGGGACACGCCTCGTTTTCCAGAATGCGATAGGCCAGATCGGCGCGGCCGATTTGCGTCAGCGTTCCGAGCAGGAACACCGTGGACAAAAAGCCGGTCGCGACTTTGTACGCCCGGTTTTCAACGGCCTTGGCCAGCCGTTCGGCTACCGCCGTGCGCACGTCGCCCTCGGCCAGACCGAATTGCAGCGGGCGCACGAGCTTGGCCTGCCGGTCGGTGTCCGGCGCGCCGTCACGCAAAAACAGCTGCTGATACGCCTGTTTCGAACCGTCGGCGTAGCGTTGGAACAGCGCTGCGTCGTCCTGCTTGCCAAGCAGCGCAGCTGCGCGCGCCATGTGCGTCATCGACAGGTGCAGGTAGGCGGTACACTCTTCGGTGTGCAGCGGACGCGAACCGGCGCTGATCTTCTCCTGAAATTCCGCAGGTTCAAGCCACTCGCCCAGGTGCATTCCCTTTTCGTAGACGTATTGGTTGAGAGGGTTGGCTTTGGCGCGTTTTTTGTCCTTGTGGCCGGTATTGCGGAGCATGAACCAGGCTGCTTTTTTCATGCCCTCGTAGCACTCGGCCAGCAGCTGCGTATCGCCGTAGCGTTCGCAGTAGCGGTAGGGGATCAGGATCGCCGCATCCAGCCAACCGGCGCTGCAGCCCGTGGCATCGTAGCAGATGCCCGAACCGTTGTAGGGAACGACTGCCGGGATCTTGCCGTTTTTCAGCTGGCCGTCCCATACGTCGCGCAGCCATTTGCGCATGAACGGTGCGATGTTCATGAAGTACGCGCCGGTGTCAAAATAAATTTGGGCATCGCCCGTCCAGGCCAGCCGTTCGCGCGTGGGGCAGTCGGTGGGTACGTCGCAGAAGTTGGACTTCATGCTCCAGCGGTTGTTTTTTACGAGCTGGTCAATAAGCGGCTCGGAGCAGGTGAACGCGCCGGTCTGCTCCATGTCGGAGTAGACGGCGATGCTTGCGAAGTTTGCCGGGTCGAACGGAATCTCCGTCTCGATCTTTGCGTAGCGGAAGCCGGCGATGGAGAACTGCGTCTCGTAGTGGTCTTCTTCGCCGGAACAGATGAAGTCGATCTGCTGCAACGGTGTGGGCTGGGTCGCGCCGTGGTAGTATTTGCCCATGCCGGTGACAAACAGAATCTCGGTCAGGCGGGTATACTCTTTGACGGGGCGGGTTTCCTGCATATTGGCCTGCAAAAATTCGCCGTTTTCGTCAAGCACCTCGCCCAGCCGCAGCCGCAGCCGCTGACCGGCCTGGCCGCGAATGGTAAACGAGACGAAACCTGCGAGGTTCTGGCCAAAGTCCAGAACCCGGTCGCCTTTGGGCGTGACGAGCAGCTTGGCCGGGAAGCGTTCATGCCGTGTGGGCAGAACGTTATCCGCACTTTGCGGCGTGGGGACGGTTTTCGCGTTGGCGCGCTTTGCGTGGCCGCAGTAGCTCGGTTTGCAGCGCGCGTCGACCTGCTCACCGTCTTTCAAGTCGGCAAAGCGGACAGGGCCGTCATTGCTCCAGCGCCAGCTCTCGTCGGTGACGATCACCTCGCGGCTGCCGTCGGCGTAAGTCAACTCCAGCTGGACGAGCAGCTTCGTCTCGCGGCCAAAGACGTTGCGTGGGCCGAATGCACCGATCGTGCCACGATACCAGCCGTCGGCCAGCTGCGCGGTCAGTTCGTTGTCCGCTTCGCGCACAAGCGCGGTTACATCATAGCTCTGGTATTGCAGACGCTTACGCACGTCGGTGTTGCCCGGAAGCAGAACACCGTCACCGACGCGCGCGCCGTTGAGCGTGAGGGCATACAGGCCACAGGCCGTGGCGTACAGGCGGGCTTTCGTGACCGGTTTGGATAACGTAAAGCGCTTTTGGAAGCAGTCGACGGGATAGCGCTCGTTGCGCCGGGGCCGGTAGTTGCCGGTGATCCACGTCGCGCACCAATCGGCCCGTTCAAGCAGACCCAGCTCAAACCAGCTCTGCGCCGGTTGGCCGGGCTGGTCGTTTTCATCCCAGAGGGTGACCGACCACGTCACGCGCGCGCGGCTTTGCAGCGGCTGTCCGGCGTAAGGGATATGGGTCATGGACGAGGACGTGACCTTGCCGGTGTCATAGATGACGGTATCGTCCTGTCTGCACACAAGGCGGTAGGCTGTCTGGCGCACACCGCCGTCACAGTTCCAGTAAAAGCGCGGCTGCGCAAGGCCGAGGCCGAGCGGCGTTGTCAGGTATTCCGTTTGCAGATGGACGGCGTTCATGTGTTGGCCTCCTTCTCCGGTTCGATGGGTAGAGCAAACTGCGCGCTCTGCGCGCCGTCGGTGACGTGCAGGTGGAGCGTTCCGGCGCTCGCTGCGCGGATGATGGCCAGCGCGCGGCCATAGTAGGTGGTGAACGAGCCCGTGTGATACTGCTCCTCGGTGCAGGGATTCGCCGAGCCAAAGGCCAGAAGCTCACCGCCCGTGACCGTCGCGGTCAGAAGCCGGTCGGCGTTGGACTCGACCACGCCGTTTTCGCCCACGATCTCAACCGGCAGGTAGACGATCTGACCGGGTTTTGCCGCGGGAACTTCGCTTTCGATGTGCAGGTGCAGCTGTCCGTCTGCGCAGGTCAGCGCGGAGCGGGAAGCTTCGTGCCCCGTGGCATCATAGGCAACTGCCGTAAGCGTTCCGGGCGCGTAGCGGGTCTTGAAGATGGCTTTGCATTCTCTGAGCTTTTTCCGGCCAAGAGACTTGCCGTTTACGAGCAGCTCGACCGCTGCCGCGTCGGAATAGACCTCGACCTCGGCGCGGTTGCCGTCGCAGCCTGCCCACGACCAGCTCTCAATCGCGTTCGTGCCGCGCCAGACGGATTTGGACGGGCGTACACCGGGGTGGTTGACCGGTTTGACCCCAATGCGCGGCGCGCGCTCCAGCCCCCAGACAGTCGATGCGTAGCGGCACGAAGCGTCCGGCGTACCGAGAATATCAATAACGCCTGCGCCGCCGAGCAGCCACGGATAGGGACGGTTGAAGGGCATTCCGCCGGTGTAGCTCCATGCGCCAAGGCCGGCTTCGCCGAGATAGTCCCATGCCGTCCACATGAAATCGCCCAGAAGGTACGGGTGCGCCTTGACCTGCTGCCAGTTTTTATAGATATCCTGCGGGAAAGTCTCCGAGCCAAAGAGGATGCGTTCCGGGTGCTGCTTTTCTTCGAGCGGGTAACGCCCGGAGCCGTAGTTGTAGCCGACGACATCGAGCGCGTCGATGATGGGCGTGGCGATGGCATCGACCTTGGGGCTGTTGCCGCCCTTGTTCATGCCCGTGCCGACGAACGAGGCGATGATGTTAAACGCAAGGCTGGCGTTTTGGTTTTCGGTTTTTTGCTTCTTTTTGGCCGATCCGGAGTTCATCTCGCCGTCTTGATAGATGCCCTGTCCCTTGGCCGCACGGCCAAGGATCATCAGGTTCAGCCCGCAGGTGACGGGGCGCGTGGCATCTATCGAATGGATGAGATCGATCTGCGCTTTTGCTGCCGACAGTCCCTTTTCCTCTGCCGGTTCGGCAACCTCGTTGCCGATGGAGTAGAAGAGAACGGAGGGGTGGTTATAGTCGCGGTAGACCATCGCGGCGGTGTCTTCTGCCCAGCAGCGCTCAAAATCGCAGCCGTAGTCGTACCTGTTTTTCCGATTGTACCACATATCGAATGTCTCGTCTATGACGTACATCCCATAGTAGTCACACGCTTCGAGCAGTGCGCGCGAAGCGGGATTGTGCGACGAACGCAGGGCGTTGAAACCGGCCTGCTTTAAAATGCGCACGCGCCGCCATTCGCTCTCGTCATAGGTCGCCGCGCCGAGGATGCCGTTGTCGTGGTGGATGCAGCCGCCGCGCAGCAGGGTCTTTTTGCCATTGATAAAAAGGCCCTGATTGCTCCAGCGGATCTCGCGGATGCCGAATTTCTCCTCGACCACATCTTCTGCGCAGGTGACTTTTGCGGTATACAGAGCGGGCGTTTCGTCGCTCCAGAGCTTTGCGTTGGGAATTTCCAGCTCGCACACGGCGCCGTCTGCGGCGGCAACAACCGTTTGGCCATCCAGAATTGCAACCGAAACGTTGTCCGTAGCCTTTGTTTCCACCCGGATTCTGGCAGGCGCGATGGACAGCGTGGTGATCTTCACGCCCTGATACGCAATGTGGCTTTTCCCGCCGACGTACAGCCACACCGGGCGATAGATGCCCGAGCCGGAGTACCAGCGGGAGTTGGGCAGCTGCGAGTTGTCCGCGACAACGCGCAGGGTGTTCTCTTCGCCGCAGCGCAGCCCGGCCAGCTCCAGCGCAAAGGTCGTATAGCCGTATTGGTGGCCGCCGATGGGGCGGTCGTTGAGAAAGACCGTGCAGTTTTTATACACGCCCTCAAACTCAATCAGTACGTGCTGCTGCGCCCACTGCGCCGGGGCGAAGAAGGTCTTTTCGTAGGTATAGACCCCACCCGGGAAATATCCGTGGCCGCCGTCTGAGGCCTCAGGGCTTCTGGTTTCTACGATCTGTGCGTCGTGCGGCAGGGTGACCGGCTGGCCGTTGCAGAGCCAGCCGTCAAGAAAGCTGATTTTTTTCATGGTGATTACTCCTGATCGTTAGGATGAAAGCGTTTGCGCCAGCTCTCCCAGCACCGTGAGGCTGGGCTTTGGGTGGCGCTGCTGCGTCTGCCGGTCGACTGCGACAAGACCAAAGGTTTTGCTGTAGCCGGCCTGCCACTCAAAGTTGTCGAGCAGACTCCAATGCAGATAGCCGATGACGTTTACGCCGCTTTGCCGCGCAGCCAGCACCGCGTCAAACGCTTCGCGGACAAACGCGCAGCGGCGCGCGTCATTATCGGTCGAGATGCCGTTTTCCGTGACGAGCAGCTCACCCGGGAACGACTGCGCCGCGCGGCGCAGGACGTTGCCGATGGACGCAGGATAGTCTTCGTAGCCCATCTGCGTGACCGGTACGTCCGGCGCGGGTGCGAGCGCGCCGGTGCTGTCTACGAGCTTGCGCGAGTAGTTCTGCACGCCCAGAAAATCATCGGTTTGGATGTAGGGCAGATACCAGCCGAAGTCTTCGTACCAGAGCTGTTCGGCGCGCTGCGCGCCGCCGTCGAGCGCCTGATAGTCAAACAGGCTCAGGGTCAACCCGACTCTGCTCGTTGGGCTGGCCTGACGGATCGCTTCCACTGCGGCGCGGTGCGCGGCCATGACGATGCGCTCTTTTTTCTCGCTGCGCGGCATTAAGAAGGTGTTGACGGCAAAGGGGCTGCAGTGGAAGGCTTTGCCCTTTTCCAGCATTCCCAGTAAAATGGCCTTGAGGTCAAGTCCCATATTTTGCCCGACCTGCACGCTGCCTTCTTTGCGCTTGGCGCTTTGCAGCATATCGGCGGTGATCTTGTGCAGCTGCAAGCCCATGTTGGCTTCGTTGATGGTGCAGATATAGGGCAGGAGCGCACCGAGTTCCCGCGCGACGGTTTTTGCGTAGCGCGCAAAGGCGTTGATGACATAGGGCTTTGCCCAGCCGCCTTTTTGGATGAGCCAGGCAGGGCTGGAAAAGTGCATAAGCGTGACCACGGGTGTCAGGCCGTAGTCGCGGCAGCACAAAAGCACCTGCCGGTAATGCTCGATCTGTTCGTCGCAGAAGACCCCCTCCTGCGGCTCGATGCGCGCCCATTCGATGCTGAAGCGGTAGGCGTTGCAGCCTGCCTCGGCCAGCAGACGGATGTCTTCTTCATAACGATTGTAGTGGTCGACGGCTGCGCCGCTTGGCTCAACGAAGTCACTGTGCTGCAAATGTTCCATCAGCCAGTAGTCGCTGTGGATGTTATTGCCCTCGACCTGATGCGCGGCCGTTGCCGCGCCGACGAGAAATGGATACGGCATGGGAGAAGCTCCTCCTTTTGATCGGCGCTTGCGCTATAGTGGAAAGCGCCAGGCGTAGTTTGATATCCGGTTTGGACGAAGTGAAAGATTTCCGACAAATCAGAGCGAAGTGTTGAAAATCGCCGAAAATGCACACGCGGCGGCGGCATCCTGCCGCCGCCTGTGCGCGTAAAAAGGGGATGGAATATGGAAGTGATAGTTGGTGCGTTTATTGCTGCTCAACACCGTGGTGTTCGTCGAGCTTGACCTTCATCTCGGCGGCCAGTTCCGGAGTGATGGGGTATTTGCGGTAGATCCACAGAGACACCGCGCCCAAAATGAACGGAACCAGACCCATGATTACGATAAACCAGTTCAGCATACTCGGAATCGATGCCAGATCGCCCAGGTAGTTACCGGTTGCGGAATCGACAACATAGCCGACTGCCACCAGAACGACGCCCACAAGGCCGCTGGAAACCGCGTTCTGTGCCTTATCAAGGAACTTCGCGGTCGCGTTGACCTGCGCCGAACGGTCTTTTCCGTTCTTATAAATCTGGTAGTCCATGATCTCGATGTTGAGTGCTTCATTCGGGATATAGCCAATGCCGATGGCCGTCGCGGCAATGCCCGCCAGCGTCAGCAGCAGCACGGGAGAGGTATGCAGAATACCCAGCATTTGCAGCACAAACATCAGCCCGCAGGGGACGGCTTCCAGAATAATGACAAAACGACAGGTGCGAACCGGCGTTTTAAACGCCTTCATGATCGGCATGGCAATCGCCGTACCGAGAAGCAGCGGCAGCAGCATCAGCATCGATGCAATGAGCGAGAGCGTACCATAGCTTGCCGCGTCGACAGCGCCTGTGGTCAAATCGGCGCAGTAGGCCCATTTGATATAGTAGTTGATCGTTGCAAAGAGGAAGGTCCAGATAAAGCCGCTGAAAATGGTTGCACAGAACTTAATGCGAAGTGCATCGTTTTCCTTGAACATCACAAAGATGTCCGTGAACTTCACCTTTTCGTCAGTTTCGCTCTGCTCTGTATGGTGTTTTTCCTTGACCAGAGAAATACCGAGCAGCGACAGAACACCGGTTCCGACTGCAAAGGCAATCACCGTTACGCCAAAAGCCGTGTGCAGATTACCAATACCGGCGTTGACGCCGTTGACAATGGAGATGATAGAGCCGGTTACCATGCCCATGATCATATTCATCATACGCGGCGCGATCATCAGCTTGCCGCGCTTGGCGCTGTCAAGCGTCAGAGTGCGGTAGATGAGGTTGGGAGCATAGAACGATGCGCCGATGTCGTAGACAAGGTAGGAGACTACGACCCACACCACGACCAGCGCCGGGGTGCCGGTGATGGACTCGGGGATGAAGAACAGCGCGCTCAGACCCAGCATTTCACACAGAATGGAGACGATGATAAACGGCTTATACTTGCCGTATTTGCCGACCTTGGCTCTGTCCATGATCCAGCCTTCAAACGGGTCGTTGACGGCATCGAACAGGCGCATGACGATCAGCAGCACCGAGCCGAGCAGCGCGCCGAGCGTGCCAAGTCCTGCGTAGTCCGTCAGATACTGCATAAACCACGAGGTCATCAGACCCGCCGCGATGCAGTCCGTCAGGCTCATCAGCGTTACGCCGAGGTAATCCGTACCCCGCACGCGCATGGGATCTTTCGCTTTTTTCATGATTTTCTTCCTTTCTTTTCCGTTGCAGAAAAACAAAACCGGAAAACAGAGTAATAATTTATCGTCACGGTGTTGATTTTCTTGTGATTCCCATTATAATAGACAGTAGTTGGCAGGACAATATACAAAGAAATTTTATTTGTCCGTTTCTGAACACTTTCGACAAATCTGTTGATTGAAAGGACGTAAGATATGGAGAATCTGGACAATCGGGTACGGTATACGCGCATGATCTTGCAGCAGGCACTGCTGCGGCTGCTGCAAAAAAAGCACATCGACCGCGTCACGGTCAAGGAGCTTTGCGAAGAGGCCAGTGTCAACCGCGGCACGTTTTATCTGCACTATGCTACGCCAAACGATCTGCTGATGCAGATCGAACAGCAGTTCGTCGACGAGAATATGGCGAAATTCATGCCGTATTTCAACGAGGGCTATGAGACAAGCTATATGGCGAATCTGTTTGCGGGCATCCTGAAAAACCGCGAGCTGTGCCGCGTTATCATGGGCAAAAACGGCAATCCGCGCTTTATCGAGCGCATTCAGAATATGTTTCGCCCCTACGTGGTAGGCGGCTGGTGTCAGGAGTTTCCGAAGTACCGGCGAGAAGACCTGGACTATGTCTATGATTTTGTCTTTGTCGGGTCGATGCGGCTGATTCTCAACTGGATCGAGGATGACAAGGGGCTGCCCACACAGGAGCTGGCCAACCGCCTCGACCGGCTCGGGCATCACTGCCATCTGGCCATTGCGGAGTTTTGCAGAGCGTGAGCGCCGGAACAGAAGTGAAAAAATGAAAAAACCTGCTTTGTCCGATGGACAAAGCAGGAGTTACAGAACCGCAGGATAAGCGAAATGAGGCATGATGCGATGCTGCGCATCATGATGTTGCGGCATAGCCGCAATGATGTGCTGTTTGCCACGGGCAAACAGCATTTTAGGCCAAAACGGTTGAAAAAGACTTACCAGACAGAGCAGCAGGGGGGAAGAGTGAAGGGGGACGAAGGGTCCCCCTTCGCGTTCAATCACCCGCCGCAGCGGAAGTTTTGCCAACGGCAAAACTTGTACCAAAAGGAAAAACGACAAGCAAAGCTTGTCGTTTTTTCTTTTGGTACGCCGGAAGGGACTCGAACCCCCGACCTACTGGTTCGTAGCCAGTCACTCTATCCAACTGAGCTACCGGCGCGTACCACGCTTCGTTTAGCGCCACATTATATTAGCACAGTCGGAAGGAAAATGCAAGTACTTTTTTCGCTTTTTCGCTTATAATTCTGTCAGTTCCAGATCGTCGCACCCGGCAAGCTGCGAACGCGGGCCGAGAACGCACAGTGCGCCGCTTTGCAGCGCGTCGCGGAGCTTTGCCGCGCAGGGCGCAAGCGCTTCGGTTTTTGTGCCGAGCAGGTCGTGGTGCATGGCCGTGCGGTCTTCGTCCGTCAGCCCCTTGAGCAGCCATGTATCGGCAACGGCTGCGCGCAGACGCTGGCTCAGAAGGGGCTCTGCGTCACTGAATGCGCCGATGATGTTGATGTCCTGCGGTGCGCCGGAGGCAACAAGCTGCGTGATAAAGTCGCCCGTAGCGGCGATGGTGCGGCGCGAGCGTACAAAATCGGGGTCACGATAGGTATACGCGCAGACAAGACCGTTGTCACGCACGTTCAGCCCCGTGCCGTAAGCGCCGCCCTGTACGCGGATCTCGTTCCAGTAGTATTCCAGCGATGCGGCGCGTCCGGCCAGCCGTAAAGCGCCCGTATATGCGCCCACATCGCCGCAGACGGCGGCGAAGGAGACTTCGGACGGGATGACGATGCCCTCGCGCTTGAGCGGCAGCACGGTAGCCGGTGTTGCCGCTGCGCACGGCTGGCCGGCCGGCAGCGCATCAAACAGCAACTGCCGTGCCGGTTCGATGCTCTGCTGCGCGCCGGTCACGGACAGGCGCAGGCGCGCCGTGCAGAATAGCTTCCCGGTGAGCGTTTGCAGCGTCTGGATGAGCTGCGGCGCGCACGCATCGAAGTCCTGTTCCAGCGCGCACAGCCAGCGGTAGAAGCTGATGCCGGCCAGCTGCTCGGTGCAGGCGTTGGCCGCATCGAGCATGGCGCTTGCGCGCACGAGTGCAAACGACGAGCCGGAGTTGATGATCTGCTGCTGCATACTCTCGCGCAGCTGGCGAATGATTTCCAGAAGCTTCTCTTTGTCGGTATACACCGTCTGCGTCAGCATCTGCGCGGCCAAGTATGCGGCCTGCGGGAGCTTGGTTTGCAGCGCGCTGTAGGACATACTGACATAGAGCCGGTAGGTGTGCGGTGCGTGATACTGCGTATAGGGCGCAGGGGTGATCGAGAAGCTGCCGAGCAGCAACCGCTGCTGCTTTTGCAGCTCCTGCGCGTCATATTGCGTCGTCGGCAACTGCGAGATGAGCGTACGCAGCAGCGTGAGATACGGCAGGTCCTGCTCATGCAGATCATCGGCGGCAAAGTACGCCTTGACGTAGACGATGCCGTCGGTTTGCAGCGGGTGGAAAATCGTCCCGTCGGGCAGCAGCCCTGTTGCGACCGACGCGGGCGCGTCGGGCAGATCGCGAAGCGATACGTGCGGGATGGTGGCCAACGCTTCGGCGCTGTCGGGCGTTTGCTGTGCGGCGGCCAGCGCCTGCTGCTGTAGTACGATTTGCTCACGCGCAGCTTCGTCCAATGCTGCAAGCGTTGCGTTGAGTGCGTCGCGCTCGCGCGCCTGCCGCGCTTCGCCGCAGGTTTGCGACGGCTCCATCAGGATATCCGCCGTGTGGTCGTTATCGAGCAGCAGACGGCGCAAAAGCGCTTCGTAGTATCCGGTTTCGACGGCTTCGTGCAGCTGCTCGAATACGCGCGCATAGCGCAGCCGCGCCGCCGCATCGCCGTCATAGAGCCAGCTTGAGAGGATATCCAGCTCATACACCAGCCCGCGCGGCATCGTGCCGTAGTCGCGCTCACGCAGCTTAAATTCAAAGCTGGCCAGCGACGCTTCAAGCTGCGCATGGTCGAGCGCGCCTTCGCACTGCGCCAGAAGCGTCTGCCGCAGCGTCTGCTCGATGCGCGCAAGATCGTCCCGGCGGAAGTTCTGCACCTGCAAAAGAAGCGTCGGCTGCAAGGTATCGCCGCTGTAGGACAAGATGACGTCCTCGGCCAGCGCATCTTGTAGAATCGCGCGGCACAGAGGCGCATGGTTGCTGCCGCACAGCACGTCGCAGAGGATCTGCGCCGCGAACAGCTGCATCATATCCTGGCCGTCTTCCATGACCCAGCCGCGCGCAAATTTCCAGCGGTTTTCCGGGTCTTGACCGGCGGGCAGGGGATAGGCAATCGTCTCAGGGGCGGGATGCACGGGCACCTGGGCAGGAATGTCGGTGTCGGGGTCGATGGCGGAAAACTGTGACAGATACTCGTCCAGCAGCGCCAGACTTGCGTCCAGATCGATGCTGCCGTCGAGCAGCAAATACGAATTGGACGGATGATAGAACCGCCGGTGCGCGGCGACAAAGTCTTCGTAGCGCAGCGTGGGGATGGCTTCCGGGTCACCGCCGGAGACATAGCGATAGGGCGTATCCGGGAACAGCGCACGCATCATCGCGTTGTAGAGCAGATCGTCCGGGTCGGCGAATGCGCCCTTCATCTCGTTGAGTACCACACCGGAGCGCGTCAGCACATCGTCATGCAGCTCGTAGTGCCAGCCCTCTTGTTGGAAAATTTCGGGCTTTTGATGGATGCTGGGGAAGAAGACCGCGTCGAGATAGACGCGCGTGAGATTCAAAAAGTCCTGATCGTTGCGGCTGGAGACGGGGTAGCAGGTCTTGTCCGGATAGGTAAAGGCGTTGAGGAATGTGTTGAGCGAGCCTTTGAGCAGTTCCACAAACGGCTCTTTGACCGGAAAGTGCTTCGAACCGCACAGGACGGAATGCTCCAGAATGTGAAAAACGCCTGTGTCGTCATACGGCAGGGTACGGAACGCGGCGCAGAAGGTCTTGTTTTCGTCTTCGCGTTCGAGCCAGCACAGCCGCGCACCGGAATGCGGGTGGATGTATTCGTGTAAAGTCGCGCCCAGCTCCTCAATGTGCTGGACGTGCAGAGATTTGAAACCATGCAGTTGAGACATAGCGGTTCTCCTTTGTGTACATTTTCGCGGTTTTTTGCACGTTTTCTACAGTATACCACAGATCGGCACGGCGCGCAATGGCAGCCGCCACACAGTTTTCTTCATACTTTCTTAACCAGGGTCACTCTTGCGCAGCGCGCTGCGTTATGGTATCATGAAACAAACTCTCGGAAGGAGCGACGCATATTCTTACGGTTTTTCACGGCCTGTGTATGTCGCTGGCCGACAGCGTTCCCGGCGTGTCCGGCGGAACGATCGCTTTCATTCTCGGCTTTTATGACGCATTCATCGACGCATTACACGGCCTGTTCGGCAAAGAGCATGGCGCGCGGGTGCGCGCGCTGGGGTATCTGGCGCGCCTCGGCTGCGGCTGGGTCGTCGGGATGGCCGCGTGTGTGCTGGCGCTGGCGCAGCTGTTTGAACGCGAAATTTATTTCATGAGCAGCCTGTTTCTTGGCCTGAGCGCGGCGGCGTTCCCGTTGGTCATCCACGCGGAATGGAATGTGCTGCGCGGGCGGGCGCGGTATCTGCCGCTGGCGCTGTTTGGCGCGGGCTTTGTCGTGCTTCTGACGGCGCTGCGCGCCAACTCGCCCGTGGACGGACTGCACTTTTCCTCGCTTGCGCCGCAGACGCTGGGCTATGTGTTTCTCTCCGGCGCGCTGGCCATCACGGCCATGGTGCTGCCGGGTATCTCCGGGTCCTCCATTTTGCTCATCGCGGGCGTCTATCTGCCGACGATCCAGGCGCTGCGGCAGCTGTTTTATCTCGACTGGTCGGTGCTGCCGGGCATTCTTGCGCTCGGGTTCGGTATTCTGGCTGGGATCGGCTTGTCGATTCACGCGCTGCGCGCCGCGCTGCGGCGCTATCGCAGCCAGATGGTCTATCTCATCTTGGGACTGATGGCGGGGTCGTTGTATGCCATCGTGCAGGGGCCGACCAGCCTCAGCCCGCCGCAGCTGCGTGTCAGCCCTGAGAATTTCAGCGTCTGGGGTTTTCTGCTGGGTGCGGCGCTGCTGCTGGCGCTCGAATTTCTGCGCAGGCGCGCGCAGCGTACTGCGCGCACATAAGTTTTCGCGCCCGGTTCTCCATACAAAAAGCGAACCCTGTGTTGGGTTCGCAAGACCACCCAAAACCGTCAAAAAAGCGAACCCCCCTGCGGGCGTTCGCTTTTTGTTATGCTTTTTTCTCCGGTTCGCCGCGCACGAACATCAAAACGAAGCTGACCAGCAGCAAAATGCAGCTGCCTAGAATCGCGCGTTCGCCGACGAGCTGCGTCACATAGCTGCCCAGCGCCGCGCCCGCACCGAAGATCAGGATGATGCCGAAATACGTCCGCGCGGATTCAAGCGCCTTGGGGTCGCGGGAGTGGATAAACTCGCCGAGCGACTCAGCCGCGCTGCGCAGGTTGCCGATGCACATCGTACTGGCGTAGGCGTGGCCGTGGATTTTGTGGAAGCTGTGTACCTGCATCGCGCACACCAGTGAGACGAGGGCGTTGGCCAGCGGGTCGAGCCGGTGCGGCAGGAAGCAGACGCAAAACAGCAAAAAGATCTCTGCCGCAAGAACCAGCTGCCGCCAGTGCAGGTATTGATAGTTGCGGAAGCGGAAGTGGATGAACTCGGCCAGCAGCGTACCGAACACAAACGAGGCCAGCGGGATGCAGTATTTCAGACACGTGGCCCAATCGCGCTGCAAGAGCGCCGCACTGAGCAAAACGATGTTGCCGGTCTGTGCGTTGGCGAATACCTCGCCGCGGCAAATATAGGTATACGCGTCCTGGAAGCCGCCGGAGAGCGTGACAAAAATCGCCGCGCGAAACGTATCGGACATCTGTCCGCGAAATCTATGCCTGTGCATGGGGTGACACCTCAACTGCATGGTAATGGGTTGCATCCGCACCATGGTTTTGGCGCGGAGCTTTATTATAAGGTAGATTCTTAGAAAAGTAAACCCCTGTTTCGACGGAAAAGTCGCGTTCAGCCATTGCATTTTATGCGCGCAGATACTAAAATGTATCTGACGACATCAAACAAGGAGGCTACTATGTACTATCTTGGCATTGACCTCGGCACGTCCGGCTGCAAGCTGCTGCTTGTGCGCGAAGACGGCGAGATCTTAAACGCAGTGACAAAGGAATACCCCCTCAGTTTCCCGCAGCCCGGCTGGTCGGAACAGCGCGCAGAGGACTGGTGGGACGCGGTCGTGACCGGCGTGCCGGAGCTGTTGCACGGCTTTGACGCGTCGCAGGTCGTCGGCATCGGCACAGGCGGCCAGATGCACGGACTTGTCGCGCTGGATGCAGCCGACAACGTCATCCGTCCGGCGATCTTGTGGAACGATGGCCGCACGAACAAAGAAGTCGATTACCTCAACGGTGTCATCGGCAGGCAAAAGCTCTCCGCGCTCACGGCGAACATTGCCTTTGCGGGCTTTACCGCGCCGAAAATTCTCTGGATGCGCGAAAACGAACCGGAGAACTTTCAAAAGATCGAAAAGATCATGCTGCCCAAGGACTATCTGACCTACAAACTCACGGGCGTTCACGCGTGTGACTACTCCGACGCGTCGGGTATGCTGCTGCTGGATGTCGAGCACAAGTGCTGGTCGCAGGAAATGCTGGACATCTGCGGTATTTCTGCGCGGCAGATGCCGAAGCTGTTTGAAAGCTATGAAGTTGTCGGCACACTGACAAAAGAAGCCGCTTCGCTGCTGGGGCTGCCGCAGAGCGTCAAGGTCGTGGCCGGTGCGGGTGACAATGCCGCTGCTGCCGTCGGCACGGGAACGGTCGGCGCAGGCGGGTGCAATTTGTCTCTCGGTACGTCGGGTACGCTGTTTATTTCGTCCGACCGGTTTGGCGTTGACCCCAATAACGCCCTGCACGCGTTTGCACACGCCGACGGCGGCTACCACCTGATGGGCTGTATGCTCTCGGCGGCCAGCTGCAACAAGTGGCTGTGCGAGGATATCCTGAAAACCGGTGACTTTGCCGCCGAACAGGCGGATATCACCGATGAAAAGCTGGGCGAAAATCACGTTTTCTTCCTGCCATATCTGATGGGCGAAAGAAGTCCCATCAACGACACGAACGCGCGCGGCACGTTTACCGGTATGACCATGGACACGAGCCGCTCCGATCTGGTGCAGGCGGTTCTGGAGGGCGTGGCCTTCGCCATCCGCGACTCGTTCGAGGTGGCAAAGCAGCTCGGCATCGACATTCCGCGCTCGAATATCTGCGGCGGCGGCGCAAAGAGTCCGCTTTGGCGCAAGATCTTCGCCAACGTCCTCGGCATTCCGCTTGACATGGTCAAGACCGAACAGGGGCCGGGCTATGGCGCTGCTATGCTGGCCATGGTCGGCTGCGGGAAATTCCCCACGGTGCAGGCCGCTGCGGACGCACTGGTCGAGGTCGCGTCCACGACCGAACCGGACGCGGAGCTGCGCGCAAAGTATGACGCAAGATATCAGCAGTTCAAGCTGCTCTACCCGGCGCTGAAGGCTGCATTTGCCGCATTGGTATAAGGAGGAACGATACCATGAAAACGTATTCTGTATTTGACCAGGAATTTAAACCCTATGGCAAGGTCTTAGAGGGCTTTGACACCGCGCCGCTCGTCGCGGCGATGCAGGCCATTGCCATGCCGCCCAGCGGCACGGCCTATGAGCCGTCGATCGATGCGCTGGAAGCTTGCGGCATTTTTGATGCCATGCAGAACAGAGCCTACGGCGGGATGCCGATCCAGATCGGTATGTGCTGGGGATACAATACAAAGCTCAACTGTCTGGAGTACCACCGCGACAGCGAAGTCAACGTCGGCGTGGATGATTTTGTTCTGCTGCTGGCCAGAGAGGACGAAATTGAAAACGGCAAGCTTGACACGGCGAAGGTCAAAGCGTTCCGCGCTCCGGCAGGCGTTGCGGTCGAGGTCTTCGGCACGGCGATGCATTACGCGCCCTGCCAGACGAGTGAGGGCGGCTTCCGCGTGGCGGTCGTTCTGCCGAAGGGCACGAACACGGCCAAGCCCGATTTCCGGCCGCAGAGCGTGGAAGACAGCTGGATGACTGCCCGCAACAAATGGCTGCTGGCGCACGCGGAGTCAAGCGAAGCGCAAAGCGGCGCATATGTCGGCCTGACCGGCGAAAACCTCACCTACCTGCCGGAATAAAGCAGGTTTCGATCTATTGACAAAGCGATCTCCGGTATCGGAGATCGTTTTTGATCGATACAAAAATTTAGCCCCCGGCTAAGCCGAGGGCTGAATTTTTATAACTTATTTCGGCTGCTTTTTGCGCATCAGCCAGAATGCGCCGATCGATACGCCGATGACCACGACCATGAGGATAGACTGGATGGTCGAATACAGGCTGCCGCAGACGATAGCCAGCACGATGGCCAGCACGACCGGCAGGGAAGCGGTCTTCCAGTTCTTGATGACGACCGGAATGACCATCGGGCCGACGAGCGCAGGGAACATATTGTCAAACGCGGGCGAGACGACGGGATTATTCAGCAGCGGCGTTACGATGGGCGCGAGGAACAGCATACCGCACAGGACGATCAGCGTCGTGACGAACGAGGACGTAGCCACCGCGATGATGGAGATGACGCGGCCTTTTTCGCTGCCCTCTTCGCAGCCCATGATGTTCATGGCGTTGAGCGCAGCGGGCAGCTTCATGTTCTGCACGTTGCCGGTCGACGAGGCCAGATACACGGCGCCCGGGCCGATGACCGGGGACATGGACATCTTTTCGCACACACCGGTCACGGCGAAGATCAGCATGATCGGCAGCGCGGCCTTGAACGTCAGACCCCAGTCGACCTTCAGGCCGAACATGGTGCATACGCCAGCCGGAACGAGGAAGAAGAATACCCATACGACGATCGTACTGATGATGCCCATGCGATGGATCTTGTTGTCAAAGGGGCTGAGGGTATGTACAGCCTTTTTTTCCTTACTCATGATACTTCCTCCTTTTTTTATTTCATCAGTGCCGTGACCACACAGGCCGAGGCCATACCGGCGACCATACTCAGCGAGAACGCGAACTCTTTGAGTGCGGCGTGTTTCTTACCCAGTGCATTCAGGCCGATCATCACGCCGGCCGATACGACGATCGTGACCAAAGAGGGGATGTTGGTCACATCGATGAGATACGGCGCGGAGATGGTGGCCATCATGCCGACAAACATGATGTTGGGGATGACTTTGCCAAAGCTGTTCGGGGTCGAGGTGATGGTCTGCATTTTCTTATCAAAGGTCTTCAGCAACAGCGAAGACAGGCTCGAGAGGAAAATGCCCATTGTGACGACCCAAAGCAGCGAACCGAATACGTCCGGAGAGAAGTCGGCGCTGCCGAGTCCCTCGAAGCCGAACGACGTGACTGCCATGTTGGCTGCCATCGTCTCATACGTTGCCGAGCCGATGATCGACAGACGCAGCCACGGGAAATACTTGCCGAGCGCCGGCATGAGGATGACATAGCTGATGATAATGGGAAGCGAGGGAACGATGGAGAAGATGGCGCTGCTCTTGACGACCTTCCAAAGATCGCTCGTGGTATAGCCCAGTTCCAGCGCGCGCTTCCATGCAGTGCGCATGAACACGACGGCCTGCACCAGAACCACCACGATCGCCAAAGAGCAGAAGATGAGCATGATACTGCTGTTGGCAACATAGGAATACAGTTTATCCATAGTTGAATGACCTCCTTATATATTAGAAGCTTCCGGGTTTCACTTCTGCGGGGATGAGAGAATGATACGCTGCACCGTTCTTTGCGCGTTCAAGATCGGCCTTGGCTGCATCGACCAGCTCCGGCTGCTCGAACAGATCCAGCGCGGTACGCGCGAGGATGTCGGCCGCAGCCGTCATGCCGCGGTGGGCAAGAGACGATTTGCCCTGTGCAACGGCCTGCCACGAGTGCGACGGCGTACCGAGTGCGAAGCAGGCAGAGCCGAACCACGTCGACGGCACGACCCAGCTGACATCGCCGACATCGGTCGAGCCGGTCTTGAGCGGCGTGGGCGGGAAGCAGATGTCCGCCATCGGCCCCTGGAACAGCAGCTTGGCCTTTTCGCCGACGACCTTGGCCGCCAGACCCTGATACAGTTTCCAGTCACCGGGGTCACCGACATCGCGGTATTTCTGCGCGTAGGCAAGTTCCTCGTCGCTGTACTTGAGAGGCAAAAGCTCCTGCATATGCTTGAATACAAGGTTGTCGAGCGTTTTGTTCTGCAAAACGTCAGCATAGGCACTCACCACGCGGATGTCGACCGTTGTCCCGGTCATCAGCGCCGCGCCGCGGGCAACATTGTGTACGCGCTGCGCCAGCTCGTAGGTCTGATCGGCTTTGGGTGCGCGGACGGAATAGAGAACCTGCGCGTGTGCCTGCACCACGTTCGGCGCGTCACCGCCGGTATCGGTGACGGCGTAATGCACCCGCGCTTCGGGAATCATATGCTCGCGCAGGTAGTTGACACCGACGTTCATCAGCTCGACCGCGTCGAGCGCGCTGCGGCCGAGATGCGGCTGTGCGGCGGCATGGGCGGCTTTGCCGGTGAAGTCATAGATGATGCGCGCGTTGGACAAAGACGACACGCAGCCAAAATTGGCTGAGTACGGATGCCAGGCCAGACACACGTCACAGCCGTCGAAGCAGCCCTCGCGCACCATAAAGGCTTTGCCTGCGCCGCCTTCTTCTGCCGGGCAGCCAAAATAGACGACCGTGCCGGACATCGGATTTTGCAGCAGATAGTCCTTGATGGCAACGGCAGCCTGCATACAGCCTGTGCCAAGCAGATGGTGGCCGCAGCCATGACCCGGCGCACCGGGCGTGATGGGAGCCTGTTCGGTCACGTCAGCCTGCTGCGACAGAGCGGGCAGCGCGTCAAATTCGCCCAGCAGACCGATGACCGGATGGCCGCTGCCGAAGCTTGCGCGAAAAGCCGTCTCGATGTCTCCAATGGACGATTCAATGGTGAAGCCTTCTTGCGAAAGCAGCTGCTTTTGCAGCGCCGAAGACTGCTTTTCCTGAAAGCGCATCTCAGCAAACTCCCAGATCTGGTCAGCCGTCTGGGCAAAAAGAGCCTGTTTACTTTGGAGTAAAGACTCCAACTGTTCGTAGTTCATGACAGTTTTCTACCTCCTTTATGCAAAAAGTTTATCAATTTACCGTGGTACATCTAAAATAAACTTTACCATAGCTTGCAATTTGATGGGAAATATGGAATAATTATAATGTTATATAAATCCCATATAAAAAATCACCAAAAAAGAAGGGATAAAGCGCCATGAATCTGGATCAATTGCGCTATGTCTGCGCTATTTATGAGACTGGTTCGATCAATCGTGCGGCAGAAAAGCTGTATCTCTCTCAGCCGAACGTCTCCAATGCCATCACCCGGCTCGAACACGAGCTTGGTTTTGCCATCATGCACCGCAGCCATCAAGGCGTAACATTTACGCAGGAAGGAATTGCTCTGGTGAATTATGCAAGCCGGATTCTCGACGATTGCAACGCGATCCGTTCGCTGCACGCGCAGCCGCAGCGGCGGCGCTTCCGGCTCATCTCGCCGCATTATCCGCCGGTCGACCGCGCGTTCATCCTGCTGTGTCAGCAGCTGGAGAAAAACGGCGAGCTGTGCGGGTGTGACCTGCACCTGCTCGGCGGCAACTGGGTCGAGAGTCTGGCTGCGCTGCAAAAAAAGACCGTTGAGCTGGCCGTGGCCTGTGTGCCGCAGGAGACTGTACACTCGGCCATTTTCCGCAGCTCGCTTGAGCAGCACGGCGTACAGTTTGTGCCGATTGCGCAGACCTCCGTGGTCATCAAGCTCTCGAAAGATCATCCGCTGCTGCGCGAAACACCCTTCCCGTTTGCGAGGCTGTCCGAGTATCCGATGACCGAATACACCTCGCGGGTCGATACGCTCTCAGCCTATGGCAGCATCAAGCTCCCGGCGGCATTGCAGCCGAGCCACATCTATGTTGACTCCGGCCGCACACGCACACAGCTCATTGCCGGGACAACGGTGTGGGGGCTGGCGATGAAGCTGCCGAAGCAGCACGAGACGGAGTACGGTGTGCGCTATGTCGAGCTGCCGGACAGTACCTGGTGCATCGGTGTGCTGCGCGAGGCAAGCCGCCCGGAGGATGAACTGGAAATGCTGTTTTTGGAACTTTTGCGCGAACAGCTGCGTTTTTTGTATGAATCGGGCGAAATGGCTGAAGAAGCGGAAAATTTAACGGCAGATTAATGGAAGTAAGAACTGAAATTTTTCCAGAAAACTGGTATTTTTTCGTCCTATAATCAAAAGAAAGTGTTCCGAAAAGTATACTTTTCGGAACACTTTTGCCAAGTTCGGAAAACGCGGAATAATTGCTTGTATTTACTGGATTATATGGTATAATATATGCGGAAAACCATAAAAGTAAGCGTTCCGAAAAGTATACATTTCGGAACAGTAAGGAGAAACGCAATGAAGAAACGGATGTTAGCACTGCTTCTGGCGGTTATCATGACTGTCTCCGTTTTGTCCGTAACGGCGGGCGCGGCGGGGAAGACCAGTCTGTTTGCCGACGTGACTACGACGGACTGGTTCTATGATGCAGTTGATTATGTCAACTCCAACGGCCTCATGACCGGCACGAACCGGGGCTTTGCACCCAACGACGCGACCACGCGCGCGCAGATCTGGGCGATTTTGGCGCGTCTGGGCGGCGAAAACTATGACCGCAACACCACAGACTGGTACGCGGGCTATCAGACCTGGGCCATTCGCAACAGCATTTCCGATGGCTCTGATCCCAACGGCAAGATCACGCGTGAGCAGCTTGCGGCGATGTTCTACCGCTACGCCATCCGTATGGGCTTTGTGAGTTCGGGACTGTGGGCAGATCTGACGGTCTTCCCCGACTGCGCAAGCGTCAGCACGTATGCGTGCGAGGCGATGCAGTGGGCGGTCGGCAGCGGCCTGATTCAGGGCATGAGCGGCAAGCTGAACCCGCAGGGTACGGCGACGCGCGCACAGGTTGCGACGATCCTGCAGCGGATGTGCCAGACGTGGGCGCTGCTGCCGCAGGAAGATCTGAGCGGTCTGTTTGAGGCCATCAACACGACCTATCAGCAGCATATGCACGACTATACATATCTTTCAAACCAGAACTTCACGCATACCGGCACGTGCGGCTGCGGACAGACCGTGACCGAACCGTGCGACTATGTCGTGACGGCTGGCACAAATGAAGATACCTATACCTGCACGGTCTGCGGTGACAGCTATACCGTTTCGAAGACCGGCTCGATGACGGCTGAACCGGTGGCCAGAGTGGGCAACAAGACCTTTGCCACCCTGAGCGAAGCCATCGCCGCAGCCACTGACGGTGCGACGGTTTCCCTCATGCAGAACATTGAACAGGAAGAACTGGTAAAAGTTGACGGAAAGAAACTCACACTGGAACTCAACGGCAAAAAGTTGACTCGGACGGTCAAACCCACGACTGTCTTTGTGTGCAATGGTGCGGAACTGACGATCCAGGATTCTGTCGGCGGCGGCCAGATCGAGAACACAGTCACCGGCGGCAATGCGGTTCAGGTCAACTGGGGTACTGACACAGACGGCAGCAATGCACCGTCCAAGCTCACGCTCAGAAGCGGCAAGCTGGTCGACAGAAGCCCCGCCAGTGAAGCTTCCGGCAGCGCCGGTGTAATGGTTGCAAGAAACGGCGTGTTTGTAATGGAAGGCGGCGAGATCGTCAGTGAGAACGGCTATGCTGTTGCGGGCAATGGCGCGCACAACGATGGCACCGATATTACGATCAGCGGCGGTACTCTGACCAGCACGAACGCTACGGCGCTTTACCATCCGCAAAGCGGCAAGCTGACGATCACCGGCGGTACGTTTACCGGCAAGGACGCGGCACTCGAACTGCGCGCGGGCGAACTGAACATCAGCGGCGGCTCGTTTGAAGCCAAGGCAACTACGTTCGGGATTCATGCAAACGGCAACGGTACGACCACGACCGGCGCGGCCATTGCCATCGTGCAGCATACGACGAAAAAAGCCATTTCTGCGTCCATCAGCGGCGGCACATTCGAGGGCATTTTCGCGTTCCGCGAAGACGACATCGAGAACAATAAGACCAATAACGTGAGTCTGTCTCTCACCGGCGGCACGTATAACGGCATGGTTCAGACGAACAGCGACCAGAACAAAAACGCGAAGTTCATCACCGGCGGCACTTTCCTCGGTGACCCGAGCGATCATGTCCCGGCAGGATATATGGTCGTTGAAAATGGTGTATATCATGTTGTTCGCCAGGTCACCGCAGAGAATGCGGTTGCCATCGTCGGCGATAACGAACTGTATTGTGCAACACTACAGGAAGCCATTACCTATGCGTCTTCCACCGGCAAGACCGTCAAGCTGAACCGTGATACGACGCAAAGCGTGAGCGTGTCCGGTACGGTTACCCTTGACCTGAATGGGCACAACATTACCGTTGCTGACCAATCGGCTATTAAAGTTGAAAGCGGCGGCGTACTGACGATTCAGGGCAGCGGCACAGTCTCGGCTACCGGCGAAAATACGGCTGCACTCTTCAACAAAGTCGGTGGCAAAACCACGTTAAAGAGTGGCACGTATGTGCAAAATGACGCGTGTGCGATCAAGAATGAGGGCGAATTGACGATCGAAGGCGGTACGGTTACCGGTGCTTCCCCGATTGCCAATGCCCGCCCGACGACCGGCAGCGGAAAAGACGGCTCGATGACGATTTCCGGCGGTAGTTTCAGCGGCAGCAACAGTCTGCTGGCTCTGAGTGGCAGCGGAGAAGATGCTGCGAATAAGCAGGGTAGTCTGACGATCAGCGGCGGTACATTTACAGCGCCGACTCTGAAAAAAGACTATGGAGAAGATGCAAATAAAAAGGTATGGTATCCGATCAACATCACCGGTGGCACATTCACATTTACGTCTGAATCCGAGACTGGTTTCTATCAACTCAGCGATACATCCTACGGTGTTTTCAGCAAGAAGGGCTTGTATGTGTTCGCTGATGAGGTGAACACCAAGGGCAAGAGCTTCAAGAACGAGACGGTCAAGCTGATGACCGATATCGATCTGAACAACGAGCCGTGGACACCGATTGGTGGGGACAGCAAAAAGTTCGAGGGTACTTTTGACGGTCAAAATCATACGATCCGTAACCTGACCATCAACCGTGCTTCGGAAAACAACATTGGATTCTTTGGTTTTACTACGCTCGGTGAGATCAAGAATCTCACGGTACAAAATGCAACGATTTCTGGTCGTCTCTATGTTGGCGTTGTTGCCGGCTGCCCCTATGCCTCCAAGTATACCAACATCAAAGTCTGCGGCAACGTTGTGGTGAATGGTTATGGCTATGTGGGAGGCGTCGTTGGTTATAGTGCATATAGGGATCTGACCAATATCACAGTCGACGTGAACGCAGGAAGCTATGTCAAGGCGGATTCCGAAAGTTACAGATCGTATGTTGGCGGCGTAGTTGGCTTCATGGGCGAAGGCAATCACAAGGTATTGAACGTCACATCCAACATTGACGTAATCGGTTCTACCTGTGATGTCGGCGGCATTGCCGGTATTGCGCACTATGGCAACACGTTTGAGAATGTGACCTGTAGCGGCAATGTGACATTACTGAACGCCAAGGATGAAGGAGATCATCTGGAGATTGGCGGTATCGCAGGCGTGTGGATGAATAGCAAGTCGGGAACGGTAACATTTAAGAATTGCAGCTTCACCGGCCAGCTTTCCACGAAATTGAATGGCGTAGACAAGACGGCAGAACTTGGCCCGCAGCATCAGATCACCGGCGATAAATACTATAAAAGCACAACAGATATTGACTACGTAGTCATCAACAGCTAAAGACTGTCAAGCGCCCGGGCAAAGCCCGGGCGCTTGCTGTTTTCTCTGTATTTACGATACCCTGCCGCGCCCTTGGCTCTCCCTCTGGGAGAGCTGGCGGCGAAGCCGCCTGAGAGAGTTTTGGCAAATCTGACGATTTCCATTCGCCTCGTAGGGGTCGATGCCTGCGTCGCAGCAAACTTCATATCCCTCGCCCTGCTGCGCGTCGAAACCGACCTTGCTGGAACGAATCCTCGCAAGCGAGGCTTCTTATCCTCTAAGCTCGGTTTCTCCTTTCCAGCCTGCGACCACTGTGTTGGGTCGCAGGCTGGAGCCTGTCCATTTCGTTGCTGCTCCTTTCCACCCCACGACCATTTCGTTGGGTCGTGGGGGGTTGCCATCTACGTGACTTCGCCGTGCCGATGCGGCGGGATCCATGGGTCCCGCCGCTCCTGCAAGATGCGGGAAACCCGCGCAAAAAACGTACCCCCGGGGTGTGCGCAAGCACACCCCGGGGGGATTGTATTACGTATGGGTCACAGGCACTGCGTTTTCGCAAGCTGGCGGTTTTTGTAGGCGGGGTCATCGGTGACCTCGCGCAGGATCGTGATCTCAGGCGGGGCGTGAAGCACCGGCTTCTCCTGCGCCAGTGCAGCGCGCATGATGGCACGGTCAGGCGAGAACGGATAGACGTCGATCTCAAACCGGCAGCCGTCGTAGCAAAACCGGTATTTGGTTTTGTGTACCGTGTGCAGGCTGGTGTCACCCTGCATCAGATAGCGGATGTACTCTTTTTCCGAAATGGGCTTTTCCGTCTCCCACTGGCCGGACTCGGTCGTGCGCTTTTCGGTGTAGAAATAGAGATAATCGCTGCCGTTTTTCTGCTGGCGCACACGGCGCACGATGTTGGGATTGGTGCGGGTGAGGTAGGTCTGCATCATGTCGACGCTGGACGCGCGGTATGTTTCAGAGAGCGTCTTGAGCGTGGGCAGGGAAATGAGGTACTTGTGCCAGACTTCGTGCTGCTTTGGCCGACCGATGGCCGCATAGACTGCGCGCAGCCCGCGTGCGATCTTGTCTTCAAAATCGACGGAATTGTCGATGATGTGCAGATTCGGATGTGCGCGCCATGCGCGCAGGGTCAGATCATCCTTTTCCCGCGCAACTTCAAGCGGTTCATAGCGCGCCTCGTTGCCAAAGTTGTAGGCGAACTCCGCGCCCTTGGCGCATGAGACGAGGTGCAAGACCGCGTCGTACCCGGCCAGCACCTGCTCCTCTGTCTTACCGAAGTGCGCCAGTACCTGCCGGAACTCCGCGTCGGAGATATACGCCTTATCATCGAACAGCGCCCGGTCATAGAGCAGGATGACGTTTTCTTCCGGAACCATCTGCGCCGCGCGCAGCGCCAGCTGCTCTTTGTGCAGCTGGTCAGAGACAACGAAATACTGGAAATCCAGCATCGACACGCAGCCGCCGAACGGCTTGATGCCGAAACCGGAAATCAGCTCGGTTGCCGTTTCCGGAATGGTGATGACCTTCCAGCCCTCGTCCTGCTTGAACTCTTTGAGAATGCGGCTGATGAGTGTCGTCTTGCCTGCGGCCGGGCCGCCGGTCAGAACGATGCGGGTGATCTGCTTTGCCAAAAAGAGCGCCCCTTTTTTACCCGATTTGATACTGTTATCGTATCATTCCTGCCGCGAAAATGCAAGAAAAACTACGCTGTTTTTATGCTTCAAACTGGCTGTGATAGAGCTTGGCGTAGAAGCCGTTCTGCGCCAAAAGCGTCTCATGCCGTCCCTGCTCGACGATCTTGCCGTTCTGCATGACCAGAATGACATCCGCTTCGCGGATGGTGGACAGGCGGTGCGCAACGATGAAACTCGTGCGCCCCTGCATCAGCTCGTCAAACGCCTGCTGGATCTTGACCTCCGTGCGCGTATCGATGGAACTGGTTGCTTCGTCCAGAATGAGCATCGGCGGCAGGCAGAGCATCACGCGCGCGATGCAAAGCAGCTGCCGCTGCCCGGCAGACAGCGCGCCACCGCTGTCGGATAAGACGGTGTCGTAGCCCTGCGGCAGGCGGCGGATGAACGAATCGGCGTGCGCACGGCGCGCAGCGGTGCAGACTTCTTCGTCGCTTGCGTCCGGGCGCGCCAGACGGATGTTCTCGCGCACGGTGGCCGCTTGCAGCCAGGTATCCTGCAGGACCATGCCGTATTGCCGCCGCAGGCTTTGGCGGGTAAGTGTTCGGATGGGCTGGCCGTCGACGCGGATCTCGCCGCTGCTTACGTCGTAAAAGCGCATCAGCAGATTGATGAGCGTCGTCTTGCCGCAGCCGGTCGGGCCGACGATGGCCACGCGCTGGCCGGGCTTGACGCGAAGGTTCAGCTGCTCGATCAGCGGCTGCGCGGGGGTGTAGGAGAACGAGACGTTACAAAGCTCCACCTGTCCCTGCGCGGCTGTGAGCTGCCCGGCATCGGCAGCGTCTGGCTGCTGCGGAGGCTGGTCGAGCAGGTCAAACACCCGCGCAGCGCACGAAAAGGCGTTTTGCAGCTCGGTGATGACCCCGGTGATCTCGTTGAACGGCCGGGCGTATTGGTTCGCGTAGCTCAAAAAACACGACAGCCCGCCGACGCTGATCGTTCCGGCCACGGCGCTCAGCGCGCCGGTCAGTCCGACACAGGCATAGATGATGCTGTAGATGAGCCGGGTAGAGGGGTTGGTCATCGACGAGAAAAAGGTCGCGCGCATGGAAGCGGCTTGCAGCCGGTCGTTGCCTGCGTCAAACTGCCGCAGACTTTCGGCCTCATGCGAAAAAGCCTGAACGACGCGCTGGCCGCTCAGCTGTTCGCCGAGGAAGGCGGTCTGTTCGCCGCGCGCGGCGGCTTGCAGCCGGAACATTGAAGCAGTGCGCCCGGCGATGAATTTTGCCGCCAGCAGCGACAGCGGGGTCAGCACTGCGACCACAAGGGTGATCTTCCAGCTGATCGACAGCATGAAACAAAGCGTCCCCAGAATGGTCAAAATGCCCGTAAACAGCTGCGAAAAACCCAGCAAAAGCCCGTCGGAAAGCGTTTCTATGTCAGAGATCATACGGCTGAGCGTGTCGCCCGCCGGGTGCGCGTCCAGATACGACAGCGGAAGCACCTGCAAATGCTCGAACGCCTGTGCGCGCAGTTCGCGCGTGAGCGAGAAGCACACACGGTTGTGAAGCGCAGCCATGACCCACTGCACGAGTGCGCTCAGCGCGGCAATGAGCGCGATTTTTGCTGCAAGAATGCCCACAACGGCAAAGTCGACCTGTCCGGGCGCGACGATGTGGTCAATGGCATCACCGGCCAGAATGGGGATATAGAGCGTTCCGGCCACACTGCCGAGCGCCAGCAGCATCGACACGGCCAGCAGCGGCACATACCGGCGCAGCTGCCGCAGCAGACGACGCAAAACCTGAGTGGTCTTCATTGCACACGCTCCTTTCTGTCCTGCGAACGGCAGATCTCCTGGTACACCGGGCATGAGAGCAGAAGCGTATCATGTGTGCCGCGTCCGGCCAGATGGCCGTCGTCAAGCACCAGAATCTCATCCGCGTGACGCACAGAGCTGACACGCTGGGAGACAAGGATCGTCGTCGGTTTCCACGGCAGCGCCTTGAGTGCCTTGCGCAGCGCCGCGTCAGTTGCAAAGTCCAGCGCGGAAGCGCTGTCATCGAGGATCAGGATTGCGGGCTTGCGCACGAGCGCGCGGGCGATGGTCAGCCGCTGACGCTGACCGCCGGAGAAATTCCGGCCTCCGCTTTCCACGACGGCATCAAGTCCACCGGGCTTGTCGCGGATCACGCTTTCTGCCTGCGCTGCGCGCAGCGCCTGCCACAGCGCTTCGTCGTCGGCCTCAGCCGAACCCCACAGAAGGTTCTGCCGCACCGTGCCACTGAACAGCAGCGCCTTTTGCGGCACGATGCCGATGCTTTTGCGCAGCGACGAGAGCCGCAGCGCGCGCACGTCTTCGCCGCGCACGAGGACTTGCCCTGCCGTTGCATCATAAAAGCGCGGGATGAGGTTGGCAAGCGAACTTTTGCCCGAACCCGTGCCGCCGATGATGCCAATGGTCTGCCCGGGCTGCGCGGTGAAACTTACGTCGGTGAGCGCTTCTGCGCCCGCGCCGGGGTATTGCAGGCTGACCCCGCGAAATTCCAAAGCCGGAGCGGTTTCGTTTTGCGGCAGGGGAAGCGCCCCGTCCGGCATATCGCATTGCAGCTGCAACACCTGCCAGATGCGCCCGGCGCAGGCGGCAGAGCGCGTGAGATTCAAAATGAGGTTGGCAAATTTAATCAGCTCAATGAGGATCTGCGACATATAGTTATACAGCGCGATCAGTTCGCCCTGTGTGATCGCGCCGGAATCGACGCGAACGCTCCCGGTGCGCAGAATTGCCACGATGGCAAGGTTGATGAGGACATAGGTCAGGGGATTGAGAACCGCCGACAAAAGCCCCACCACCCGCTGCGAGGCAAACAGCGCCGCGAGCTTTTCATCGAAGCGCTGCGCTTCTTCTGTTTCGCGGGTGAACGCGCGGATGACACGCACGCCGGACAGATTCTCCTGCGCTGCGCCGGTCACGGCATCGAGCCGGGACTGCACCCGGCGGTACAGCGGGATGCAGCTGAGCATGATAGCAAAGACCACTGCGAACAGAGCCGGAATGGCCACCACGAAGATACGCGCGGCGCGCGCATCGATGCTAAAAGCCATCACCATTGCGCCAAATACGACGATGGGCGAGCGCAGCAAAAGCCGCAGCATCAGATTCAGTCCCGTCTGCACCTGATTCATATCACTGCTCATACGCGTGACGAGCGTAGCCGTGCCGAGCTGATCCTGCTGCGCGAAAGAAAGCGTCTGGATATGGGCAAAGAGCCGGTGGCGCAGCTGCGCCGTCGCGCCGGTGGATGCGCGGGCAGAGAAATACTGCGCGCACGTGGTAAAGCCGAAGCCGCACAGCCCCAGAGCGATCAGCACCAGACACTTTCGAAGGATATACCCGTTGTCACCGGCGGCGATGCCGACATCGATGATGTCGGCCATGATGAGCGGCACGAGCAGCTCGAAGATCACCTCGAGCAGCTTGAAAGCCGGCGCAAGGATCGCCTGATTCCGATAAGGTTTTAAAAAATGCAATAGATGTTTCATCTTCCGTTTGCTCCTGCATATCCACGCTTTTTCTGCATTATATCACAGCCGCACACACATTACCAGCAAAGAAAATGGGTCTGCCGTGTGCAGACCCATACCGTTACCCGATCGCGCTCCACACTTCCTTGTCGTGCGAAAAGCGGCAGGTGTGGCTGACGCTGGCTTCAATGAGCGCGGCATAGTACCACGCATCGGTGTCCCGGTTGTCCGAAAACCAGCTTGCTGCGCGCAGCTGCGCATCGTTTGCGTCCGGTACGCGGCCAAGCAGCGCGTTGACCACGCGCGCAAATTCCGCCCGGCTGAGCGGCGTATCACGCGCAAGCGTGTCGGCTTCGGCGGGCAGGACGGTCTTCTCGTCCCAGCCGCGCGTGAGCGCGCCGAACGCCTCGCGTCCGGCTTCGCTGGCTGCCAGTGCGTCAAAAACCGCACTCAACTCGTACCAGCTGACGCTTTGCGCAGGACGAAACCACCCGTCTGCGCCAAACGGCAGCACACCCGCACCGCACAATTGCGCTGCCGCCGGATACGCCCAATGCGACACCGGCAGGTCGGCAAAGCTCACACGTTCGGCGAAAAGTGCGCCGTCGGCCAGACGGCTGAGCGCGCAGACCAGCTGTGCGCGCGTGAGTGGTTCTTCCGGGCGCAGCGTCCCGTCGGCAAAACCGCGCAGATAGCCCGGGTGCGTCAGCTCCGCACCGGCGTGTGCAAAGGGGAGCAACAGCACCGGCAGCGCCGCAAGAAACAAGCATCGAACGATTCTTCTGTACATACCGAAAG
Organism: uncultured Oscillospiraceae bacterium; assembly: GCA_964434135.1. Classification (GTDB taxonomy): domain Bacteria; phylum Bacillota; class Clostridia; order Oscillospirales; family Oscillospiraceae; genus CAG-170. The sequence goes on from CAYSTN010000013.1 coordinate 31,187, forward strand.
CCCTCTTTTTTCAGGATGCTCTCAGTTTGCCACACGGCGCGCGCAGAATGCGTCAGCTCCTGCCCGGCAGGAAAAAATTCACCCTTGCGCGTCTTCTTTGCCGGGGCGCTTGGACGCTTCGACCCACGCCATGCCGAGCAGGATGAGCAAGATGCCAACCGCGCGCAGCAGACTGAACGTACCGTAGAAGACATAGTCGAGTACCAGCGCCATGCCGAGATTACCGGCCAGCATCAAAACCGACGAGATGAGCGTGTTGGAGCGCAGCGTTCCGACGATCTGCAAAAGCTGCGCCAGCAGTCCGCAAACGCTTCCTGCGTAGACCCACCACGGAACGGAAACGATGTGACCCCAGGCCAGTTCGTTGCCGTCTCGCAGCACGAAGATCAAAACCAGAGACAAAACCGTCGCCTCGACATAGTTGATGAGCGCACCGTTGGCCGTGCCGAACAGCTTACCGGCGCGAACGTTGGTCATGCGGTTGATGGAGTTGAAAAATCCGTTGAAGATCGAAACCAGATAGTACAGCATCACGCGCCCTCCTTCAGTTTAAGACAACCAGCACCACGCCGATGAGTACCAGCGCGTAGCCGGGCAGCTGTTTTTTCTGGATGCGAGCGACCGGCATTCCAAAAAGACCCAGGCGGTCGATGAGCGCCGACGAAACCAGCTGTCCCGCCGTGGACAGCGCCAAAAACGCGCTTGCGCCCACGTGCAGCGTACACCAGCTGGACGTAGCAACGATGAAAATCCCCATCGCACCGACCAGATACACATACCACGGCGCGCCGGAAAAGCGCAGCGGCTGACGCTTGAGCGCCAGATACGCCAGCAGCAGCACCAGCGCGATGCCATGCACGAACAGACACACACCGAACAGAGAATAATACATACCGAGCTGCGCGTTGAGTGAGACCATCACGCCCTGCAACAGCCCCGCGAGCAGCAGCAAACCAAGATACAGCAACCAAAGACCCTTCTTTCCACCCGATTTTGTGTCTATCATACCACGCGCGCAAACAGATTTCTACTCTTTTTCCGTCCGGATGGGAGAAATGGTTTGCAATACGATGACCGGACGTACTAAAATAGCGCAAAATAGGGGACGCGCATACCAACCACTGCGTCTGCGGCGCGCCCCATACTGTGATCGGTGACCACACGACCAAAGAAACGATCAGCCGGACAGGCACCTCGTCCCTCCTGCCGATTCCCTCCGCACCTTTGGTTTTTCTCCGCACCCGTAGGGGTCGATGCCCACATCGACCCGCCGCAGCGCAGCCGCCTGAGAGGGCTTTCCGCCCCCACATTCTTTGCTGCGCACCTATCAATTTGCTTTGCACCCGTAGGGGTCGATGCCCACATCGACCCGCCGCGGCGTAGCCGCCTGAGAGGGCTGTTTCTCCGCCTCTGGGATTTTTCCGTATAGCGTTGTAGGGGCGGACGCCTCTGCCCGCCCGAATCCTTCCGATTTCCACCGCGCCCAACACGCCGCACAGCAC